>NZHI01000057.1 GCA_002691345.1 Synechococcus sp. MED650 | reverse complement strand
CTTCGTGATGAAGGTGAAACTGCGGTCTTCAAAAACCGAGATCTCCACCGGAATCACGAGTCCGGCTTTGTCCTGCGTCCGAGCGTTGTACTCCTTGCAGAACATCATGATGTTCACACCGTGCTGACCGAGGGCAGGACCCACCGGCGGCGCGGGGTTGGCTTTGCCGGCATCTAGGGCCAGCTTGATTACAGCTACGACTTTCTTGGCCATCGGCTGGGGTGTTTGGACTGCTGCGGATCACCAAGCCCTCAGGCTGGATGCGGCGGAGTGGTCACCCACCCCAATGGCCGCCCTCCACAGGGAGACGGCCGCCGCCGGATCAGTTCTGCTTGCTGATCTGAGAAAACTCCAATTCCACTGGGGTCTCTCGACCGAAAATGGAGAGGAGAGCCTTGAGCTTGTTGCGCTCGCCTGAGACTTCGATCACCTCTCCCTGGAAATCCTTGAACGGTCCGGCAGTGACCAGGATCTGATCCCCTTCGGTGAGATCCACTTTGACCACCGTTTTCTTCTCAGCGGCACGCTTGAAGATGCGATCCACTTCAGAACGGCTCAATGGACGCGGCTTGATGTGACCGCGCGCTTTGCCGGTGGCACGGCGGTCTTCAGCACCCACGAAGTTGATGACATTGGGGGTGCTCCGCACCGCCATCATCGTGTCTTCATCGAGAACCATCCGAACCAGCACGTAGCCCGGAAACACCTTCTCCTCAGTGGACTGACGGGTGCCGTCTTTCTTCAGCTTGACGGCAGGAGTTTGAGGAATCTCAATCTCCAGAATCCGGTTGCTGACGCCCAACGTGACAGCGCGTTGTTCGAGGGTGGCCTTCACCTTCTTCTCGCAACTGGACGCCACCTGAACGGCGTACCAACGGGCGATCGCGGTATTGGCAACAGCGGCCGGGGGCAAGGTGCCCTCTTCCCCGTCATTCGGGGCCGGCAGATCGAGCACCTCAGAGGTGTCCGTTGTGGTGAGGTCGTCGGGCACGGCGAAAGGGGTGATTCGAGTCAGCGGAACACCTGGGACGAAGCCCATCCGAAGAAGCGACTCACCGCAGCAATGGTGGCTGCCGACAGGCTGACCATCAGGATCACGGCGATGGATTCGCTGAACAGCTGCTGCCGACTGGGCCAGACGACCAATTTCAGTTCGTCGACCGTGTCTGCCAAGAATCCGCCAGAGCGCTGTGACTCGGCGTCAGCCTTGGAGCTGTCTGTGGTGGTTTCCTCGGAGATTGGGCTGGTCACGGAGATGGGACCGATTGTTGACAACGGTGCCGGTAGGCACTTCGCCAAACAGATAGCTTACCGGACGCCCTCAAACCCTCACGGGTTCAAACACCAGGGCATCAGCGTCTGGATCCCCCAGACGGACATGGACTCCGCTCGCACCGCTGAACCGTTCCTCGAGGAGCTGTGTGGACAGGGGGTTTTCCAATTGACGGCGCAGCACTCGCCGCAGCGGCCGAGCCCCGTATTCCGGTTCGTGCCCCGCGCGGGCCAGACGCTCGGCCACAGCCGGATCCACTTGCAGCTCCAACCCCTGCTCCGCCAGCAGCTTGGCGAGATCGTTGAGCTGAAGTTGCACAATCCGAACAAGATCGACGACCTGGAGCGGACGGAAGCGAATCACCTCATCGATGCGGTTGAGGAATTCCGGCCGGAACTGGCTGGCCAAGGCAGCATCCACCTGTTGCTGCAACCCTGATTCATCAGCAGATCCCGAGCGCGCATGCTCGAGGATCGCTTGGCTGGCCAGATTGCTGGTCATCACCACCACGGTGTGACGGAAGTCAACGGTGCGGCCCTGCGAATCGGTCAGACGCCCGTCATCCAACACCTGCAGCAACAGATTGAACACATCGGGGTGAGCTTTCTCCACCTCGTCCAGCAGCAGCACCGCATAGGGGCGGCGGCGCACGGCTTCGGTGAGCTGTCCCCCTTCCTCGTAACCCACGTAACCAGGGGGCGCACCAATCAACCGGGCCACGGCGTTGCGCTCCATGAACTCGCTCATGTCCAGGCGGACAAGCGCTTCCTCTTCATCGAAGAGTGACGCAGCCAACGCCTTCGCCAGTTCCGTCTTGCCGACACCCGTCGGTCCCAAAAAGAGAAAGGAGCCCACCGGGCGACGGGAGTCCTTCATCCCCGCGCGGGCTCGGCGAATGGCTGCTGCAACCGCAGCCACAGGCTCTGCCTGACCAATTACCCGATCCCCCAACTGCTGATCCAGCTCCAGCAGCTTGCGACGCTCTCCCGCCAGCAACCGCTGAACAGGAATCCCCGTCCAACGCGCCACCAGATCAGCGATATCTGCAGCTTCCACCTGCTCACGCAACAGGGCGGTTCCGGAGGCCTGAGATTCAGCCTGACTGGCCTCCAGCTCATCACGCCGCTGCTGGACGCGATGGAGCTGGTCGTACTGCAGGCGGGCTGCCTCCTCGAGATCACCATCGCGTTCGGCTTCAGCGATGGCATGGCGAAGATCTTCATCCTGCTGCAGCAATTGGCCAAGTTCCTCGAGCTGCGCTCGCTCCTCCTGCCAGCGGCGACGCAGATCCTCCAACCGGTTGGCCACCGCCAGTCGGTTGCTCTGCAGCTGAATCCGTTCCGCTGCCGGTGCCTGTTCAGCCGCCAAAAGCGCCAGTTCAACCCGGCGCAGATCCCCTTCCGCCTCTTCCACCACCTGCGGTTTGGAGGTGACTTCCATCTTCAACTGAGCTGCCGCCTCATCAATCAGATCGATGGCCTTATCGGGTAGACAGCGGTCGCTGATGTAGCGATCAGCCAGACGATTCGCGGCCTGAATCGCCTCATCGGTGATGGTGACACCGTGGTGAAGCTCATATCGCTCTTTCAATCCGCGGAGGATTTCAAGGCTGAGGGCAAGATCAGGTTCACGAATCACCACCTGCTGGAAGCGGCGATTGAGTGCCGGATCCTTTTCCACCGTGCGGCGGTAGTCCTCCGGAGTTGTGGCTCCGATGCAACGCAAGTCGCCACCCGCCAGAGCGGGCTTCAACAAGCTGCCGGCATCGGTGCTGCTGCGATCACTTCCCACCACGGTGTGAAGTTCATCGATGAACAGCACCACGCCGGAGTCGGAGCGATTCACCTCCTCCAGAACCGATCGCAGCCGTTCTTCGAACTGCCCACGAAATTTCGCTCCGGCGATCAGTGCTCCGAGATCCAGGGCGATCAAGCGCAGGCCCTGCAGGGATTCCGGGACTTCTCCCGCCACGATCCGCTGGGCCAGCAGCTCGGCAATGGCCGTCTTTCCTACACCGGGTTCTCCGATCAACACCGGATTGTTCTTGCTGCGGCGGGAGAGCACCTTGATCAGATTGCGAATCTCCGCATCCCGGCCAATCACCGGATCCAAGGTTCCCTCTTCAGCTGCAGCGGTGAGGTCGCGGCCATAAGACTCCAACGCCGTTGGTGGCTCCTGCAGAGAGGCCTCGGGGGCAGCTGGAGGCTCGAGGGGGTCTGGCCGACTGGGCTTGGCCGCCGGGACACGAGCCACCCGTTCACGCCGCGGAGCCTCTTGCGAAGACTCTTGTGAAGACTCTTGTGAAAACTCTCGCGAGAACCGTGGCACCGGCCGCCCCTGGGGTGGAGAGGGAGCCCCGACAACCCGATCGTCAAGATCGTTCTGGAGCAACAGCTCCAGCTGATCGGCGGCAAGCCCCAGATCAGCAAACAGCTCAGCACCCACCCGCTGATCAGCACCGATGGCCATCAGCAGCTCAGGCACACCGATCAGAGCGCCGTCCCAGCGGCGACGAACAGCCTCAGCAGCCTCCAGCAGCTGTTCCAGGTCTTCACCGATGAACAGTGCATCGCCGCGACCTGACGGCTGCTCAGCCAAGACATCCTCCAGCCGATCAAGCAGCGCATCCGCTGACAACGGCAAGGCATCCACCCAACGCCGACAGGAGGGGTCGGTGAACAGCACCTGGATGAGATGTTCCACATCCAACTGCTCATGGCGCCAGCGCCGGGCGACGTCCTGACCACTCAGCAGCAGATCCCAGGCCGCATCGCTGAAGCGATCCGGCTCATGGGTGAGGCTGCCGTTCCATGCAGGGGATGAGGTCATCCAGTTCAGGCGGGGGCTTTAGAAGACAGCTCGATCAATTCCACCTTGTACCCATCGGGATCTTCGACGAAGGCGATCACGGTGGTGCCGTGCTTCATCGGTCCAGGCTCCCGCACAACGCGACCGCCTTGATCCGCAATGCCCGCACAGGTGCTGTGGATGTCTTCAACACCCAGGGCGATATGGCCGTAGGCATCTCCCAAGGTGTAGCTCTCGGTGTCCCAGTTGTGGGTGAGTTCCAGAACGGTGTGATCCTTCTCGGAGCCGTAACCAACAAAAGCCAGGGTGAAGCGGCCGCTGGGGTAATCCTTCCGACGCAGAAGCTGCATGCCCAGCACCTCGGTGTAGAAGCTCAAAGACCGCTCCAGATCAGCAACCCGCAGCATGGTGTGGAGCATCCGCATGGGTCTGCGTCGCGCAATGGGAACATCCCATCATTCTGGCTGGGTATGGCCCGTCACAGCATGAGGGAGAGGGGCGACCCATAAGATCCCCGGGTTAAGCGTCCGTCCCAACGTGATCGATTCCCTCGACCTCGTCATCGACACCATCGTGGCCCGGGAGGTGCTCGATTCCCGCGGCAACCCAACCGTTGAAGCTGAGGTGCTCCTCGAAGGCGGCGCCATGGGGCGGGCCATCGTGCCCAGCGGAGCCAGCACTGGCGCTCACGAAGCCCATGAACTCCGCGATGGCGGCGACCGCTACATGGGCAAGGGCGTCAGCCAGGCTGTCGCGCACATCGAAGAGCGCATCGCACCGGCACTCTGCGGCCTCTGCGCCCTCGATCAAGCAGCCGTGGATGCCGCGATGCTCGAGCTGGATGGCAGCGACAACAAAAGCAATCTGGGTGCCAATTCCATCCTGGCGGTGAGCATGGCCACCGCGCGTGCTGCCGCTAATGGCTTGGGCATTCCGCTCTATCGCTACCTGGGAGGCCCCATGGCCAACCTGCTGCCGGTGCCGCTGATGAACGTGATCAATGGTGGTGCCCACGCCGCCAACAGCCTGGACTTTCAGGAATTCATGCTTGTACCCCACGGCGCCCCAAGCTTCCGCGAAGCACTGCGGATGGGCACCGAGGTGTTCCACACACTGAAGAAACTGCTCAGCGACAAGGGCATGAGCACTGCCGTTGGTGATGAAGGCGGCTTCGCTCCCGACCTTGGCAACATGGAAGCCGGTGAAATCCTGGTGGAAGCCATCACCAAAGCCGGTTACAAGCCCGGTGAGCAGATTTCCCTGGCTCTGGACGTGGCCAGCACCGAATTCTTCGAAAACGGTCGCTACGCCTTTGACGGCGGCAGCTATGACAGCGCCGAGATGGTTGGCCAACTCGAACAACTGGTGAACAAATTCCCGATCGTCTCGATCGAGGATGGCCTGGCCGAAGACGACTGGGACGGCTGGAAGCTGCTCACAGAACGCCTCGGCGGCAAGGTGCAGCTGGTGGGTGATGACCTGTTCGTGACCAACACCAAGCGGCTGCAGCAGGGCATCGACAGCGCCACGGCCAATTCGATTCTGATCAAGGTGAACCAGATCGGTTCGCTCACCGAAACCCTCCAGGCCATCGANNTGGCAGGCCGCTCCGGNTACACCAGCGTGATCAGCCACCGCAGTGGCGAAACNGAAGACACNACGATCGCCGANCTNTCCGTCGCCACCCGCGCCGGCCAGATCAAAACCGGTTCCCTCAGCCGCAGCGAGCGGGTCGCCAAATACAACCAGCTGCTTCGNATCGAAGACGAGCTGGGCAGCCAGGCCGTTTANGCCGGTGCCGTTGGCCAGGGCCCTCGCGGGCGNAGCTGAGTCNGAAAAGCATGGGCGGTTTTNTAGGAAACCGCCCAGCNATGTTCACGGCGCTGATCANCTGCGGGACGCGCTGTTGAANTGTTCCAAGCGCTGATCCCTGCGCATGCGCATTTGCATNCGAAACCAACCNAATCCCACTGGGACGGCAGCAGCAGCCGGAACAACAGCCCACAACGGCCGAGCACTAGCCCCAACAATCGCTGTCGCCAAGGCGAGACAACCCAGCAGAACGGATTGGCCGATGGATTGCTGNACCAGTGCCATGCGGCGGAACTGGCGATCCGATTCGCCAAGACGAACCTGAAGCTGAAGATCCCCCTGCTCCAGGCGCTCGAGGCTTTCATCCAAACGACGGGGGAACGCTGCCGCTCGGCTGCTCAGCGCACCAACCTGACGACCAAGTTCGTTGAAGAGATCATTCGAGCCGGATCCGCTGGAGGTCATCAGGGGGAGGAGGTAGGGCTTGGCAATCGCCACCAGGCTAAAAGCGGGATCGAGGCTGCGGCCAACCCCTTCAAANGTGGACAGCGCCCGCATCACAAAGATCAGTTCCACCGGCAAGCGGAACGGCTGGCCGTAAACGAGGTCGTAGAGATCGCCGGAGAGCTTGTCGATCACATTCGCTGTGAACGGAGGGGTGAGCGCTTCCTGGAGCATCAACCGCACCAAGCGGCGCACCGGACCCACATCAATGCCTGAGGAAATCACACCAGCAGCCTGCATTTCGTCCACCAGGGCNGCTGAATCCCTGGCTGCNGCAGCCGCAACCATGGANCCNAGCCTTCGGCGTAGGCCATCCGAAAGCAAGCCCATCATTCCGAAGTCGTAGTAAATCAGTGCACCATCAGCGGCGACCGCCAGATTCCCGGGGTGGGGATCGGCGTGAAAGAAGCCGAACCGCACCAACTGCTTGAGGTAACTGGCTGCACCGATTTCGGCCACTGCAGCAGGGTCAATCCCCGCTTCCACCAAGGCAGCACGATCGTTGACCTTGATTCCAGGGAGGTAATCCAGGCAAAGCACCCGACGGGTGCTGAGTTCCCAGATAACCCCGGGAATCCGGATGCGGTCGTCATCCAGGAACTGCTGACGAAAGCGCGCTGCATATTGGGCTTCGACACGAAAATCAAGCTCCCGCAGCAGCACCCGCCGGCATTCCCGAGCCATCGCTGGCCAGTCGCGCCCACGCCCCCAACTGGGATGGCGTTGCAGCACGGCAGCGACCTGCTGCATCACATCCAGNTCCANCCTGAACAAGCGATCCANCCCTGGGCGCTGCACCTTGAGCACCACCTGACGGCCACTGCGCAGGCTGGCGCGGTGCACCTGGGCCAANGANGCTGCCCCAAGCGGCTCNGGATCCAGATCGATCACCTCNGCACAACGTTGACCAAGCTCCTCTTCCAACGCGTTCTGAACCTGCTCGAAGCTGATCGCTGGAACACTGTCCTGAAGGGCCGCCAACTCAGCCACCCACCCCGCCGGGAGNATGTCGGGNCGAGCNGAAAGGAGTTGGCCCAACTTGATGAAGGCCGAACCCAGACACANCANTTCCTCGGTGAGCCAACGCGCCCGGAACCTCTGGCGTTGTGCCCGCCGCTCAGCCGTCATGCCGCCGCGGTAAGTCCAGGCCTGTCCGTCCCACCAGAGAAGGGCCAGAAGCGTGAGCACTGCACGCCAGATGCGGAGCGCTCGCAGCAATCCGATCATCAGGGTCGAGCCTCGATCCGTTGGCTGAGATCCGAAATNTTGGCGCGAAGCCTGTCAATCAGGGCCTGCGGTGAATCCATCGACGAGGCACTGGGCCCAGCCGATGCNGTTGANGCCGAGGGTTGACCGTCATTCTCCAGCCGNTCAGCCTCAGCACGCACTTCTTCTTGAAACAGCTCCCACTCCTGTTTGAAGCGCTCGGGAGCGTCTTGAGCCAAGACCGCCAGTTCAGCAGCGGCATCGGCCAAGCCATGGCCCAATCGTGCACTGATCCGGTTAACCGTGGCCCGAATCAAGGCATCCGAGGAGCCCATGAAGCTTCAGCATTTCAATCAACTCTGGCAGATTCAGCTCTTGATCAGGGTTGGGGGGGATTCTCAGGAGTCACCGTTTCGAAGAATGCTTCTGCTCCGGGGGNAGGCAAGGCCGGTTGCGGATCTGCCGTTAACACCGGTGAATCCGCCGGGGCCACCACCTCAGGAGCTGCAGGCAACACAACAGGCTCTAGCGCCGGCATCAAGGCAGGGTCTGACCAGGTCGGTGCTGTCCAGACGGGAGGTTTGGGAGTTTGCAACGCAAGCTCGGCTTGCTTGGCTTGCTCTAACTGCTGCTTGGCCTGCAACAGCGATTGGCGCTCCATTTCTTCAGCCGCCTCGATCGCTGCAATATCGGCCTCCAGCGGGCGGTACTCCGCATCGCTCNTCGCNCGGATCTNCTGGAGCGAATCGCCGGGAAACCGATCGGGTGTGAATCGTGCCGGCCGTGGATTGACCACGTCAATTTCAACAGTCAGAACCCGATGGGTGACGCCATAACCGAGAGCAAAGCAACAGCCGACCACCAAAGGAGCCACCCAAATCTGAGGGCGCTTGGTGACAGGGATATCAGCGGTGCTGGTCTCGTCCACGGCCACATTGAAGTTAGGTGCTGATTGTGACAGGGATCAACAAGCCATGCCTCATGTCGTGTAATCGGCGTTGATGCGCACGTACTGGTCCGATAGGTCACAGCCCCAGGCCAAGCCCGAGCCAGAACCAACCCCCAGAGAGAGCCGGATCAGAACTCGTTCCTGCTTCAGCACTTCACTGGCAGCGCTGCGGTCAAACGCCAAGGGCTGTCCGCCTGCCATGAGCTGATGCGAACCGATCCATAGGGCGACGGAATCAGGATCGAACGCCACACCCGATCGGCCAGCAGCTGCCACGATCCGCCCCCAGTTCGGATCCCGGCCATGGACTGCGGTCTTCACCAAAGACGAGCCACAGACCGTGCGCGCCACCTGCAACGCCGCAGCTTCATCCACAGCACCCTCCACCTGCACCTCGATCAAGCAGGTCGCCCCTTCGCCATCCCGAGCAATCGCCTGGGCGAGGTGCTGCATCGCTCCTGTGAGCCCCTCTTCCAGGGCCGCAAGCTGATCCTCCACAAGGGGTTCGCCGGCAGCGAAGGCCAGCACCGTGTCGTTGGTGCTGGTGTCTCCATCCACCGTGATGGCGTTGAAGGAACGCTGCACCGCGCGCTGCACCATCCCCTGCCAAACGGCGGCGTCGACGCCAGCGTCACAACTGAAGAACCCAAGCATCGTCGCCATATCGGGGTGGATCATTCCTGAACCTTTGGCCATACCGCCGATCCGCACCCGGCGCCCCCCCAGATCCGCCTCCACAGCCACCTGCTTGTCCACCAGATCGGTGGTGAGAATGGCCTTGGCTGCAGCTGCGCCCCCATCTGCGGCCAGGGCCGCGATGAGCGGATCGAGGCCCGCCAGCAGGGTGGGCATCGGGATCGGCACACCGATCACACCGGTGGAACAGATCAACACCTCATCTGGATCGAGGCCCAGGTGATCCGCCACGGCCTGAGTCGCCCGCAGACTGTCCACCAGGCCGCGATCGCCGGTGCAGGCATTGGCCTGACCTGAATTCACCACAACAGCTCGTGCCCGGCCATCGGCACCCTTCAGCCGTTCAGCACAGAGATCCACGCAGGCGGCCCGCACCACAGATTGGGTGAACGTGCCTGCACAGACCGCCGCTTCTGGCGCAAGCAGCAACCCAAGATCGGGCTTGCCGGAGGGCTTCAGCCCCGACGCAACACCGGCAGCGAGGAACCCCTCCGGAGCAGTGATACCACCGCTGATGGATTGCCAGGGAGACGCCATCGCCACAGCCGCATCAACGCGGGACACTGGTCTCATCCTGCTCCGAGGCCATGTCTCCTGGCGAGCGGTCGCAGCAGCGACGCATCGGCTTAACCGGAGGCATCGCCAGTGGTAAGAGCAGCGTGGGGCGTTGGTTAGCCCAACAGGGGCTTCCCGTTCTCGATGCCGATCAATTCGCCCGCGAAGCGCTGGCGCCGGGATCTGAAGCGACAACTGCTGTGCTGCAGCGGTATGGCGAAACGGTGTGCCAGGGCAACGCGACTGCAATCAACCGCGCTGCTCTCGGCCAAATCGTGTTCAACGACAATGCTGAACGCCGCTGGTTGGAACAGCTGATTCACCCTCTGGTGCGGCAGCGCTTCGATGAAGCACTGCGATTCCACGCTGGTGAGTCCACGGTGGTGCTGATGATTCCCTTGCTGTTTGAAGCGGGCTTGGAGGGCCTTTGCAGCGAGATCTGGCTGGTGGACTGCGATCCTGAGCAGCAACGCGAACGGCTGATGGCCCGCGATGGGCTCAGCCGCGATGCCGCCCAAGCCCGAATGGCAGCGCAGTGGCCCCTGAGCCGCAAACGCCCGATGGCTGATCTGGTGATCCAGAACCGATCCACCCCGAATGCCTGGATCGCTGAAGTGCAGCAAGCCCTGAGCTGATCCGGTTAACCGTTGCGTCCGACCTCAGCACGGAACCACTTGGTGATCACCCACTTGTGCCCCGCCTCCACCGGCAAAGCCTCATGCAGCGTGAAGCGATTGGGAGTTCCATCGGCCTGGAGGTTGTTCCAAGCCAAGGCCATGCCGGGCACGGGCGTGAACGAACGGCCCAGGCGGCGGAACAGCGTCTCCCCTCCGCGTTCAACGGCGTTGAGATACACCATCACCGTCCAGGTGCGCTGCCCGCCGCTGCTGGTGTGATTGATGAATTCCTTGGTNCCNGGGGCGAACCAATCGGTGTGTTCCTTGAAGTACTGGCCCGGGTCATAACGCTGACCCTGNATCGGCTCTGATAAACGCGGATCCACCCCGAACAGTGCNGCAAAGCGCTGATCAAGGCTCGCAGCAAGCTGCGGATGGTTCTGGCGCAGATGACAGGTTCGGCTTGTTCGGTAATCGCTGGTGCCACGGGTCACCGTCGACGGCTGCAGTGACGCATTGATGGCGTCGATCACCGCCTCGCATTCGTCGTGGCTGAGCAGCCCCGGCAGTTCATAAACCTGAGCGAAGGGCGTGTCCAGCCGCCAGGCGCGGGGCTGATGCTGCGGGCGCGTTAAAGGAGCGTCAAACCAAGCCAGCCAGTCCGCTGTCGATGGCGGCGGTGCCACAGCCGACTGGGTCGCGGGGCCGTCGAGAACAGTCTCGATCGCCTCCCGCGTGAAGCCCTGCTCCAGGGCGCGATCAATCAACCCTTCCCGATCGCAGCCGCGGTCCCGGTTGTGCAGAAGCCAGTCCTGCCAGGACGGCGGAATGGCTGCTGCCTTGGCCATCAACCCTTGAGTTTCTTGCTGAGAATCTGATTGGCCAGCTTCGGATCAGCCTTGCCACCGGTCTTCTTCATCAACTGGCCAACGAAGAAGCCCTGCAACTTGGTCTTGCCACCCCGGAACGCCTCCACTTCATCGGGGTGAGCGGCAAGCAGCTCATCCACGATGGCCTCAATGGCCGCTGGGTCACTGATCATGCCCAGACCACGCTCGTCAACGATGGCGGCGGGCGANCCACCCTTCTCCAGCAGCTCCGGAAGGATTTCCTTGGCGATCTTGCCGCTGATTTTGCCGCCGTCGATCAGTTTCACCATTTCGGCGAGCTGCTCCGGCCGGAACGGCAGGTCGGCGAAATTGAGACGGTTGCTGTTCACATAGGCAGCGATATCGCCCGTGATCCAGTTGGCCGCCAACTTCGCGTCGGCACCGGCACCCACCACCGCCTCGAAGTAATCCGCCATCGNCCGCTCATCGGTGAGCACCCGAGCGTCGTACTGCGANAACCCCAGATCATCGGCGTAGCGATGTCGCTTGGCAGCCGGCAATTCGGGCAGTTCAGCGCGCCAGCCTTCACGCTGCTCAGGCTTCACCTCAATCGGGCCGAGATCGGGATCCGGGAAATAGCGGTAGTCGCTGGCACCCTCCTTGCTGCGCATGCTCTTGGTGAGCTGCTTGCTCTCATCCCAGAGACGGGTTTCCTGAACGATCGGCTCGCCTGTCTCGTAGGCCTTGATCTGGCGTTTGATNTCGTAATCGCAGGCCTTNTGNATNGCCGAGAAGGAGTTCATGTTCTTGATCTCCACCTTCGTGCCGAACGGGGCATCCGGCCCCCGGCGCACCGAGATATTGACGTCACAACGCAGGGAGCCCTCCTGCATGTTGCCGTCGCTCACACCGAGATANCGCATGATCCGNCGGATCTCCGAGGCATATTCCGCCGCTTCACGACCGGTGCGCAGATCCGGCTTGCTGACGATCTCCGCCAAGGCGACACCAGCGCGGTTGTAGTCCACCAACGAATGGGTGGACCCAGCGAGACGATCGCTGCCGGCATGGACGAGCTTGCCGGCGTCTTCCTCCATGTGGAGGCGCTCAATCCCGATCGTCTTCAGATAGGTGTCTTTCCCTTTTTCAGCAACTTCCACCTCGATCCAGCCTTCCTCGGCGATTGGTTGGTCGTACTGGGAGATCTGATAGTTCTTGGGCAGATCGGGATAGAAATACTGCTTGCGATCGAACTTGCTGTGCTCTGCAATGTTGAGGTTCAGCGCCATCGCCGCCTTCACGGCATACTCGAGCACCTTTTGATTGAGCACCGGCAGCGTTCCTGGCAAACCGCAGACCACAGGGTCGATGTGGGTGTTGGGTTGATCTCCAAAGGCGGTGGATGCCGCCGTGAAGATCTTGCTGTCGGTACCCAGCTGAACGTGGGTCTCCAGACCGATCACGGCCTCCCAGGCCGGTTGGGTTGCTGCGTCGGCCATGCGCCTGGGGTGTGAAGCAGATCTCGGGATCCTATGGAATCAGGTTGGGATGCCGTCTCGCCACCGCGCCTCTCCCCTGACGGCATGATTCATCGCAGGGAATGCTCACCCGGTCATGAACGCTGCAGTCACAGCGCCGACGTTGGTCCTCGGCGGAGGGCTGATGGGGCTGTCGGTGGCCCATCAGCTGGCACGCCGTGGCTGCACAGTGCTGGTGATCAGCCGGCGACGCAGCGAAGCGGCAGGGTTCGTTGCGGCCGGCATGCTGGCGCCCCATGCCGAAGGACTCAGCGGCAATCTGCTGCTCCTGGGCCAAGCCAGCCTGGAGCGGATTCCACGTTGGGTGGCGCAAATTGAAAGTGACAGCGGGCTGGGCTGCGGCCTGCGCACCAGCGGCATCGTGGTGCCGTTCCGGACTGCAGCTGAACGGGACGCCTACCCCACAGCCAGCCTTGGCCAGCACCTCGACCGCATCGGTCTGGAGCAAGAAATCCCCGGGTTAGGGCCGGAGTGGACCACTGGGCTCCTGTTCGAGCAGGACGGCCAGATCGACAACCGCAGACGACTAATGCGGGCCCTGGAACGCGCCTGTGTTTCGCTCGGCGTGCAGTTCATGGAAGGCGCCGAAGTACTCCAGCTGCTCCAGGCGGATCAGGGGCATCTCAGCGGAGTGAGGTTGCGCAGCGCCGAAGGGGAGGAACAGCAACTGAACTGCCAGCAGGCGGTGCTGTGCAGCGGAGCCTGGAGCCAGCAACTGGTGCCGGAACTGCCGGTCTTCCCTGTCAAAGGCCAGATGCTGTCCCTGCAAGGCCCCCGAGAAGCACTCAAACGGGTGATCTTTGGCCCCGGCACGTATCTGGTGCCGCGAGAAGACGGGCTGATCGTGGTGGGTGCCACCAGTGAACGGGATGCGGCCTTCGCCGAGGGCCTGACCCCCGATGGCCAACAACAGCTCCAACGCGGGATCACTGCGCTGTTGCCAGTGGCGACGGGGTGGCCCCCCATGGAGCGTTGGTGGGGCTTCAGGCCCTGCACGCCCGATGAAGGGCCCTTGCTGGGCCCCGGGCCCTTGCCCGGCCTCTGGCTGGCCTGCGGCCACCATCGCAATGGTGTGCTGCTCGCGGCAATCACTGCGGAACTCACGGCAGATGCCATCACAACAAAATCCCCCAACAACGCCATGACGACGTTGCTGAGGGAATTCCGCTGGGACCGGTTTTCTGGCTAAGTGATCAGCCTTCGACGCGCCAGGTCTGATCAGACGGAGACCAGTCGTTCAATTCAGAAGCTTCAAACCAAAGGCCGATCTCGAATGCAGCGGTTTCAGCGGCATCCGACCCGTGGATGACGTTGCGACCGATGTTGATGGCCAGGTCGCCGCGAATCGTGCCGGGCTCAGCCTCAAGGGGTTTGGTGGCGCCAATCAACTTCCGGGCGCTGGCA
>NZHI01000056.1 GCA_002691345.1 Synechococcus sp. MED650 | reverse complement strand
CCCGCGACTGAAGCCTCCGGCTCAGGAGTGCTCTCGATTTCAGTTTTATCGACCTCAGTTTTATCGACCTCAGTGTTGTCGTCCGCAATGCTGCGGTCTTCAGTGATCTCGGCATCCAGGCTTGAGCTCTGCTTTGGTGCAGGCCAGCTCAAGCGAGGAAGCTGGAGCAGTTGCAGCCCCAGGCTCGTGCGCTGCTGACGCAGCATCTCCGTTGTGAAAATGGCTTCCGAAGCGCTTTCTGTTTTTCCGAGTCCCAACAGCAAGCTTCCGGCTTGAGCGAGTTGTTGCACCTGCCACACAATCAGGGCCAGCACGGGAATGCACAACAGCAACGTCTCCAACCGCGACTGCCCCAGCACTGGTGAGAATTCAGCTGTCAGTACCGCAGAGTCATCCAGCCACCCGATCAGCAAGCCAAGGGCGAGAGATGCCACCACGAGGGAGATCAGCCCGATGGGGCCTTGCTGCGCTGCACTGAGTTGAAGTTGATCGCGATCGCGACTCGACAGTTTTTGCCTCACCACCAGAAGAGAGGCCCAGTCGGCTGGCCGTTTCCACAGGGCAATGGCTGGAGCAACAACCCCGATGCCCCAGAGGAGCAAACGTTCGACTCCCGGGATCGGACCGGGATCCGCCCCAGCTAGGAGCAGCCGGATCAGCATGAGCTCCAGAGGTATCGCTCCGAGAGCGAGACACTGGAGCCAAAGCAGGGGCTCGCTGCGGGGCTGCACGGTTGTCAGAGGAATCAGGTGGTGAGTTTGCGGCGCTGGGTGACCATCTTGTAAGCCTCGATCCGGTCACCGTCTTGCCAGTTGGCGAACCGATCGGTGCCCACACCACATTCGAATCCTGTGGCCACCTCCTTGACGTCGTCTTTATTGCGTCGCAAGGAGTCGAGGTCTCCCTCGAACACCACCTGTTTGCCGCGGTGCACGCGCACCCTGCAGTTGCGGTGCAGCTTGCCAGTGGTGACATAACAACCGGCCACAGCGCTCTTGCCAATGGTGAACACGGCACGCACTTCGGCCTCTCCGAGGGCTTCCTCCACCAGTTCCGGTTCCAGCAGACCTTCCATGGCCAGCTGGATGTCCTCCAGCAACTTGTAGATGACGTCGTAGTCGCGAACATCCACCCCTGTGGCATCGGCGGCCTTCTTGGCACCCGAAGCCATCGAGGTGTTGAAACCCACGATCACAGCACCTGAGGCAGCGGCCAGATCCACATCGGTTTCAGTCACTTCGCCCGGCGCGGACAACAGCACACGCACCTGAACCTCGTCCTTGGGCAACTGTTCCAAGGAGCCGAGGATGGCCTCGACCGAGCCCTGCACATCGGCTTTGAGGATGAGGTTGAGTTCCTTGAGCTCCCCTTCGTTGGCCTGACCCGACATCGCGGTCAGTGAAACGCGCCGGGAGGCCATCTGTTGTGCGAGTCGTGTGGCCCGAGCATCAGAGGCGCGATCGCCGACGACGGCTCGTGCCGACTTCTCATCGGGATACACCTCAAACTCGTCGCCGGCTGTCGGAACTTCACTGAATCCCAGAGCTTCCACAGCGCAGGATGGGCCTGCTTCCTTGAGCCGCTGCCGGTTGTCGTCGACCATGGCGCGCACCTTGCCCAGCACCGGGCCGGCGGCCACCACATCGCCTGTTTTGAGGGTGCCGTTCTGCACCAGCAGCGTCGCCACGGGGCCTTTGGCCTTGTCCAGATGAGCCTCAATCACGGTGCCGCGAGCCAGGCGATCGGGATTGGCCTGCAGGTCTTCCACCTCGGTGACGAGCAGCAGCATTTCCAGCAGCTTGTCGATGTTCTGACCCTTGATGGCACTCACGGGCACCATCACAACGTCGCCACCCCAGTCTTCGGCGAGCAGGTTCTGGTCGGACAGTTCCTGTTTCACGCGATCCGGTGAGGCACCTTCTTTATCGATCTTGTTGATGGCGACAACGATCGGCACTTCAGCGGCGCGTGCGTGGCTGATGGCTTCCAGGGTCTGAGGGCGAACGCCATCGTCGGCAGCCACCACCAGAACGGCAACGTCGGTCACCTTGGTGCCGCGGGCCCGCATGGCGGTGAAGGCCTCGTGCCCTGGTGTGTCCAGGAAGGTGAGCTTGCGAGGCTCATCGTTGTGCTTGATCTCAACCTGGTAGGCACCGATGTGTTGGGTGATGCCACCGGCTTCGCCTGCGGCCACGCGTGCTTCGCGGATCGCATCGAGAAGACTCGTCTTGCCATGGTCGACGTGACCCATCACCGTGACCACGGGCGGACGTCGAATCAAGTGGGCCTTGTCGGCCTCCTCGATCATCTCGACAGTCTTCTTGGCAGCTTCCTCGACATCGTCCTGCAGGACAGGAACGCCGAATTCTTCCGCCACCTTTTCGATGGTGGGCATGTCCAGGGTCTGGGTGACCGTGGCGATGATTCCCTTGAAGAACAGGGATTTGATGATCTCGGAGCTTTCCACACTGAGGAGGTCGGCCAGCTCCTGCACCGTGAGGTTGTCCTCCGGTACCACGATCATTTCGGGTCTCACCTGCTTGGCTTCCCGGGCTGCCCGCAGCTCCATGGCGCGACGCCTCTGGCGCTGACGTGCCGTTTCCTTCTTCCGCTTCCGCATCGCCGCCATGGGCTTGGGAGCGGTTCGTTTCTGCGACTTGGGCTTCGCCGGTCGGGCCAGGCTGGCCGAGAGAACGGTGTTTTCTTGCTCGCCGGCGAAACCACCGGTCTGCGCAGCGAGGGAATCATCGTTTTCGCCGATGATGTGAACCTTCTGCCGCTGTTTCTGCGGAGACCGGCTGCGCAGGGCTTCGAGCTTGGCGCTGTCATCCCAATCGGGACGACCCGGCCGGCGTTGTCCACCGGGACCACCAGGCCGGAATCCAGGCCGCCGCGGGGCTGATGGTGGTGTNGGCCGNGCCACGGGGGGTGTGGCGGTNGCTGCACCTTCCCTGGGTTTGCTCGGGGCGTCGGGGCGGCGCGGAGCNGGAGCCGTGGGTCGTCCCACGGGCTTCTGCAGCTGCATCAGCTCCCCAGGCGCCACAGGTTTGCGCATGCCNCTGGGCATGCCGGGACGTGTTGGCGCACCGGGTCGGCTTGGTGGTGCGGGCCTGCTGCCACCACTGCCTGCCGTGCTGCCATCGCGGCGAATTGGNTTGCCGACGAGTTCAAGTGTGTTGCCNCCTTGGCGGGCGGGAGCACCAGGGCGGGCAGGGGAACCAGGGCGAGCGGGGCGACTGGGGGCTCCNGGGCGACTGGGACTGCCCTGTCGTTGGGGAACACCNGTGCCGGGGCGNTGAGGAGCGCTGGAACCTGCGGCGCGGCGTGGCACCGGTTTGCCTACCAGTTCTGGCCGTGGTGTGGGCCGGGTGGGTGTGCTGGGTTTGGACGCTGCACCAGGTTTGCTGCTGGCTCCAGGCTTGCTCGGTGCACCCGGTCGGCTTGGGGACGTTGGCCGCGGGGTGGCCCCAGGTCGCGCTGGAGCACCCGTTCGGCCCACGATCTGGGGTTTTGACGGACTCTGACCAGGTGCAGGCCTGGAGGGGGCTGAAGGTGCCGCGGCTGGCCGGGCAGGTGCAGGCCGAGCAGGAGCAGGCCGCGGCGTTGGAGCTGTGGGCTTGGAGGCGGCAGCAGGTTTGTTGACGATCTCAGGCTTGCTGCCCTCCTGTTGGGGCTTGGCTGCNGCAGGTCGTGCTGGGGACGCAGCGGGCCGGGGNGTCGGTTTGGCTGCACTCGGTTGCGCTGCACTGGGCTTGGCAGGAGCTGCTGCCGGTTTGGCAGGAGCAGCAGGTCGTGCAGGAGCNGCTGAGGCTTTGACCGGTGGATTGATCGGTTGGCTGGCTACCGGTTTGGGCGCAACTGGAGCCTTCGCTTTGGGTGGAGTNTGGGGNTTGCTCAACTCCGGTGATTTGGGAGCCGCGGGTTTGGCCGGTGCTGCAGGCGCTGGAGGTGCAGCTTTTTTCACCGAGAGGATCGCCTTGCCAGGAACGGGCTTGGCTGGTGCAGGAGCTGCAGNCTTGCTGCCATTCCCCTTGCCGAGAAGTGAGCGGATCTTTCCGGCTTCAGCGTCACTGATTGAACTGCTGTGGCTTTTTGCTGCGATCGACAGCTTCTCAGCAGCATCCAGCACGTCCTTGTTCTCAAGGCCGAGGTCCTTGGACAGCTCGTAAATTCTGACTTTGCCGCTGCTGGTCATTCAGTTCGGGTCTCCGGTCGGTCCGGGCACGGTGTGCCGCGGTGGCCTTCCACACAGAAAGGCCAATGTTCAGTCTGCCTCAGCGGACTCACCCATTGCTGAGTTGAGTCGCTGTTTCAACGCCACAAAGATGGATTCAGGCACCTGACAACGCAGGGCTTTCTGAAGGCGCTTGCGACGCGTTGCCTCCTCGAGGCAGTTCTGCTCCACGCAGAGATAGGCCGAACGGCCCATTCCGCGATCGAGNAGAACTCCATCCTGATGGTCGCGGATCACACGCCAGAGTTGGCGGCGATCCAAAAGCTGACGGCAGGCCACGCAGCGACGCAGGATGGGGCGCGCACTCACCGGACGACCTCAGTGTCATCGTTGCTGTCGTCTTCGCTGGGAGNTTCAGCAACGTTCTCGGCTTCTGCTTCTGCCACAGGCTCCTGCTCGAAATCCTCTGGCTGTTCTTCGACGTAGTCCTCGTCGTCTTCCGGCAGCGGATAGAGCTCGCGCAGACGTGCATCTTCTTCCGCTCGGGCAGCCTGCTCAGCCGCCAAGCGTTCCTCTGCCTGCTGCTGCAGTGCTTCTTCCTCCTCCCGCTGGGAGATGAGTTCGGCAACCACCGCATCCTCGGAGGCCTGGTCGTACTCGGTGGAATTCTTGATGTCGATCTTCCAGCCTGTGAGGCGAGCCGCCAACCGCACGTTCTGGCCTTCGCGGCCGATCGCCAGACTCAACTGATCGGGGGGCACCAAAACATGGGCGTGTTGGCCGATGGGATCCACCAGGCGAACCATTTCCACCTTGGCTGGGCTGAGNGAATTGGCGATGTATTGCCCNGGGTCATTGGACCACCGGATCACATCGATCTTTTCGCCGCGCAGCTCATTCACAACCTGCTGAATCCTGGAACCACGGGCCCCGATGCAGGCACCGACGGGATCCACTTCACGCTCGATGCTGTCGACGGCCACCTTGGTGCGAGGACCGACCGATCGTGAGGGTGGATTGGCTTCCCGGGCGACGGCCACAATTCGAACNGAACCCTCCTGGATCTCGGGTACCTCGTTCTCGAACAGATAGACCACCAGACCTGCATTGGAGCGGCTCACGAACAACTGCGGGCCGCGGCGTGGCACCTCGCTCACCTCTTTGAGGAACACCTTGAAGGTGGCGTTGGCGCGGTAGTTGTCATTGGGCAGCTGGTCGCGTCGGGGCAGCTCTGCCTCCACTTCCGGGCGACCCAGCCCTGAGCTGACCGCCATGATCACAGACTGGCGCTCGAAGCGGATCACGCGGGCCGTGAGCACGGGATCTTCCAGATCCGCGAATTCCTCTTGGATCATCCGGCGTTGTTGGTCCCGCAGCTTNTGAGCCAGCACCTGTTTGGTGGTGGCGGCAGCCATCCGGCCAAAATCCTCTTTTTCCGGCGTGACATCCAGAACCACCGTGTCGCCCACTTGGGCGTCCTCGGCCACTTGCATCACTTCGGCAATGGCGATTTGGTGGTCTTCACTTTCCACCTCATCCACGATGATCTTGCTGGCCAGAACCCGGTAACCCTCTTCCTCGAGGTCGAGGCCGACATCGAAGTTGCTGAAGTATTCCTCTTCGAATGGATCTTCGCTGATCCCTAAGTAGAGGGTTCGTCGATAGCGCTCATATCCCTTCAACAGAGCTTCACGCAGTGCTGCCTCAACCACCTGAGGCGGCAGCTTCTTCTCTTCGCTGATGTCGTCGATCAGGTTGGTGAGACCAGGAAGAAGAACGAGGGCCATCGGTAACGGGGACGAAAGAACGTGGGCGGTTGTGGGCGTTGAACGGGATGTTCAGCTGCTGGGGCTTGTAAGGCGGACTCCGATCACGCAATCCCGGGGGATTCGCCTGATTCGCCCCCGGATGTTGATCTGCAAGGTGTCGGAATCCCTTTCGAGCAGAAGGCCTTCGATGCGCTGCTCGGTATCAGCCTTATCGCGGTGGCAGACCTCAACGGGGAAACCCCGGAACGTCTGAAAATCGCGATCACTGCACAGCTGCTCCCCGATTCCAGGACTGCTGATCTCCAAAACATAGGCCTCGGTGAGCAAGGTGGAAGCCTCCAGGGCATCCCCGAGAACGCGACTGAAACCAGCACAGTCGTCGAGGCTCACATCAGTGCCGCTCTGATGGCGGATTTGGATTTCAAGAGTCATCGGGCTCATATGGGTGAGCAGTTGAATCCCACAGAGGTCAAACCCCTGGCCCGCGGCCTGTTGAGCAGCAAGCTGTTCAAGATCGGGGAGAAGCGGATGAGGCAATGGGAACTGAAATCGGGCACNGACCCGACGTGCATTCAGNTGTGACCGATCTCCCTTAGGAGCTGCTCGTCGGGCACTTTTCCATCGTAGGTGACCGTGGTCCTCTAGCTAGCCCTTGGGAAGCTCGATCGTTGGTGCGTCTGGATAGGCGTCGCCCGGTTGTGCGAGATCGCTCTGGCCTCCGTCGCGATTGATGCATAGCTGCTGCCGATCAGGATCGGTCACGAACTGGCAAACGCGGCTCCANAGCTTGCTGCGGCTCCCCGTCGGGCCATTGCTGAACTGCACNACATCGGGAAGGCCNGTTCGGGCTTCGATGGCGACTTGGCAGAGCTCGCAGCGTTGCGTATCAGCAGGTTCGCTCAAGGAGGNTGATCNATCAGATGCNGGATTTTAGGAGCGTTTGGTTAGGCCATTGGTGATCAGTGGTGTGATCAGTTGCAGCCCTGAACGGAGATCCTGTAGCTGAAACCGGTGGCTTTGGGATCGTTATTGGCACCGATCCGGAAGTTCACCTGGCTGATGCTTTTGCCTNGTACTTGGGGAAAGGGACCAAACATTCGGCCCGTACCGAGTGGGGGCTGAAGCTGTTCATCCGCCACCTTGAGGTTGCTTCCGTCGCTGAATTTGAGGAAGGCTTGGATTGGATAACTGGTGGAGTCGGTGGAGTCGGCCGTGAAGAACAGCTTGAAACTTGTGTAGGGCCGATCCACCACAAAATCGGTGTTCCAATTGGTGCGACCCACGGCTTTACCCAACAGACCTTTGGGGCGCTCCACTTTCTTCCTCACGATTGTTTCGCCACCGCCAANGGGTTGGAGAAAAGTGCAGGCCGCCTCTGCCGTGGCGGGAGCGAGCAGAACCAGTGCAGTGCCGCTGAGGAGAGAGATCAGACGAGCCATGGATCGACTTAGTGGCTTGGTTGGGGAGTCAGTGGAGGCCCGGCTTCAAAGCGTTCCAACAGCACCTGGACAGGAATCTGTGTGCCGAAACGGCAGGCGTTGGTCTCGCTGGAGGCGAGGGTGCCATGCTCCCAGAATTTGTTGCTGCCGTTGCCACCACCACAGAGNCCGAAGTACTCACAGCCCTTCTGGCAGGTGTCCACNCCACTGGTCATGTCGTCCAGAAGACGCCGGAACTGATCGGTTTGGGTGGAATCCACCAACGACAAATCCCGCAAGTTGCCGAGGTTGAAGGTTCCGTACTGGTCGCTCGCCACCGACAAGAGCTCAGGGTCGAAGGTGGAGAAGTTGCCCTGCCAGTCCACGCTGAGGATGGAGAAGGGGCGATTGAGCTCGTTCTGGGTCATGCGCTGATTGTCCTGAATCAGGCTGATNACCTGTTGGAATTCACGCAGCACCACGGGATACCCGTCCTGCTCACTGAGGTGCCAGAACTCACGGAGGAAGTTGCGGTACTTCTCCTCCATCGCCGAGCCCTGCATGGAGGAGCTGGTGTGGATTCCTTCCTGCTCTTCAACGTTGAAGCCCACATCGTTGATGCCGTGATCGCGGAAGAAGCGGTACATCCGTTCCGGCTGCTCCATGGCATCGGCGGTGAGCACCGAGATGCAGTGGAAGGGCACGTCGTTGCGATGGAGGGCTTCGATTCCCTTCATCGCCAGGGAATGGGAACCGCGCCCGTTGCGGAAGCGGCGGTGGGCGTCATGAATTTCCTCCGGCCCATCCACGCTGATGCCCACCACGATGCGGTTGCGCTGGAAGCAATCGCACCAGGCGTCGTTGATCAGCGTGGCGTTGGTCTGCACATGCTGGGTGAACTCAAGNTCCTCGGCACCATGCTCAGCCAGGCTGCGATGCAGGATTGCGGTGGCCTGGTCGTACCAACCCGTGGGCAAGGTGAGCGGTTCTCCGGCGTGCCACACCAGAGAAAATTCGGGGCCTGCGTAGGGGCTCTCGAGGATGCGCTGNACCAGCAGNGGCAGAAGATCCAGATCGAAGACCCGTTTCTTTTGCCGATCGGGCAGNTAGCAGTANGAGCAATCGAGATTGCACAGCGAGGTGGATTGCACCACCACAAGACCGATGGGGCCGAACCGGTTGATGTCGGGCCCCGCTTGCAGGGGAGTGATCACCATCACCAGTTCACGAAGCCGCCGCCACCACCGCCATTGCGCCAGCCGCCGCCACCATTGCGCCAGCCGCCGTGGTAGCCGCCGTTACCCCAGGAGTTCCGGCTGTTGCTCCACTTGTTGCCGCCCTTGCCGTTTTTCCAATTGCCGGAACCGCGGCTGTTGCTGAATTTGTGGCCGCCNCCATTGCCCCACTTGCTCTTGGCCACAAGTTCGCCATCGATGTCGNCGCTGTTCAACAGGGCGCTCCANTNGCCGTTGCGAANGGAATCGATGCGAGCGTCGATGCTGTTGTGCAGTTGATCGGGAGCGCTGTAGGCGGAGCTGGCTTCAGCGGTTTGGCAGAGAACTGCGCTGGAGGCGAGAAGTGCCTGGAAGGCGATGAGCGAACGGTTCATGTCGTGTTGAAAAGATGTTGATCGTGTGGTTTTGAGCTGGTGTTCAGATCCCCGGATCAACCTCGGTGGAGATTTCTGCGGTGATGCTCAGAATCAGGCCGTAAAGCGATGTGATCCCTGCGCGCGTCAGGCCCACGCTGCTGCCAGGCCCGATCCAGCGGTCCACCATCTCGCGCGTGCCTGCATCACCATCCATGTAGGCCTGCATCATCTGGCCGATGGCGATGTTGGCCTGCGACAGAAGCTTGCCGTTGTTCTGGTTGACGATGCAGCCGATGCCCGAACGTCCGTAGGGGCGGAACGGCAACAAGGCGGTTGTTTCCGGGCTGCTGTTAGCGGCGAGCCAAAGTGTTCCGCCTCCAAGGATCGGAACTTCGCCAGCGTTGTAAGCACTCAGGGCTTCTGCTGGCGTTTCAAANGTTTTGAATGTGGCCCCTGGAATCACGCTTTTCAGAACCTTGGCTGACGCGGTGTCGCGAACAACACCCACGGTCTGCCCCTTCAGGGAGGCAGGTGTCCCATCGATGGTGGTACCGCTTGCGGTCAGCAGGCGGGTTCCGCCCACACCAAACGGAAGGCTGTAGCTCAACTGCGTGGAGCGCCCCCAGGTGAATGCGACACCGCAGGCAATGTCGGCTTTTCCGGTGATCACCGCATTGATCCCGTCCTTCACGGACGAAGCAACCCGATAGCTCACTCGGCGACGGCCGGATTGCATGCGGATCTGTTCGAGTACATCAACACCGAAGCCTTCGAATCCAGCGTCAGTTTTGGTGTACAGAGGCTTGACCTCTTCGAAAATCACGGCCTTCAGCTCAACGCTTTTAGCAACCGCTTTTGAGGAGATGCACAGAGGGGCAGCGAAAGCCAAAAGGGCTGCAGCCGGAGCAAGCAACTTGGGACAACGCATGCAGNCAANGCTTTTCAGACTTGATAGCAGGGCTTCAGGTCTTGAGGCGTTTATCTCAAGCAAACCGTGGCTTTTGTGTCCGATCAGGACCAAACAGCTGAAGCCCAGGGAGCGAGTGGCGCCCCTGGGCCGGGCCGATTCACCAGTTCACAAAACCGCCGCCGCCGTTCTTCCAGCCGCCACCATTGCGCCAGCCGCCACGGTAACCACCGTTGCCCCAGGTGTTACGGCTGTTGCTCCACTTGTTGCCGCCCTTGCCGTTTTTCCACTTTCCGGAACCACGGCTGTTCTTGAACTTGTGGCCACCGCCGTTTTTCCATTTGCTCTTGGCAACAAGGTCGCCATCGAGCTCAGGGCTGCTGAGCAGCGTGCTCCACGCCCCTTCACGAACAGCATTGATGCGGCTTTCAACGCTGTTTGATAACTCGTTGTTGTTGAGTTGATCAGGGGCGCTGTACGTGGCGCTGGCCTCGGCGGTTTGGCAAAGGATTGCGCTGGAGGCGAGCAGGGCCTGAAAGGCGAGTAAAGATCGTTTCATCAGAGGTTTTTGAGAATGGTGTTTCAGAAGCAGTGATCGAAATCAGAAACTGATCAATTAGCTGTTTTGTCGTCGCTTGTTGTGTCCACCTCGATGTCCTCGACAAGCTCGTCAGGAGCCTTCACGTTGGTGGAGATCTCAGCGGTNGAGCCCAGCATCATGCTGTAAAGCCCACTGATGGTGGCTTCACTGAGCTTGACGCTGCTGTCGGGTCCGATCCAGCGGTTGATCTCTTCGCGGGAGCCGGCATCGCCGTCCACGTAGGCCTGCATCATCTGCCCGATAGCCAGGTTGGCCGAGGCCAGCAGCTTGCCGTTGTCCTGTTTCACGATGCAGCCGATTCCTGATCGGCCATAGGGGCGCACGGGAACAAGCATGGTGTTGCTGTCTCCTTTGTTGGCCGCCAACCAGAGGCTGCCGCCACCGAGGGCTTGAACCGTGTTGTCGTTAAGAGCTGCCAGAGCCTCAGCTGGTGTTTTGAACGGTGTGAGCTCGGCTTCGGGCACGACATTGCCAAGAACCTTGGCTGCTGCGGAGTCTTCAACCACCGCGACCTTGATCCCTTCCAGTGACTCCGGCGTGCCGTCAACACCGGCCGCGGCGAGCAGGCGGGTGCCCCCGATGGCAAAGGGAAGGCTGTAGCTGAAGGTTTTGGCCCGTTCCCAGGTGAAAGGAACGCCGCAAGCGATATCAGCTTTTCCGGAACTGACGCTTTCCAGGCCATCGTCCACGCTGGTGGCCCGGGTGTAGCTCACCTCGCTCAGGCCTGCCTCACCGCGGATCTGGTTGAGAACCTCGATCGCAAGGCCTTCAACGCTGTCGCCGTTGGCCTGAACAAGCGGTTTGTCGTTTTCAAAAATGACAGCCTTCAAGGTGCCTGTTGCAGAAGACTGTTCAGGGGCTTTGGGCGCTTCAGATTCTGCTGACGGTTGACCTGAGCAAGCTGAGAGNAGGGCTACGGCTCCAAGAGCCAATGCGGCGCGAACGCGCATGAAACGGTTGCAGCTTCTGTTTTNTTAGCGACTGAATTTGGGATGAGCAGTTTCCTCGGCCACAGCGCCTAAAAACGGTCGGATTCGGACCATCGCTCGATTCCTCTACAACAGGACAACGAACGACTTGCGACTGATGTTGGATCGATGGTTCCGAGCACTGTGCATCGGTCTGGTGCTGTTGATCGGCGCTCAACCGGCTCTGGCGCTCGAGCACAGCTTTGTGGCCGAAGCCGTTCGCAAGGTTGCTCCTGCAGTGGTTCGGATCGACACCGAGCGGGTTGTGGAGCGTCAGCCGTTTGACCCCACGCTGCTGGATCCGCTGCTGCGAGATCTCCTGGGTGACCCCCAGTCGGCACCGGAGCGTGAGCGTGGCCAGGGCTCGGGCGTTTTGATTGATCCCGAGGGACTGGTTCTGACCAATGCCCACGTGGTGGACCGGGTTGCGTCTGTCAGCGTCACCCTCGCCAGTGGGGAAGAACGTGATGGCCAGGTGGTGGGTACAGACAGCGTCACCGATCTGGCCTTGGTGCGGCTGGAGGGAGAGGCGCTTCCGCCGCAGGCTCCCCTCGGGGATTCCGAAGCCATGCAGGTGGGCGACTGGGCGATCGCCCTCGGCACTCCCTTNGGCCTCGAAAGAACGGTGACCCTTGGCATCGTCAGCAGCCTGCACCGCAATATCAACAGTCTGGGTTTCTCCGATAAACGCCTTGATCTGATTCAGACCGATGCCGCCATCAATCCAGGTAATTCCGGCGGGCCGCTGGTGAATGGAGATGGCCAGGTGATTGGCATCAACACCCTGGTGCGTTCGGGCCCTGGGGCTGGTCTGGGTTTCGCGATCCCGATCAACCTGGCTCGTCGGGTCGCCGATCAGCTGCTTGAGACCGGTCAGGTCGTGCATCCCTACATCGGATTGCAGCTGGTGGGCTTGACCGCTCGCATCGCTCGTGAGCACAACCGCGACCCCAACGCCCTGGTGCAGCTCCCCGAACGCAATGGTGCCCTGGTTCAAGCGGTCTTGCCCGATGGCCCCGCCCAGGAGGCCGGCCTGCGCCGCGGTGATCTGTTGATCGGGGTTGGGGATCAGGAGGTTCCTGACCCCCAGGCGCTCCTTGAAGTGGTGGATGCGGCCCAGATCGGTGCACCTCTCCCTCTCACGGTGATTCGCAAGGGGCGTGAACTCAACCTCTCTGTCAAACCCGCTCCGCTACCAGGGCTCGCTTGAATCTCTTGCTACCGTCGCGCCCGAAGGACGTGGAACGATGGCTGATCTTCAGACGCAGATGAAACAGGCGGTGGCCGATGCCGCCGTCGAGCAGATCAAAGACGGCATGGTGCTGGGTCTGGGTTCTGGATCGACCGCTGCCTTGATGATTCAGGGCCTCGGAGCCAAGCTCGCCAGCGGCACGCTTAAAGACATCGTTGGTGTGACCACCTCTTTCCAGGGAGAGGTGCTTGCCGCAGAGCTCAACATTCCCTTGCTGAGTCTCAATGCGGTGAGTCGCATCGATCTGGCCATTGATGGCGCCGATGAGGTGGATCCTGGTTTTCAGCTGATCAAGGGTGGTGGCGCTTGCCACGTTCAGGAAAAGCTTGTCGCCGCTCGGGCGGATCGCTTCGTGGTGGTGGTCGATTCCACCAAGCTCGTTGATCGCCTCAACATGGGATTCCTCTTGCCGGTGGAGGTGCTGCCCGGTGCCTGGCGGCAGGTGAAGCAGCACTTGGAATCGCTTGGCGGTTCGGCTGAGCTGCGCATGGCCCAGCGAAAGGCTGGCCCTGTGGTGACTGATCAGGGGAATCTGGTGCTCGATGTGAAGCTCAACGGAGGCATTGCAGACCCCTTGGCTCTCGAGCAAACCATCAACAACATCCCTGGAGTGCTGGAAAACGGCTTGTTCGTGAACCTCACTGACGAGGTTCTGGTCGGTGAGATCGCCGATGGTGTGGCAGGTGTTCGCAGCCTTGATAAGCGAATCAGCTGAGACGCCGCCGCACTGATTCGGCGTGGCTATGAAGCCCTTCGCTATTCGCCAGCTCCTGTACCGCTGAGCCAGTCGCTTCCAGGGCTGAGCGGTTGAAAGCGATCAAAGAGGTGTGTCGCATGAAGGTCTCCACACTCAGAGCACCACTGAAACGGGCTGCTCCACAGGTGGGAAGGGTGTGGTTGGGGCCGGCGAGGTAATCACCAACTGCTTCGGGAGACCAGGGGCCGAGAAAGATTGCTCCGGCGTTCTGAATCCGATCGGCCAGTGGTTCAGGTCTCTCCACCAGAAGTTCGAGATGTTCNGGGGCAAAGCTGTCGCTCAGTTGTGCGCAGGTTTCAAGGTCTTTGCAGACCACCACCAGACCCCAATCCCTCAAAGCGGTTTCACAGATCTCTCGCCGTGGGTGATCCTTCAGCTGCTCGCCCACGGCGGCACTGATCGTGTCTGCCAGGTGATCATCGGTTGTGATCAACACGGCCGCCGCCAGAGGGTCATGCTCCGCCTGCGCGAGCAGGTCGGCCGCAACCTGTTCGGGTTCCGCGGAGTGGTCAGCGATCACCAGCACTTCACTGGGGCCGGCGAGCGAATCAATCGCAACTTGGCCGTACACAGCCTGTTTGGCCAAGGTCACGTAGAGATTCCCTGGTCCACTGATCACATCAACCTTGGGCACGGTTTCGGTCCCGAAGGCCATGGCCGCGATCGCCTGAGCTCCACCGATGCGCAATACGGTTTTGACACCGGCCAGATGGGCTGCCGCCAGCACCACCGGATTCACGGTGCCATCACGTCCTGCCGGAGAACTAATCACGAGGTTCTTCACCCCTGCAACCCTTGCAGGCACTGCATTCATGAGCACTGTGCTGGGATAGGCAGCCCGACCACCGGGCACGTAAAGACCTGCCCGCTCCACAGGGCGCCAGCGGCGCCCCAGCTTTTCGCCGTGCGGACCGGTCACCGCAAGGTCACTGGGACGCTGGCGTTGGTGAAAGTCTGTGATTCTTCGGTGCGCCAGCTCGAGAGCATCCCGAAGGTTCGTTGGCAGTTGAGCCCAGGCGGCCTCCAGATCGGCTTGAGGCACTGCCAAAGGCACCGGACGAAACCCATCAAACTGTTCAGTGAATTCGATCACCGCGTCGTCACCGCGCTGCCGAACCGCCTCGAGGATGTGGTTCACCTTGTTGCGTGCTTCACCCTGCTGGGTCAGTGTCGTGCGGCCGGATAGGCGCTTCAGCTCCGCCATGGCCTGATCCGGATCCCGCAGGGTGCGCAGGGGGGCGACGACCGGCTGGCTCACAGACAACGCAAGGGATCGAAGGCTCTGTTCAAGCTAAGACGCCGTTGCGGGCAAGGGACGAATTGCCAAGGAGTAAGGTGTTGGATTGTTCGCATCGTTGAAGCCTCAGTGGCCAATAACAAGTCAGCCAAGAAGCGCATTGAGATTGCTGAGCGCAACCGCCTGCGTAACCGCACCTACAAGTCTTCGCTNCGCACGCTGATGAAGCGCTGTTTCAGCGCCTGTGACGCCTACAGCGCCACTCCTGGTGATGAGGCCAAAACCACGGTTCAGTCNTCCTTGAGTGCTGCCTTCAGCCGGATCGACAAGGCTGTGAAGGTGGGTGTATTGCACCGCAACAATGGCGCCAATCAGAAATCACGCCTNAGCGCCGCTGTTCGCAAAGTGCTTGAGCCGAGCAGCTGATCGGTTCTGGTACGACCNGGCAGAATGGGGCCGAAAGCGCGTTTCGGCCCAACTGTGTCGTCCCCTCCGACGTTGATCGACAGTCACTGTCACATCGTCTTCCGAAATTTCGACGACGATCTCGAGGAGGTTGCAGCACGCTGGCGAGAAGCCGGCGTTCGCTCACTTCTCCATGCCTGTGTGGAGCCATCAGAGATCCCTGCGATCCGCGCCCTGGCAGACCGATTTCCGGAGATGCGTTACTCCGTNGGCGTTCATCCGCTCGATACTGANCATTGGTCTGACGACACGGTGACCGTTCTTCGTCGTGCCGCTCTTGAGGACGATCGAGTGGTGGCGATCGGAGAGCTGGGTCTGGATTTGTTCCGGGAGAAGAATCTTGAAGAGCAGCTCAATGTGCTGCGCCCTCAGCTCGATCTGGCTGTGGAGCTGGATCTGCCGGTGATCATTCACTGCCGCGATGCGGCCGAACCGATGATCAACGAGCTTCGTCTGCGCCAGGAAAGTGGGCTCTGCCCGGGGGGCGTGATGCACTGCTGGGGGGGGACCCCTGCGGAAATGCACCAGTTCCTGGATCTCGGCTTCTACATCAGCTTCAGTGGCACNGTNACCTTCCCGAAAGCTGTTCCCACCCACGATTGTGCGCGTCANGTGCCTGAAGATCGTTTTCTGGTTGAGACCGACTGCCCGTTTCTGGCCCCGGTTCCGCGTCGTGGAAAACGCAACGAACCCGCCTTTGTGGCGTCCGTGGCCGCTCGGGTGGCCGAGTTGCGGGGTGTTGATCTCAACACTGTGGCGCTCAGCAGCACCGCCAACGCAAGGCGTTTGTTCGGGCTTCCCTAAGCGAAAAACCATCAGGGACGACCCTGGATGTAAGATGTTGTATTGGCCTGGCCACATCCAAGGTTCTCCTTTGGTGTGGTGCCTGAAGCGTTCATTTCCTTCCGGTGCACTTGTCGTCGTCAGCTGATCTGACCCGCGATCTCTGAACTGCAGNAGCGGCACAGCCGATTCCTCCTGGGATCAGCTGTGCTGCTTCTGCTTGGTCGCGACAGCTTGCTGATCTCGCCTGGTCCAGTCCTCCCTGTTCCCTCGTCCTCTCTGCCGGTCCCCGCATGAGCAGCAGCGCGATTCAGGTCGCCAAGACCGCCACCTACCTCCCCGATCTGGTGGAGGTGCAGCGGGCCAGCTTTAAGTGGTTTCTGGATCAAGGCCTGATCGAGGAGCTTGAAAGCTTCTCCCCGATCACGGATTACACCGGGAAGTTGGAGCTGCACTTCATCGGCAGCGAGTACCGCCTGAAGCGCCCTCGCCACGATGTGGAAGAGGCCAAGCGTCGCGACGCCACCTTTGCGTCGCAGATGTATGTCACCTGCCGCCTGGTTAACAAGGNAACCGGCGAGATCAAAGAGCAGGAGGTGTTCATCGGCGAACTGCCATTGATGACNGAACGCGGCACGTTCATCATCAANGGNGCTGAGCGCGTGATCGTGAATCAGATCGTGCGCAGCCCGGGTGTCTATTTCAAGGATGAAATGGACAAGAACGGTCGNCGTACGTACAACGCCAGCGTNATCCCCAANCGGGGTGCTTGGCTGAAATTTGAAACCGATAAGAACGATCTCTTGCATGTTCGGGTCGACAAGACCCGCAAGATCAACGCCCACGTGCTGATGCGTGCCATGGGCTTGTCNGATAACGACGTGCTCGACAAGCTGCGTCATCCGGAGTTCTACAAGAAGTCGATCGAAGCAGCGAACGACGAAGGCATCAGCTCGGAAGATCAGGCTCTGCTGGAGCTTTACAAGAAGCTGCGGCCCGGTGAACCGCCCTCCGTGAGTGGTGGTCAGCAGTTANTGCAGACACGCTTCTTTGATCCCAAGCGGTACGACCTTGGTCGGGTTGGTCGCTACAAGATCAACAAGAAGCTNCGTCTCACGATCCCCGACACGGTGCGCACCCTCACCCATGAGGACGTGCTCTCCACCCTCGACTATCTGATCAATCTTGAACTGGATGTTGGTGGTGCCAGCCTCGATGACATCGATCACCTCGGCAACCGCCGGGTGCGTTCCGTTGGTGAGCTGCTGCAGAACCAGGTTCGCGTTGGCCTGAACCGCCTGGAGCGGATCATCAAGGAACGGATGACCGTNGGGGAAACCGACTCGCTCACTCCGGCTCAGCTGGTGAACCCCAAGCCCCTGGTGGCGGCGATNAAGGAGTTCTTCGGTTCNAGCCAGCTGAGCCAGTTCATGGATCAGACCAACCCTCTGGCTGAGCTCACCCACAAGCGCCGCATCTCGGCNCTTGGACCCGGTGGTCTCACCCGTGAGCGTGCTGGTTTCGCCGTGCGTGACATCCACCCTTCTCACTACGGCCGTCTTTGTCCGATCGAAACGCCGGAAGGTCCGAATGCTGGCCTGATCAATTCCCTGGCCACCCATGCCCGGGTGAATCAGTACGGCTTCATCGAGACGCCTTTCTGGAAAGTGGAGAACGGTGTGGTTCTCAAGGATGGCGATCCGATTTATCTATCGGCCGATCGCGAAGACGAAGTCCGCGTTGCTCCGGGTGACGTGGCCACCGAGGATGACGGCCGGATTTCGGCGGATCTCATTCCTGTGCGCTACCGCCAGGACTTCGAGAAAGTCCCCCCGGAGCAGGTCGACTACGTCGCNCTGTCGCCGGTTCAGGTGATCTCCGTGGCAACGTCGCTGATCCCCTTCCTGGAGCACGACGACGCCAACCGCGCCTTGATGGGCTCGAACATGCAGCGNCAGGCGGTTCCGCTGCTTCGCCCTGAGCGGGCTCTGGTGGGCACAGGCCTGGAAACCCAGGTGGCCCGTGACTCCGGCATGGTTCCCATCTCACGGGTCAACGGCACCGTTACTTACGTGGATGCCAACGCCATCGTCGTTCAGGACGAGGACGGCAATGAGCACACCCACTTCCTNCAGAAGTACCAGCGCTCCAACCAGGACACCTGTCTGAACCAGCGTCCGATCGTCCGTTGTGGTGATCCGGTGATCGTTGGCCAGGTGATGGCAGATGGTTCGGCCTGTGAAGGCGGTGAGATCGCCCTCGGTCAGAACGTTCTCATCGCCTACATGCCNTGGGAGGGTTACAACTACGAGGACGCTCTTCTGGTGAGTGAGCGTTTGGTCACGGACGACCTCTACACCTCGGTTCACATCGAGAAGTACGAGATCGAAGCGCGCCAGACCAAGCTCGGACCTGAAGAAATCACGCGCGAAATCCCCAACGTCGCTGAAGAGAGCCTTGGCAATCTCGACGAGATGGGAATCATCCGCGTCGGTGCCTTTGTTGAGAGCGGGGACATCCTCGTTGGCAAGGTGACACCGAAAGGTGAATCCGATCAGCCCCCTGAAGAGAAGCTGCTGCGCGCCATTTTCGGTGAGAAGGCTCGCGATGTTCGCGACAATTCCCTCCGGGTGCCTGGTACTGAGCGGGGCCGCGTTGTTGATGTTCGGATNTACACCCGTGAGCAGGGCGATGAGCTGCCGCCCGGCGCGAACATGGTGGTTCGGGTCTACGTCGCGCAGCGCCGCAAGATTCAGGTCGGCGACAAGATGGCTGGCCGNCACGGCAACAAGGGCATCATCAGCCGCATCCTTCCTCGGGAGGACATGCCTTATCTCCCNGATGGAACACCGGTGGACATCGTGCTCAACCCCCTGGGTGTGCCGAGCCGGATGAACGTCGGCCAGGTGTTTGAACTCNTGATGGGCTGGGCTGCNTCCAACCTCGANTGCCGCGTGCGGATCGTGCCCTTCGACGAGATGCACGGGGCTGAGAAGTCCCAGCAGACTGTGGAGACCTTCCTCAAGGAAGCTGCCAAGCAGCCNGGCAAGNGNTGGGTGTACGACCCCGAAGATCCCGGCAAACTCGTGCTGCGGGATGGCCGCACNGGTCTGCCTTTCGATCAGCCTGTTGCTGTGGGTTACTCCCACTTCCTCAAGCTGGTGCACCTGGTGGACGACAAGATCCACGCCCGTTCCACTGGCCCTTACTCCTTGGTCACCCAGCAGCCCCTGGGTGGTAAGGCTCAGCAGGGTGGCCAGCGGCTTGGTGAAATGGAAGTTTGGGCGCTTGAGGCCTACGGCGCGGCCTACACCTTGCAGGAACTGCTCACGGTCAAGTCGGACGACATGCAGGGTCGCAACGAGGCCCTCAACGCCATCGTTAAAGGCAAGCCGATTCCCCGNCCGGGAACGCCGGAATCCTTCAAGGTGCTGATGCGCGAACTGCAGTCCCTCGGACTCGATATCGCTGTCTACACCGATGAAGGTAAGGAAGTGGACCTGATGCAGGACGTCAACCCCCGCCGCAGCACTCCCAGCAGGCCGACCTACGAATCCCTCGGCGTCGCGGATTACGACGAGGACTGACGGATCAACGAACGACCTGATTCCCCGCTCCTTCTCTCNTAACCGTCAATGACCAACAGCAACCTCCGCACCGAGAACCACTTCGACTACGTCAAGATCACGCTCGCATCACCCGATCGGGTGATGGAGTGGGGTCAGCGCACCCTCCCCAACGGTCAGGTTGTGGGTGAGGTCACCAAGCCGGAGACCATCAACTACAGAACCCTGAAGCCCGAGATGGACGGGNTGTTCTGCGAAAAGATCTTCGGACCCTCCAAAGACTGGGAATGCCATTGCGGCAAGTACAAGCGGGTGCGCCACCGCGGCATTGTCTGCGAGCGTTGTGGCGTGGAGGTCACCGAAAGCCGCGTGCGTCGTCACCGCATGGGCTTCATCAAATTGGCGGCCCCTGTCTCTCACGTTTGGTACCTGAAGGGCATNCCCAGCTATGTGGCCATCCTTCTGGATATGCCGCTCCGNGATGTCGAGCAGATCGTTTACTTCAACTGTTATGTGGTGCTGGATCCCGGCGATCACAAGGATCTGAAGTACAAACAGCTGCTCACCGAGGACGAGTGGCTGGAGATNGAGGACGAGATCTACGCCGAGGATTCAGAGATTGAGAACGAGCCCGTGGTGGGCATCGGTGCTGAAGCACTCAAACAGCTGCTCGAGGACCTCGCCCTTGAGGAAGTCGCCGAACAGCTCCGTGAAGACATCAATGGCAGCAAGGGCCAGAAGCGGGCGAAATTGATCAAGCGCCTGCGCGTGATCGACAACTTCATCGCCACCAGTGCTCGGCCTGAGTGGATGGTGCTCGATGTCATCCCCGTGATTCCTCCCGATCTGCGCCCGATGGTGCAGCTCGATGGTGGACGCTTTGCCACCAGCGATCTCAATGATCTCTACCGGCGGGTGATCAACCGGAACAACCGGTTGGCTCGTCTTCAGGAAATCCTNGCTCCCGAAATCATCGTCCGCAACGAGAAGCGGATGTTGCAAGAAGCTGTCGACGCCTTGATCGACAACGGTCGACGCGGCCGCACCGTGGTTGGTGCCAACAACCGNCCGCTGAAATCCCTGAGCGACATCATCGAGGGCAAGCAGGGTCGCTTCCGTCAGAACCTGTTGGGCAAACGGGTCGACTACTCCGGTCGTTCCGTGATCGTGGTNGGTCCGAAGCTGAAGATGCACCAGTGCGGTCTGCCCAAGGAGATGGCGATCGAGCTGTTCCAGCCCTTCGTGATCCANCGCCTGATCCGCCAGAACATCGTCAACAACATCAAGGCGGCCAAGAAGCTGATTCAGCGGGCAGACGATGAAGTGATGCAGGTGCTGCAGGAGGTGATCGACGGTCACCCGATCCTGTTGAACCGTGCACCAACCCTGCACCGTCTCGGCATTCAGGCCTTCGAACCCAAGCTTGTGGATGGCCGCGCCATTCAGCTGCACCCCCTGGTCTGCCCAGCCTTCAACGCTGACTTTGACGGTGACCAGATGGCAGTTCACGTGCCTCTGGCCATCGAGGCTCAGACCGAAGCACGCATGCTGATGTTGGCCAGCAACAACATCCTGTCGCCCGCCACAGGCGAGCCGATCATTACCCCGTCTCAGGACATGGTGCTCGGCTCCTACTACCTGACGGCGCTTCAGCCTGGTGCGACCAAGCCTGAGTTCGGAGACCGCAGCTGCACCTTTGCGGGTCTGGAGGATGTCATCCACGCCTTCGAGGACACCCGGATC
>NZHI01000055.1 GCA_002691345.1 Synechococcus sp. MED650 | reverse complement strand
GATGGTGGGCTGTGACCGTGTGGCGGCCAATGGGGATGTTGCCAACAAGATCGGCACCTACAACCTGGCTCTCGTTGCTCGTGCCCATGGCATCCCTTTTTTTGTCTGCGCTCCTGGCAGCAGCATTGATCGGTCCACGCCCCACGGTGATGCCATCACCATCGAGGAACGCGATGCAGAGGAAATCACCCACATTCGCGGTGCTTCCGTTGCGGCTCCCGCGGCCCAGGCTTGGAATCCTGCTTTCGACATCACGCCTGCGCATCTGATTACAGGTCTCGTTACAGAATTTGGGGTCTTGAAACCTCCTTTCCGTGAGTCATTGAGCGCTCTGCCACTTCGCTCTCAGCTCTGACACTCCGGGCACCAGTGGGTGCTGCGGCCAGACAGCTTCTCCCGGCAAATGAGCGCACCGCAGGAGCGGCATGGTTCACCNCCACGTCGGTAGACCCAGGCTTGTCCGCCGTAATTCCCATTGACCCCCTCGAGATCNCTGAAATCACTGAACGTTGTGCCGCCGGCTCCGATGCTGGTTTCCAGGACCTTCACCAATGCCTCGCGCAGCCTCTCGAGTTTCGAAAGGGAGAGTTGACCTGCAGGTGTCAGTGGATGGATCCCCGATCCAAACAGGCTTTCATCGGCATAAATATTGCCCACACCAGCCACGAGAGCTTGATCCAGTAATGCCGTCTTGATTGGGCGGGATGATCCTTTCAAACGCTGCTTCAGGTAGGCGGCTGTGAACGTTTCACTGAAGGGCTCCGGGCCAAGTCGGGTCAGCCCTGTGATGACGGATTCCAGCGGTTCCCCGGGAGGCACCCACCACATCTCTCCAAAGCTGCGCATGTCCACAAACCGGAGTTCCTGACCCTGAGGATTCCAGAACCGCACCCGCGTGTGCCGGCAGGGTTCCTTGGGTTGCTCATGCCATTGAAACTGCCCTGTCATGCGCAGGTGGACCCCCCAGGCGCCGAGGTCTGGCTGCAGTTCTGCCATCAAATATTTCCCGCGCCGAGCCCACTCACCGACGACAGCGCCCGTGAGGCCTGCACAAAAACATTCCGCACCACCCGGACTGGCAATGGCACGGGATCGACAAACGTCGACTCTTGCGATTTCAAAACCTTGAAGACGGTCCGCCAGTCCCCGGCGAACCGTCTCAACTTCAGGAAGTTCAGGCAACGGCCTCAGGCCGGCTCGAGTTCCGATTCGGCGAAGTTGTTGGTGTTGATGCCGCCATCGACGCCTTGCATGCCGTTGTAGTTGACCTTTTCGAAGCGAACCACCACGGGATAACGGATGCCGGAGGTGTCGATCGACGCAACAGTGCCGACTTCGTTGAACCAATAGGACTCAGGACGCTTGATGCGCACCTTTTCGCCGCGGGAGATCGCCATCGCTGGGCATGGAGGGATGCAATTCGGAGCGTATCTCGCGGAATGGAGGAGAAGACCGCTGCGTCACAGAATGTCGTCCCTTCGTCGTAACGAGTCCTTTGACTGGTTCCATCGCGCCCGACGCTTCTCTGCTGCAGCTTGATCTGCCGGATCCGGAGAGCGACGACATCAGCACGCTGGAATTTCTGGACCGGCTCGAACAGGCCTGGGCTGTGTGTGATCGTTTTGACCTCCAGACCGAGATCTGGAGGGGACGGATTCTCCGCGCCGTCAGGGACAAAGAAAAGCGAGGGGGAGAAAGCCGAGGTGCAGGGTTCCTGCAGTGGCTGCGGGAACAGGAAATCAGCAAGACCAGGGCCTATGGCTTGATTCAGTTGGCGGAGTCGGCCGACAGCATGCTCAGCGAGGGAACCCTCGAAGAAAGCAGCGTGAATCAGTTCTCCAAGCGAGCCTTCATGGAGACTTCGCAGGCTGCTCCTGAGGTGCAGTTGATGATTTCGGAGGCGGCGAATGAGGGTCAGGAGATCACCCGCAAACAGGTGCGCCGCCTGACCGATGAATTCACCGCGGCCACAAGTCCGCTCCTTCCAGAGGAGATCCGCCAGCGGACCCAGGAGAATCTGCTTCCGCCTCGGGCTGTAGCACCGCTTGTTCGTGAACTGGCCAAATTGCCGGAACCGCAGCAGGAGGATTTCCGCAAGGTGCTCCGCGATGAGCCGGAGCTGGATCGGATCAAAGATGTCACCAGTACAGCTCGCTGGATCACCAAGACCACGGAATCTGGAATTGCCGTGCGTGCGTTTCAACAGGGCGAGTTGGANCTGGATCGNGCGATGCAAGAAGCGCAGCGACTGGATGCTTTAGGGCTGTTGGCNGATGCCGTGGGTCAGGCTCAGGCCCTGGAATCAGCTGTGCTCAAGCTGCACACCTCCTGGCGTCGGCTGGGCGGACTTCAGGAACGGCTCTGGGTGGAAAGTGGCAGCAGCACGCCCTACCTCCGGGATGTGTTGAACGCTCTGCAGAGCCTGAGTGGGGCCACCATGCGGGTTTCGCTGGGAGAGTTGGCCGGAGGTAAGCGGGTAAGGCTTCAGCTCGTTGAGGAATCTCCCGATCAACTGGATCCCCCACCGCTGGCCTGACACCACATCTTGTGCTCGGTAAACTAAAGGCTCCAGATCTGGTGGTTTCTGGCCTCGCTCGAGCACGCTCTGCAAACGCATTTCGGCTGGAATGGCTTCCGGCCGGGCCAGCGTCCTGTGGTGGAGGCTGTTCTGTCTGGTCGGGATGCCCTGGCGGTGTTACCCACCGGCGGAGGTAAATCTCTTTGCTATCAGCTGCCTGCATTGGTCCGCCAGGGCCTGGTGGTGGTGATCTCGCCGCTGGTTGCCCTGATGGAAGATCAGGTGATGGCGTTGCAACGACGCGGTATCCCCGCGGCCTGTTTGCATGCCGGCTTGGATCCGGCGCGCCGTCAGCTGGCCCAGGAGCAGCTGCGGGATGCCACCCTGCGCCTGCTCTACATCGCCCCTGAGCGGCTGCAGGGAGAGGCAACGCGACAAGTGCTCGAGGGGCATGCCCGCGATGGCCGTCTTGTGGCGTTGGCCGTGGATGAGGCCCACTGCATCAGCGCGTGGGGCCATGATTTCCGACCCGATTACCGCCGCCTCGGTGCGATCCGCAGCCTTTGCCCTGGAGTTCCGATGCTGGCCCTCAGCGCCACGGCTGCCCCAAGGGTGCGGGCCGACATCATCCGTTTGCTGGATCTCCAGCGTCCGCTGGTTCAGGTGAGTTCTGCACGCCGGCACAACCTGCAGTACACGATGCAGCGGCGGCCCAGGGATCCGATGCCTCTTGTGCTCGCTGCGCTGACGGAGTCACGCGGCGCAGCGCTGATCTACGCCCGCACCCGGCGGTCTGTGGAGGCCTGGGCTGAACGCCTGCAGGGCCAGAACGTCTCAGCAACGCCGTATCACGCTGGATTGGATCCACAGACCCGGCAGCAGGCTCTGAAGCTGTTTCTTGAGGAAGAGCGTCCCGTTCTTGTGGCCACCGTGGCCTTTGGTATGGGGGTGGATCGTGGAGACGTGGGTCTCGTTCTTCACCTCGACTTACCAGCGACTCCCGAGGGGTATCTGCAGGAGTCAGGCCGTGCAGGCCGGGATGGCAATCCCGCGCACTGTCTGGTGCTCTTCTCGCCTGGAGATCGAACCAGCCTGGGTTGGGCCATGCAGGCATCGGCGCGGAATGGAGGAACGATGGATGACCAACGCCGTTTGGATTTGGCACAGCAACAGCTTCGGCGCATGGAAGCGGTGGCTGAGGGGGAGATGTGCCGTGAACAGGCTCTGTTGCTGGCGGTTGGCGAGTTGGTGGATCCCTGTGGTCGCTGNGATCGCTGCGTNGCGTNACCGAAACGTCGTGATTGGACGCCTCAGGTNGAAACCCTGTTAACCCACCTGGCGGATCAAAACGGAACCGACATCCGACGTCTCGGCGAACATCTTGCGTTGCATGAGCCCGGCCGCCAAGACCGCTGGACCTGGTTGGCGCGGCGNTTGGTGCAGGAAGAGTTGATCCAGGAAAGCAATGACGGAGCCCAGCGTCTGTATCTGCGAGACAGCGGCCGCCGTTATTTGGATTCTCCCTGGCCTCTCGACTANGCCGCCTGACAGCGGTCTTTCACCAGATCCTTTTCGAACCGGCTCTGAGGAGCAGCCCAGGTCTTCCAGCTGCCGTCGGCCCCTGTGGCATTGATTTTGCGGGCTGAGCAGTTCACTGCCAGATAGAGGGCCTGGCCCTGAGCGTTGAGGGTNGGCACCACCTCGCTACCACCCATTTTTTGCCAGTTGCCCCAATCCACCTGCAAGGGCCCGTAGGTGCGCCAATCGGCGTTCTTCGCCAAGNTCTGGCTTGGCTTGGTCTGGGTTGGCTTGGCCTTGGCTTTAGGCGCAGGCTTTGATGTCGCGGCGGGTTGGATCTTCACCGCCGTTTGGGTTGCCGTTGTTTCCCTGGTTGGGGTGATGGTTGTCTGGGCGGANGGGTTTGAGAGATACAAACGGGTGCCCACTTCCACNTTGTTGGGGTCGCTCAGTTGGTTCAGGCTGATCAGGCTGGCGACGGGCAGCTTGTACGCCTTGGCGATTTGGGTGAGGGTCTGCCCTTTGGCCACGGTGTGTTCTGTCGCCCCAGGAATCGGCTTCACGGCTACAGGTTGGAAGGCCGGGCGCGGCATCACCGCATTGCTCGGAAGCTTCAAGGTCTGGCCCACCTCAACGTGGTTGGGGTTGCTGAGGCCGTTCAGCGCCATCAGGGATCTGGAGCTGACGCGGTAACGGGCTGCGATATCGGCCAGGGTGTCTCCGGGGGCGACGCGATGGCGTCCTTTGCCTGCGGTCACGGTCGGTCCTGGCACCTGCAGGCGGCTCCCCACTTCCACATGGTCAGGGTTGCGGATGTTGTTCATCCGGATCAGCGTGCCAACACTGATGCCGTAGCGATCGGCGATGTCGGAGAGGGTTTCGCCGGATCGAACGGTCACAGTCGCCGCGGTGGCTGACAGGGGGAGCAGCGCCGTTAGAAGGAGGAGCGCAAGACCGGTTTTACGCATACCGCTCGAGTAATTGCCCGAAACATACGGTGCCTGACACAAAGCGCCAGCCCCTCAGAGCGACTGCCCCATCAGGGATGTGCTCGGCGCTTGACGGAGCGTTATCCCGCCAGGCGCCGGAGAAGGTTGAGATCCACCTTGTAAGGGGGATAGCGCAGCTTGAAGTCGAAACGGAAGGGGCGTTTCAGCACTGCCTTGCGGTGACTGAAGGTGTTGAAGCCACTTTCGCCGTGGTAACAACCCATGCCGCTGGCACCGACACCACCGAAGGGAAGCTGGGGCACGCCGGCCTGCATCACGACATCGTTCAGGCAGACCCCTCCGGAGCTGGTGCTGTTCAGCACCAGCTGCTGATCCGCTTCATTGCCGCCGAAAAGATAGAGGGCTAAGGGCTTAGGACCCTGCCGGATCTCCTGCAGGGCAGTATCAAGGTCATCGAGCGCGAGCACTGGCAGGAGCGGGCCGAACAGTTCGTCCGCCATTAACGGATCCTCTCGGCTGTCCACACGGATCACAGTCGGTGCGATGCGCCGTTGCTCCCGGCTGATTTCTCCGCCGATGAGCACCCGGCCCTCGTTTTGAGCGGTGGTAAGCAGTGCCTCGAGACGGGTGAATTGGCGGTCGTTGATGATCCGGCTCAATTGGTCGGAAGCCAGGGGGTCGTCGCCGTACATGGCACTTCGCTCCGCCGCCATGGCCTTCAGAAGCGGCTCCCGCATCGCCGGGGCTAACAGCAGATGGTCAGGGGCAATGCAGGTTTGGCCTGCATTGATCCCCTTGCCCCAGATCAGGCGCCGGGCGCTGACGATCGGTTCGGCACCCTCGAGAACAATGGCTGGACTTTTCCCGCCAAGTTCCAGCGTCACTGGTGTGAGGTGAGCCGCCGCCCCCTCCAGCACCTTTCGGCCGATCGTGCCTCCTCCGGTGAAAAAGATGTGATCGAAGGGCATCGCCACGAGAGCGGCCGCAACGGCCCCATCCCCTTGCACCACTTGCACCACATCGGCCTCAAAGTGCAGGGGGATGAGGCGGGCGATCAGATCAGCCACAGCTCCAGCATGCTCTGAAGGTTTGAGCACAGCGGTGTTGCCGGCGGCAAGAGCACTGATCAGTGGGCGCAGGGTGAGCTGAAAGGGATAGTTCCAGGGCCCGATCACGAGCACGCAGCCCAGTGGTTCCGGCACCACCCGCGCCTGACCAGGCCGCAGCGATAAGGGCACCGACACCGGCTGAGGCCGCATCCAACGCCCCAACTGGCGGGTGGTGAGCTTCAGTTCCTGCCGAAGGGCCACCAATTCAAAAAATGCCTCGGTGGGCGGTTTGCCCAGATCGGCGGCGAGGGCTTCCAGTACCTCGGTTTCGTGCTGCTGCACAAGCTCCGAAAGGCGATTCAGTTGTTCACGCCGCCAGGCCATTGGGCGTGTCGAACCCTCCCCAACCACCTCTTTCATGCGGGTGAGTTGCGCGGCGGATAAGGACACAGGGCTGACGTTCGGGCCAGACGGGTCTAGCAGTGGTTCATCTGCATCCGGGGGATGACCACAGCGCTGCCGTGGTGGTCAGGAACGGTCATCTACCAATTGATCGTTCGGACCTACTCCGATGGGAGTGGCGATGGAATCGGTGATTTCAAGGGGCTCTCCGCTCGGCTCCCCTATCTCCGCTGGCTGGGGGTGAACACCCTTTGGCTCACACCGATCTACCCATCGCCGCTTCGGGATGGGGGATATGACATCACAGATTTCAACGGGATCCATCCGGATCTGGGGGATCTGGCCTCCTTCCACCGCTTCCTCACAGCAGCCCACAGCCAGGGCATGCGCGTGATTCTCGATTTGGTGCTGAATCACACCAGCGACCTTCATCCCTGGTTTCAACGGGCCCGCTGGGCCCCCAAAGGGAGCCCGGAACGCGAGGTTTACGTGTGGAGTGATGACCCCACCCGCTATGCCGATGCACCGGTGCTGTTCCGCCACTTCGAGGCGTCGAACTGGGAGTGGGACCCCGTGGCGGAGCAGTACTACCTGCACCGATTCCTCCGCCACCAGCCAGATCTCAACTACGAGAACCCCTGGGTGCAGGAGGCGATGCTCGAGGTGGTCGACTTCTGGCTGGAGCGCGGTGTGGATGGGTTCCGTTTGGATGCGGTGCCGTTTCTGTTCGAAGCCGAAGGCACCCGCTGCGAAGGATTACCCGAAACCCATGCATTTCTGAAAAAGGTGCGGCAGCGGGCAGAGCGCCATGGCCGTGAGGTGCTGCTGCTTGGCGAGGCGATTCAGCCGGTGGATGAGGCCGCTCCTTACTTGGCAGACGACGAACTTCAAGGCGCATTCAATTTTGTGCTCACCGCCCATTTGTTTGCTGCGGTGGCCAGCGGTCGCACCGAGCAGCTGGGGGAGTGTCTGATCGAGGCCGAGCGGGCCGTGAATGGAGCTCGCTGGGCCTTGCCTTTGCGCAATCACGATGAACTTTGGCTTGGGGATGGCCATCTGATCGGTGATGAGGTGATCCAGGCCATTCGTGTGGGGCTTCCCCATGGGCAGGGGCACTGGCTGAATTGGGGGATCAATCGGCGGCTGGCTCCGCTGCTGAATGGCGACCCCCGCTCCAATCGCCTGCTGCATGGTTTGCTTTACAGCCTTCCCGGCATGCCGTGTCTTTATTACGGCGATGAGTTGGGCATGGGGGATTGGCCTGGAATGCGGGATCGGGACCCCAACCGAACCCCGATGGCCTGGACTCCGGCCAGAAATGGCGGCTTCTCCACGGCGCCAGACCCTTTGCTGGTGCTGCCTCCGATCACCGCACCGGGATACGACTACCGCGTGGTGAATGTGGAAGTGCAGAAACAGCTGCCTGGATCCCTGCTCAACTGGCATCGGCGCATGCTGACGTGCCGTCGGTTGCTTCCGGCACTTCGCCACGGAGATTTCCAGTTGCTGCCCAGTCCCGATCCCGGCGTCCTCGTCTACACCCGAGCCACGGAGGCGATGACTGTGCTGGTGGCAGCCAATGTCAGCGCCGCCGGAGCATCCCTCAGCCTGGATCTTTCGGCATGGGATGGCCAACGCACCCGCGAAGTGATGTGGGGCTGTGAGTTCCCGCCAGCATCGGCCACCTGGTTTGTGAATCTGCCTCCTTACGGATTCAATTGGTGGTTGATCGGTGAGGTGGAGGCCGACGCCACACCGGCCTGAACCAGCAGGGCATCCACTTCGGGTTGCAGACGCTGCGCCTCCGCCAAATCCACCATGGCGAGGCGGCAGCGGCGGGCGAGCACATCGCTGCTGCTACGCGCGTGTTCGGCCGTGATTGCCCATTGCAACTCCGCTCTGCAAACGGGGATCACCGAGCTGAGCGGCTCGCGGTCTTCAGGCGGGGCTGTTGCGATCACCGGCGCCGCCTGAAGGCCATGGCTGCCTTGGAGGTGGGCGATCTGGGCGTTCTGAAGCGTCGTGTTTGGCAACAGGCTCATCAACGTCTGTCGCTGTTCCGCGAGGGCCGTAAGGGTCGCCGTTCCGCTCGTGGAAGCGCCGATCAGGGGCAGCGGATCGGGCGGGGGCAGCGGACGGCCGAGCTGCTGCTCCACCGCCATCAGGGTGTCGAGGGCCATGGGGCGGCACGTCGTCCACTTGCCTCCCATCACACTCACCAGACCACACGGCAGCGTTTCCACTTCGTGTTCCCGCACCACGCGGCTGCTGCTCAAGTTGTCCCCTGCCGGCTTCAGCAGAGGCCTCCCACCGGCCCAGCTGCTGGTGACTGTTGGATGCTTCAGCTTCGGGAACCACTCCCGTACATAGTTGAGCAGGTACGTCTCCTCGGCTGGGGATGGTTGCGCTGCATCAGAGCTGTTGCAGGGTTCATCCGTGGTGCCCACCAGGGTGCGGCCATGGAACGGCAGCATGAACAAAACCCTGCCGTCTGAGGTGGACGGCACCAGAAGCCCAATCCCTTCTGGACACAGATCCTCTTCCAGCACGATGTGGGTACCGCGGCTGGTCAGCATCCGCGGCGCGGCATCGGGATCTGCCATCACGCGGATCGCATCCGCGTGAATGCCAGTGGCGTTCACGATGGCTGAGGCCTGCCAGTGTTCCTGAACCCCAGCGGCGTTCTCGCTGATCGCGGCTGTGATGCGGCCACTGCTGTTGTGTTCCAGGCCAATCACCCGGCAACGGGTGCGCAGTTGGGCGCCGCGTTGTTCTGCCGTGCGAGCCAGCAACAGGTTGAGGCGCGCATCATCAAATTGCCCGTCGCTGTAGGCCACAGCGCCCTGACAGGCCTGCAGCAAGGGCAGAGCCTGCTCCAGCTGCTGTCGGGAGAGCATGCGGCTCTGGCCAATACCGCGTCGACCTGCCAGCGCGTCGTAGAGGCCAAGCCCAACCCGGTAATACCCCTGTTCCCAGAGCTTTTGCGTGGGAAGAGCCAGCTCAAGGCGATGGGCCAGAAATGGTGCCTGATCAAGCCAATGCCCCCGTTCCAGCAGGGCTTCCCGCACCAGGTTGAGCTGGGCGAGATCCAGGGTCTTGAAGGCCAGTTCGAGGTAGCGAACCCCGCCATGGAGGAGTTTGGTGCTGCGGCAGCTGGTGCCTCCTCCGATGTCGCCAGCCTCCAGCACAGCAACGGAAAGGCCGCGGCGTGTGGCCTCGTAGGCAACGCTGGAGCCGCTCGCGCCCGCGCCGATTACCAACAGATCCACCTGGTGTTCAGCCATGCCAGCCCAAGCTTCTGTTCACAGCGTCATTCCAGCGGCTTCTCCAGCGGTTGCGTTGTGTTGTGTCGATCTGGGGGTGGAATCGCTGAGCGCCGTCGCCGCGGTTTGGAACCAAATGATTGAGATCATCCACAACTCCGGCTTGCACTCCCGCAAACAGCGCCACGCCGCGAGCGGTGCTTTCCAAGCTGGCGGGGCGCCGCACGGTGAGGCCAGTGCAATCCGCCTGGGCCTGCAACAGGGGATCCGACGCGGCAGCACCTCCATCCACGGCGAGTTCACCGAGTCGGGTGCCAAGGGCGGCTTCCGCGAGTTCCACCAGAGTGGCCACGGAGAGGGCAATCCCCTCCAGGGCGGCGCGGGCGATATGTCCGCGCTGGCTGTCCCGGGTCAGCCCCACCAGCACGCCCCGGGCCTGGGGATCCCAGTGGGGGGTGCCCCAGCCCGTGAAGGCGGGTACCAGCATCACGCCGCCGGAATCGGGCACCGAGTTGGCCAGGTCATTGACCTGTTCGGATTGGTCAATGATCTGCAAGCCATCACGCAGCCACTGGATCACCGTTCCTGCATTGAACAGGCTGCCTTCGAGGCAATAGGTGGGTGTGCCGGCGGCATCGGTCCAGCCCAGGGTGCTCAGGAGACCCGCTTCGGAGCGTCGGATGCCAGCTCCTGTGTTGATCACAAGAAAAGCTCCGGTGCCGTAGGTGCATTTCCCTTCACCCGGTTGGAGGCAGAGCTGCCCGAGAGTGGCGGCTTGCTGATCACCCAGTAAGGCTTGAATCGGAAGGCCGGCGAAGGGAAGATCGGCGGCGATGTGGCCGAAATCACCGCGACAGGGCAACAGTTCCGGCAGCGCACTGGCCGGTAGCCCGGTGTGGGTGCGGAACTGATCCATCCATTGGCGCTGATCAAGATCCATCAGCAGCGTCCGGCTGGCATTGCTCATGTCACTGCCGTGGCGTTGGCCACCGGTGAGCTGCCAGAGCAGCCAGCATTCCACCGTTCCAAAACAGAGGTCGTCTGCCGCCGCTGCCGCCGCCGCATCGGAGTAGTGGTCCAGCATCCAGCGAATTTTGCTGGCACTGAAGTAGGGGTCCAGCAGCAGGCCGGTGCGTTCGCACCAGTCCCGCTCCAGGCCTTGTTCCTTCCACTGTTGGCAGATGGCAGCTGTGCGTCCGTCCTGCCACACCAGTGCAGGGCCACAGGGGATGCCGTTGCTGCGGCGCCACAGCACGGTGGTCTCCCGTTGGTTGGTGACCCCGCAGCTCACCACTGCTTGCCTTTGGGCCGCGTTGAGGTTGGTGTGCAGGTCAATGAGGGCCTGTCGCTGACTGGCCCAGATCGCCATCGGGTCCTGCTCCACCCAGCCGTCAGCGGGGTATTGGATGGCCAGAGGTGCACTGGCACTGGCGATCAGATCGCCGGTGCTGTTGAAGACCGCAGCCCTGGAGCTGCTGGTGCCCTGGTCGAGGGCGAGAAGAAGAGGCTGCTCTGCCATGGCCAATGCATTTCTTTCCTGCTAGCGAGGAGATGGCTGCCTGCAAAGGGATTGAGCAACGTCACAGGGTTTTCTGACCCACCGCTGTGGGTCGCCAATGCTGTGATCTATCAGATCTTTCCGGATCGTTTTCGCCGCAGCGGCTGTGGACCGGAGGCCCAGGGGCTGGTTCTCCAACCCTGGGGAACGGACCCGGCCCAGCAGGGATTTCAGGGGGGAGATCTCTATGGGGTGATCGATGCTCTGGATTCTCTCCAGCACTTGGGGATCAACTGCCTGTATCTGACACCGATCTTCAGCTCAGCTTCGAATCATCGCTATCACGCTTTCGATTACTTCCAGGTGGATCCGTTGCTCGGTGGCAATGAGGCCCTGGATGCCTTGATTGCCGCGGTGCATCAACGGGGAATGCGGCTGGTGCTGGACGGCGTGTTCAACCATTGCGGCCGCGGCTTCTGGGCCTTTCATCACCTCGTTGAGAACGGTGAGGTCTCGCCTTACCGCGACTGGTTCCATGTGCACCGATGGCCGATCAATCCTTATCCCGCATCAGGGGAGGACTGCGGCTACGCCTGCTGGTGGTCGGTGCCGGATCTGCCGAAGCTCAATCACACCAATCCAGCTGTCCGTGATCACCTGCTTGCGGTGGCACGGCACTGGCTTGAGCGGGGCATCGATGGCTGGCGTCTGGATGTGCCCGCCGAGGTACCAAAGGATTTCTGGGTGGCATTCCGGCAGGTGGTGCGCGAGGTGAACCCGGAAGCCTGGATCGTGGGTGAGATCTGGGGTGATGCCAGGGCCTGGTTAGGCGGTGAGCACTTCGATGGCGTGATGAACTACCGCCTCGGCTGGAGCAGCCTCAGCTGGGCTGCTGCTGGTGAGCTGGACAGCAGCTACTGCAATCCCGAATACCCACTCACCCCTCTCGAGGGCCCTGAGCTGATCGCCATCTGGCAAAAAACGGCCGCTTGGTACCGCCCCGAAGTGAATCGGGCCCAGATGAACCTGCTGGACAGCCACGATGTTCCACGGGCGCTGCACAGCCTCAAAAACGATGGATCCGCTTTGTGCCTCGCCCTGTTGCTGTTGTTTTGTCAACCGGGAGCCCCCTGTTTGTATTACGGAACAGAAGTCGGCCTGCGTGGTGGGGCCGAACCGGCATGTCGGGAGGCTTTCCCATGGGAGGAGGAACCCATGCTTGATCTGCGTGGGTTGATTCGGGAGTTGGTCGAACTCCGCAGCACCCATGCCGCCATGAGCAGTGGAGGTTTGCAATGGCAGCCCCTTGGGCGTGACGGATTGATGGCCATCGCTCCTGGTTTTCAACTGGTGGTGAATCGCAGCCGATGCGAGAACCTCGCGTACGCAACACCAGAACTGTTCAAGCCGGTTTGGAACCTTGGCAGCGACAACAAAATCGGAACCCTCACTCCACAATCGGCTGCTCTCCTCGTTGAGGATTGAAGCGTTCCCCCTGGTGCCGAGGGGAGGAAGAAAGCCCTTGTCGAGACTTGAACTCGAGACCTCTCCCTTACCAAGGGAGTGCTCTACCGCTGAGCTACAAGGGCATGTGGAGGATGGGCCGGGTTGGA
>NZHI01000054.1 GCA_002691345.1 Synechococcus sp. MED650 | reverse complement strand
AGGGACACCACAGGCATGTCAAACCCAAGGTTGGTCATGGCGGCATAGCTGAGCCCTGCCGCCACAAGAGCTTCGACCCTGGCTTCTTCAAGCCAAGCGATATAAGCGCCATGCCACATCACACCCGCATGATCCGTGTGCTGAGGCAACACCCTTTTTTGCAACGTCCACATGGCCAGGCGTAACGCTGTTGCTCAGCTTCTCTCCCATCCTGCAATCTTCCCCATAGGCTTCGGCTCAGGCTTCGTCAGCAACGGTGTTCAAGAACCTTCTCATCGCCGATTCAGGAAAGGGGCACATTGAGGAAATGGTCCGCATGCTGCAGGACATTCCCAGCTTCAAAGCGGCCCGGATCAATCTGCTTCACGTGGTTCCAGAGCAGAGCAAAGCGGACTCTGATCAGCACCTGAACGACGCTCAGGTGTTGCTGAACAATGCCGTGACACGGATGGGCCTTGATTCAGGATCGGTGAATCCAATCATCCGCCAGGGGGATGCCAAGCAAACCGTGCTGAAGGTGGCGGATGAAGTGCAAGCAGACTTGATCGTGATGGGGTCGCGGGGCTTGGGCCGACTTCAATCCATTCTGGCCAACAGCACCAGTCAATACGTCTTCCAGCTCTCAACGCGGCCGATGCTGCTGGTGCGAGACGACCTCTATGTCAAGCACGTCAACCGGGTGATGGTGACCATCGACGGCACAGGCGTGGGAGACGACGCTCTGCGAAGCGCATGCGAATTGGTGCGCGAAGTGCCAGACGGAAGCCTCACTGGCGTTCATGTGGTGAGGCAAGAGTCAGCACCCTCAAGAGGGGGGCGCAGCAAAGCTGATGAGATCCTTGATGCTGCGGTGCAGAGAGCCCGAGGTTTCGGCGTGGATCTCAAGGCGATCCATATGGAAGGCAAAGACATCGGTCGCACCGTTTGCGCAGCAGCTGAAGAGTGCCGGGCAGATTTGGTTGTGATTGCCTCCCAGGACAGAAGGCCGCTTGTCGCCCGCGGCCTTGTTGACCTTGACAAACTCCTGGGAGGGTCTGTCAGCGATTACATCCGAGTGCATGCTCCGGCGCCAGTCCTTCTGGTTCGGGAACCGGAGCAAGGCTGAAATCAGCCTTCGTTGTTCTGCGTGCCGATGTAAAGGACGATCAGAAAGATTGCCGGAACCAGGATGAACAGCAGGCTGGCGACGAATCCGAGATCGTTGGTTTCCATGGCATGGAGGGGAATCCAGGCGAAGGTATCACCGACAAGAGGCCCAGTGAGCGATCTGCTCAGGCCTCGTCATCGGCGGTAGCAGGGTGGGCATCAGAAGCTTCCACGTCACCCTCTTCAGCTCCTTCCTCTGCGTCTTCACTTTGCGGGGGGGTTGGCCAGGCCGTAGGCCCCTCAGGCAATGGTGCCTGCCGGGCCGCCGCAAGCCTGGCCTCAGCATTGGCAAGCCTGACCTGCGGGCGGGTCAGAACCAGAAGAGATTTTTCCACCAGCGCCTGACAAGCCAGACGCCAATCGCCGGGGCGGCGACGGAGCTTGTTGTCTTCCACAGGAGTTCTTGCCGTTAAAGCATCGGACGCCGAGTCATCCACCACTGAGACAAAGCAGGTGATGCACTGTCCGCATCCGCCGCAGTTTCCAAGCTGCCCTTTCAGCCCGTAGAGCTCAATTCCCTCACGACGAGCAACTTCGCGAAGGTTTTCCCCCGGATAACACTCAATATCCCGACCCTCGCGGACAAAGCGGATCACCGGCATGGCTGAACCATCCAAGAAGAGCCCATCATGGAATGAAGCGTTGCGTTTTGTGAACAACTGCGAGGCAAATTCATGTCACTGCACGTTGCGGCCCAAGCGCCTTTCGCTCATATGACGGACTGAAGCCCTTACGATCGCGCTTGTCTGGCTGTCTATTGATCAGCCTTGTCCCCCGAACCTGACCCATGGGATTGCCCTGGTATCGGGTGCACACCGTTGTCATTAATGACCCGGGCCGCCTTCTGGCTGTGCACCTCATGCATACAGCCCTCGTAGCCGGCTGGGCCGGCTCCATGGCTCTCTATGAGCTGGCCATTTTTGATCCCTCCGATCCTGTCCTGAACCCCATGTGGCGTCAGGGCATGTTCGTGATGCCTTTCATGTCCCGACTGGGCGTGACCGGCAGCTGGGGCGGATGGAGCATCACCGGTGAAACAGGGGTCGATCCCGGTTTCTGGAGTTTCGAGGGTGTTGCCGCCGCTCACATCGTTTTTTCAGGCCTGCTGATGCTGGCCGCCATCTGGCACTGGACCTACTGGGATCTTGAGATCTGGCAGGACCCCCGCACCGGGGAACCTGCGCTGGATCTTCCCAAGATCTTCGGCATCCACCTTCTGCTGGCAGGCCTTGGCTGCTTCGGATTCGGAGCCTTCCACCTCACTGGAGTGTTTGGCCCAGGCATGTGGGTTTCAGATGCCTACGGCTTAACGGGGCACCTTGAAGCGGTTCAACCCTCCTGGGGACCTGAAGGATTCAATCCTTTCAACCCCGGTGGAATCGTTGCCCACCACATCGCAGCCGGAATTGTTGGCATCATCGCTGGCATTTTCCACATCACCACCCGTCCGCCGGAGCGCCTCTACAAAGCCCTTCGCATGGGCAACATCGAGACGGTTTTGGCGAGTGCTATTGCAGCTGTGTTCTTTGCAGCGTTCATCGTTGCAGGAACCATGTGGTACGGCTCCGCAGCGACTCCTGTTGAGCTCTTCGGCCCGACCCGCTACCAGTGGGATCAGAGCTACTTCAAGACTGAGATCAACCGCCGCGTCCAGACATCCATGGATGACGGTGCTTCCCGCGAGGAAGCTTTTGAGTCGATTCCCGAGAAGCTTGCCTTCTACGACTACGTGGGCAACAGCCCTGCCAAGGGTGGTTTGTTCCGCGTCGGCCCCATGGTGAACGGCGATGGCCTTCCCACCTCTTGGCTTGGCCACGTGGTCTTCACAGACAGTGAAGGACGCGAACTTCAAGTTCGTCGTCTGCCGAACTTCTTCGAGAACTTCCCCGTTGTTCTGGAAGACGAGCAAGGCATCGTGCGTGCCGACATCCCGTTCCGTCGGGCTGAAGCGAAATATTCCTTCGAGCAACAGGGCGTTACAGCTCAGGTGTTCGGTGGAGCTCTTGACGGACAACGCTTCAGTGATCCTGGCGATGTGAAGCGCCTTGCCCGCAAGGCTCAACTGGGTGAAGCCTTCGATTTCGATCGCGACACCTACAACTCAGATGGTGTGTTCCGTAGTTCCCCCCGGGGTTGGTTCACCTTCGGCCACGCCACTTTCGCTCTGCTCTTCTTCTTCGGCCACATCTGGCACGGTGCCCGCACCCTCTACCGCGATGTGTTCGCTGGCATCGATCCTGATCTTGGTGATCAGGTTGAGTTCGGTCTCTTTGCCAAGCTTGGCGACAAGACCACCCGTCGTCTGCCCGAGGGATACGTCCCCCCCGCAGGCACTCCCCTCAACTGATCTCTTAAAGGAGTTCCTCGATGGAAAGCTTCGCTTACGTCCTCATCCTCACTCTGGCGATTGCGACCTTGTTCTTCGCGATTGCATTCCGCGATCCGCCGAAGATTGGCAAGTAATCACATGCTTCAAAACCCCGCTCCGGCGGGGTTTTTTCATGGTTTCCACCGCCGAGCTGTCGCAGTTCCGTCTCGCGCCCAAATCCTCAATCCACCAGTCTCACGTTGCAGAAGGAGATCACCGAAATCTGAAACTGAGACTGATGTTGTGCAGGCCCTTCTCAACTCTCAAATCAATGTCTACAGTTGGAGCAACTTTTTAATTCCTTCGGGGATGCAGTGCCCCTCTTGCCAAAACACAGACAGCCGAGTTCTGGAATCACGGGCGGCTGATGGCGGCAGGAGTGTGCGACGCCGCAGAGAATGCCTCAACTGTGAATTCCGTTTCACCACCTATGAACGGGTCGAAGCGGTTCCCATCACGGTGATCAAGCGCCATGGAGAGCGCGAAGTTTTCAGCCGCAGCAAAGTGCTGCATGGCCTCAATCGAGCTTGCGACAAAACAGGTGTTGATGCCGCCAAGCTCGAGAAGCTGGTCGAGGAACTCGAGTTAAAACTCCAACAACGCTCCACCAGAGAAGTGGCCAGTGCCGAAATCGGTGAGCTTGTGCTCCGAGATCTGAAGCAACTCAGCGAAGTGGCTTACATCCGTTTCGCTTCGGTTTATCGCCAGTTCCGCGGCATTGATGATTTCGTCTCCACGCTGGCGACCATGAATGTGGAGAAACCCCGCAACCCCCTTGTTTCGGTCAGCTGAGACAACGCAGCTGATCTGTAGAGTCATTGATTCTCCACAGAGCGTCGGCGGGCGTTCTGCTGGTTCCTTCGAACTGCCCACCTGAGGCAGACCGCCAGCCCTCCATGTCTGCGACTCCGACAGAAGCACAGATCCAGGATCAAGACGTCACCACCTCAGCGACAGCAACGCCTGAAGCAGCCGTTGAAGACAACGCTGCAGAACAGGCGTTCGAAGCTGAAGACCTGAGCATCCCCGAAGATGTCCCCACCGCGGACGATCCTTCCAGCCGTGCCAGCAGCCGCAGCCTTGATGATGCCGGCTTCACGCTGGATGAATTCGCCGCTCTTTTAAGCAAATACGACTACAACTTCAAGCCTGGCGACATCGTCAACGGCACCGTGTTCGCCCTGGAAACCAAGGGCGCCATGATCGATATCGGCGCCAAGACGGCCGCCTTCATGCCTCTCCAAGAGGTGTCGATCAACCGGGTCGAAGGCCTAGCCGACGTACTCCAGCCCGGTGAAATCCGGGAGTTCTTCATCATGAGTGAGGAGAACGAAGATGGTCAGCTGGCTTTGTCGATCCGACGGATCGAATACCAGCGGGCATGGGAGCGGGTTCGCCAGCTCCAGAAAGAAGATGCCACCATCTACTCGGAGGTGTTTGCCACGAACCGTGGTGGTGCCCTGGTGCGCGTGGAGGGCCTGCGAGGCTTCATTCCCGGCTCCCACATCAGCACCCGCAAGCCGAAGGAAGAACTGGTCGCCGACTTCCTGCCTCTGAAGTTCCTCGAAGTCGACGAAGAGCGCAACCGTCTGGTACTCAGCCACCGCCGCGCCTTGGTGGAGCGGAAGATGAATCGCCTGGAAGTGGGCGAGGTTGTGGTTGGCACCGTCCGCGGCATCAAGCCCTACGGCGCCTTCATTGACATCGGTGGTGTTAGCGGTCTGCTGCACATTTCCGAGATCAGCCACGAGCACATCGAGACCCCCCACTCGGTGTTGAACGTGAATGATCAGATGAAGGTGATGATCATCGACCTCGATGCCGAACGTGGCCGGATCTCCCTCTCCACGAAGGCTCTGGAGCCCGAACCCGGCGACATGCTCACGGACCCCCAGAAGGTGTTCGAGAAGGCCGAAGAAATGGCAGCTCGCTATAAGCAGATGCTGATGGAGCAGGCCGAAGAGGGCGAAGATCCGATCAGCTCCATGATGATCTGAGCCTGATGGCCCAACTGCTGCTGAAGGGACATCCCATCGGCAATTTCAACGGGGTGCTGTTCGACAAGGACGGCACCCTTTCCCATAGCGAGCCCCACCTGCTGGAGCTTGCCGAATGCCGAATGACGACGGCTCTGGATCTCTGGATCGCAACCGGACGATCCCCACATCCTGAACTGCGCACGTTGCTGAGCCGCGCCTTCGGTCTTGAAAAGAATGCGCTCGATCCCGGCGGCACATTGGCTGTGGCCGCCAGGCAGGACAACTTGATCTCAACGGCAACTGTGTTCTGCCTGCTGGGTTGCAGCTGGCCGGAAGCCCTGAACCTGGCTGAAGCTTGTTTCGAGCGGGTCGATCAAGCAGCAAAAGCAAGCAACCGCTCGTCCTCCAGTCCTCTGCTGAGCCATGCCAGAGGCACGTTGCAGCACTTAAAAGGCGCAGGGATGCAATTGGCTGTGATCAGCAACGACACCCGCTCCGGTATCGAATCTTTTCTGGAGGATCATGGCCTTTCAGCCTTGTTCAGCAGCTGCTGGAGTGCTGACGATCAGCCGCGCAAACCCAACCCGGATGCCGTGCATGAGCTGTGCAGATCTTTGAACATTCCTCCCAAACACTGTGTTCTGCTCGGCGATGCTGAAACAGATCTGTCCATGGCGCGGGCTGCCGGTGTCGGCATCGTGATTGGGTACACCGGCGGATGGGCGCGCCAACCGGAACTGCCAAGCGCAGACCACCTCCTGGCGGATTGGAAGGATCTAGGAATCGCGGCGACCCCGTAAAGTCCGCCCAACAAGGCAATCGGTATGAGTCGTTACGTCTTCACCTCCGAGTCGGTCACTGAGGGACACCCTGACAAGATCTGTGACCAGGTGAGTGATGCGGTGCTTGATGCCCTGCTGGCGCAGGATCCAGCCAGNCGNGTGGCNTGCGAAACNGTGGTGAACACNGGNCTGTGCATGATCACCGGNGAGGTGACCTCCAAAGCNCAGGTGGATTTCATCCACNTGGTGCGCAACGTGATCAAAGAGATCGGNTACAGCGGGGCCCGGGCCGGTGGCTTCGATGCCAACAGTTGCGCGGTGNTGGTGGCCCTNGACCAGCAATCCCCCGACATCGCCCAGGGTGTCAACGAGGCTGATGACCATGCAGGCGACCCCCTGGATCTGGTGGGTGCCGGCGACCAGGGCATCATGTTCGGCTATGCCTGCAACGAGACGCCCGAGCTGATGCCGCTGCCGATCAGCCTGGCCCACCGTCTGTCGCGTCGCCTCGCCGAAGTGCGCCACAACGGAACTCTGGGTTACCTGCTGCCGGACGGCAAAACGCAAGTGAGCGTGGTCTATGAGGACAACAAGCCCGTCGCCATCGACACGATCCTGATCTCCACCCAGCACACCGCTGAAGTGGACGGGATCAGTGACGAAGAGGGCATCCGCCAGCGCATCACCGCAGATCTCTGGACCCATGTAGTGGAGCCTGCAACAGCTGACCTGGCCCTGAAGCCCAGCCGCGAAGCCACAAAATATCTGGTGAACCCCACCGGCAAATTTGTGGTGGGGGGCCCTCAGGGCGATGCAGGTCTTACCGGCAGAAAGATCATCGTGGACACCTACGGCGGCTATGCCCGCCACGGCGGTGGAGCTTTCTCCGGCAAAGACCCCACCAAGGTGGACCGTTCGGCCGCCTACGCCGCCCGTTATGTGGCGAAGTGTCTTGTGGCAGCTGGCCTAGCCGAGAGGGCTGAGGTGCAACTCAGTTATGCCATCGGCGTGGCCAAGCCCGTATCGATCCTGGTGGAATCCTTCGGCACCAGCCAGCTGGCTAACGATGCCCTCACCACTTTGGTGCAGGAGCACTTTGATCTGCGCCCCGGCGCCATCATCGAAACCTTTGGTCTGCGCAATCTTCCCCAACAGCGCGGTGGTCGCTTCTACCAAGACACGGCCGCCTATGGCCACTTCGGTCGCAACGACTTGAAGGCTCCCTGGGAAGACGTGGAAGCCAAGGCCGCCGAATTGCGCAACAGCTGAACATTGATGGACCCTCTGGTGCTCGGTGTTGATCTGGGTACCAGTGGTGTTCGAGCAGCTGTTCTGAACCAAAACGGCGTGCTTCTCTACAGCGAGCCAGCGAGCTATTCCGCTGGCCTGTCTCAGGCCAGCGATTGGCAAGAGGCATGCAGCAGGTTGATCAGGGGCATCCCCAACACCCTGCGGCAGCGCATCGCAGCAATAGCCGTCGACGGCACCTCTGGCACCTTGCTTGCTTGCGCGGTCGATGGAAGTCCCCTAGGCCCAGCGTTGCTCTATTCCGAGGCCTGCCCAGAACAAGCAGCACAACTCGAGCAGCTCGTACCGGAGGGTGGCCCAGCAGCGAGCTGCAGCGGCAGCCTGGCCCGAGCGCTGCGGTTGCTGAAACAGCATCCACAACTTCAGCTGCTGCGTCATCAGGCCGATTGGATCAGTGGCTGGCTCCTGCAGAACTGGCGCTGGGGAGAGGAAGGCAACAATCTGCGCCTGGGTTGGGATCTTCGGCACCAGTGCTGGGCAGGAAAACTGAATGAGCAGGGCTGGACTGCATCACTACCGGAGGTGCTCCCCAGCGGAACCGTTCTGGGTTACGTGGACTCAACCATCGCCAATGCACTCGGCTTAGCGGCTGATGTTCAAGTGGTGGCGGGAACCACCGATTCCAATGCTGCGGTGCTGGCGGCCAATCCAGCGGAACACGACGGTGTCACCGTGCTGGGAACCACGTTGGTGATGAAGCGGTTCACCAGCTGCCCAATCATCGGCCCGGGCATAACCAGTCATCGCGTGGGTGGACGCTGGCTTTGCGGCGGTGCCTCCAATTCCGGCGCCGGTGTTTTACGCCGTTTCTTCAGTGATCCGCAGCTCGAGGAACTCAGCCGGCAGATCAATCCCGAACATGACAGCGGGCTCAGCTATCGCCCCCTGCCGTCAGTTGGGGAACGTTTCCCGATGGATGATCCAACACTGGAGCCGATGATGGAGCCGCGGCCGGTCAGCGACGCACTGTTTCTCCACGGGCTGCTGGAGGGGCTGGCTGTGATCGAGGCCAATGGGTGGGAACGTTTAGTAGAACTTGGGGCAGCCCCCCCCAAGCGGGTCATCACCCTGGGGGGTGGTGCACGCAATCCGCAATGGAGACGTCTGCGGGAACGGCGACTCGGCTGCCCGGTGCAAACCAACAGCCAACCCCCAGCGGCGGGGGTGGCTCGACTGGCACTCCAAGCCCTGCTCGGGTGAGAATCTCCCCAATCAGATGGATCCGATGCCAACCAACCTGCGCGAGACCCTGGCCATTGGGCTGTTTGTTGTGCTGGCTGGATATGTGGGCTTCAGTGGAATTCGCCTGGGCCTGCTGCTGTGGCAGCGCTTTGCTTGAGCTGATCACTGTCAGGATGCCTTCAACTTCAGCACTGCAATGGCCGCTGACCCCCTGACCGACGCCGTGAGTGCACGGATCTGCAAACACATGAACGAGGACCACGCCGAAGCGGTGTTGGACTACGCCCGGCACTACGGAGGTGTCGCCGAACCCAAGGCAGCTCAGATGGTGGCCGTCAAACCACAGGCGATGGAGCTCGAGGTGGATGGTGCTCTCGTGAGCATCAGTTTTGATCACACCCTCACCGACAGTGAAGATGCGCACCGCACCCTGGTAGCGATGCTTCGGGCGATGCCAAAGCCGCAAGCCTGAGGGGAATGCTTACGGCAGCGACACCACTGCCATGTTCTGCTCCTTGGGGGCTTTGGGCCGAAGCCTGCTGATCCAGCGCTGCTGCCCCCTTTGTGCACGCCCGATCGATCAAACCTTGAAAGGATCGACACCCTGCAGACCCTGCCAGGAGCGATTACAACTCAGCCCAGAGGGAATTAAGGGATGGCATCCACTTCCCTGGCAGGCCTTGGGCCGCTATGCCGACGGGTTCCGTGCCCTGCTGCTGAAGCTTCGGCGCGAGCCGAATAAACGCCGTTTCCATGCTCTGATCACGCTGCTGGACCAAGGTCTCCAGTTGCCAGAGAGTGCGGTTCTCGTGCCGATCCCCAGCTGGAAACACCATCACGGCAATACGGTTCCAACCCTGATGGCACAACGCCTTGGGCTGCCTTCAGCCCCTCTGTTGATGCGTCACCAAGCGCGGCTGAGCCAACACCATCTCAGTCGCAATCTGCGCAAAACCAACTTGACCGGAGCGTTTCAAGCCGCACCCATCCCAGAGAAGCAGCCCGCACAGATCTGGCTCGTGGACGACATTCTCACCACCGGATCCACAGCCCTGGCTGCTCGTGATGCCCTTCACCACGCTGGTTATGCCGTGGGAGGAATGATTTGCATGGCCCGAACCCCGGCCCGGAGCTGCAGGCGGTGATTTAAGATCATTTTGTCGCTTAGGCGACACGCCGGGATAGCTCAGTTGGTAGAGCAGGCGACTGAAAATCGCCGTGTCCCCAGTTCAAATCTGGGTCCTGGCATCACTTGATGCCCAATGTGCCGTGTCATTCATCTCCCCAGATGCGGGCACTGACCGGGTGTTCGACAACGCCGATAGTTTTGCCATGGTGTTTGACCGCACCTGGAAGCGGCTCCGTGCCAAAGACAACCAAATCGGTCAAGACGACCACTTGGAAGCCGTGTTGTCGGCTATGGCAGACCACCCCTTTCTGATCAGCTCGCCAGAGATGGCCCGGCAGGTTGCCGCTTTCCGGATCCGGTTGCTGGAGCTCAGCTAAACCAATCAGGCCGAGAGCAGATCGATCTGTGGATCATCCACATATTCGGTGTCATCGCTGATGGCCTCGTCTTCCACACGCTCATCTTCGATCCGTTCTTCAAATGCCGCCTCTGGTTCTGAGTCGGAGATTTCCTCCACATGGAGGGCGACCACCTCGCAAGGCGCCAGACGATCCCTCAGCAAGCGCACCTTCTCTTCGCTGGCTGAGAGCAGTTCACCAGCACCATCGCTGATGGCATCGTTGTCGGCATCAGCCACCTGGCGTCCCTCCAACTCATCGAGCTTGGCCTCGAGAAGCATCAGCCGATCAGCCAACGTTTCAACAACTTCACTGAGGCTCAGCAGGTTCGTGCACAATTGCTGCTCGAACGCGGTGCGCGGGGAGGAGGTGGTCACCGGGCTGGCCTCGTGTTGAGAAATTTCGCTGATGGTATCGATGCTGAGCGTTGTGTCCACGGCAGGGAACAACGCAGAGACTGACTTACATTCCCAACTGCTTTCGAGCGATTGAGATGTCCAGGCTGAGGACAGGGCTGAAGATCAGCGCCTGGGTTGCCATTTTCATTGTGGCTGTCGTTTATCTGCAGCAATACGGCATCGCTCCACTCCAGAACGCTGTCAAGGAAATGGGCATCTGGGCCCCTCTCGGGCTCTTTCTTCTGCGAGGGGTGAGCATCATTCTTCCGGCGTTGCCGAGTTCGGTGTATTCACTCCTGGCCGGATCCCTGCTCGGCTTCAAGGTGGGCTACATCACCATCATTCTTTCGGATCTGGTGTTCTGCAGCGCTGCATTCTTCATTGCTCGTCGCTGGGGTCGCGCTCCAGTGAGCCGACTTGTGGGGGTGAGTGCCATGAAGCGAATCGATGGCTTCAGCAAGAACCAGCTGGAAGGCAACTTCTTTCTCATGACCGGTCTGCTGATGACCGGTCTGTTCGATTTCCTCAGTTATGCAATCGGCATCAGCCGCACTCACTGGAGACTTTTCGCCCCTGCTCTGCTGATCAGCGTGCTGATTAGCGATTCGATCCTTGTGGCTGTTGGCGCCGGCGTCGCTCAAGGCGCAAGCGTCACCCTTGGGATCGCTCTGTTGGCGATGTTTGCTTTGGCCACCCTGACGGGATTGCTGAAGCGGAAATCATCAGCCGCATCAGACACAACAGCCTCATGAGCGAGCTCTAAACATCCCGCAACGTGGTGCTGCGACCCTGAACGAGATTCAAGAACACGATCTCTTCTTTCTCGAGGGCTGCACTACCTCGTGGCGGCAACCGACAACGGTTTTGAGGGAACAGTGGAGCCTGGCTGTCGCTGCCTGGTGAAGTGCAAAGACCCAGAAACGCACGAGCATCTCTGGGGCTCGATCGCAGGCGCATTTCGATTCACACGCACCGGTGACTGGAGCGAGGAAATTCCGGAACACTGGTTAAATAAAGGTCTGGAGATTGTTCTCGATGAGCGTGTTGGCTGATCCGAGAATTTCTGCCCTGCAGCAACAAGCTGGCCCAAGTGGCGAGCTCGATCTACCTGTTGGCAATGGGTGCTTTCGCATCAATCTTCTGGACGACAACATTGCGCTCTGGCAGGAGACGTTTCAGCAGCGAAAGACTTCTGCCAATTTGCTGTTGGCCTGCGAAGCGAGCAGTGGTGAACTCAAAGACACCCTGCTGACCTGGGTGGTGGGCTCGGCCATTCGGAGTACAGCGGCGACGGATGCTGCAGAGGTTGCGGAGCTGCTGATGCAGCTGGGGATCCCTCGCAATCTCGCCCAAGCCGCGCTCGACCGCTGCCCTGGGCTTGGTGATGACCTTGTCTGGGCGTTTTATCTGGAACGCCATGGCTGGCTGATCGCCACTCCTGTCGCCGCCATCCACCCTTGACCCAGAACTCCGACCTGCAGGAGCTGATCGACGCTGCTCAGGTGCAGGGGCTCACCCTCGACACGGACCTATCCGAAGCGTGCCGCACAATCGTTGCCAACGCTGATGAGGCCCATCGCCATCTCAGCCAAAACGAACTCAAGATCATCTGCCGGACGTCGGGAATGGATCCAGCGCTGATCAGTCACCTGCAAGACGTGGCTGATCAGCTGGTCAGCCAGGCCAGAGCCCACCTGTTGCAGAAACAGCCCGAGCTGGTGCTGACGGGAGGTGCTCTCTATCCCGAAGAGCGAGCTTCGGCCTGCTGGCGGGACTGCTGGAACTTCTTCCGGGTGATCGTGTATGCCATGGCATGCAACCGGGCCTGCTTTACACATCCCACTGGCATGGCGGCGCTTCGTGAGCTGTATCAGCGGATGAATGTGCCAACGGAAGGCCTAAACATTGCCCTCGATCAGCTGAAACTGCTTGCGCTGGAGGAGATCTCCGCGAGCAGCGATCAGCTGCTCATCAACGCCTGCTTCCAACACCTCAGCGAGCAGCTCAACAAAACTGCAGTTAAGAGCTGATAAGAGAATTTCAGGCCTTAGGGGGACCCAAGAGAAGATCACTGCCAAGTATTTCTACTCACGGCGAATTCCATGGTCCTCCCACTCCTTGGGTATCCGCTCAGCACGCAAAACGGTCGCGTCAGCAACCTGGCGGGTGACGTCAGCACAGTCCAGAGCCAGCGGTACGGATCTTCCGCAGCTGGAGATGAA
>NZHI01000053.1 GCA_002691345.1 Synechococcus sp. MED650 | reverse complement strand
GAGGAGTGGCCGGATCGGGGGCCTTTGGCGGACTTCCCCCGGGGTGCTGCGGCCGGGGATTGCCTGCACCGCATGCTCGAGCAACTGCCCTTCCAGTGCGCCGGTGATTGGGGCCCTGTGATCGAGCAGGAACTGCAGCGATCGGCACTACCGCTGCACTGGCGTGAGGATGTGGAACAGGGCCTGCAGCAGGTGCTGGACACCCCGTTGGGGGGACCATTGGCTGCCCTGCCACTCAGCGCATTAACGCCGGATCGCCGCTTGCATGAGCTCAGCTTTGATCTGCCAGTGCGTCACGCCCGCACGGATGACCTCGTCGAGGCGTTCCGCCTGGATCCAGACGCTCGCTTTGGCAGCGATTACATCGATCAGCTCAGCAGCCTGCAGGTGAACAGCCGTGGTTTTCTGACCGGGTCGATTGACCTGGTGTTCAGCGATGCTGCTGATCCTCTCCAGGCCCGCTGGTGGGTGGCGGATTGGAAAAGCAACTGGATCGGTGAACGAGGCGAACCCGGCTCTCCCAGCTGCTGCGGCCCACGCCACTACACCCAGGTGGCGATGGAGGAGCAGATGCATCACCACCACTATCCGCTTCAGGCCCATCTCTACCTCGTCGCTCTGCACCGGCATCTGCAATGGCGTCTGCCTGGATACGTGCCTGAGCGTCATCTCGGCGGATACGTCTACGTCTTTTTGCGGGGGATGCCTGGTAAGAGCTGTTCAGCAGAGACAGGGCCAGGCCGCATCGTGGAACCGGCACCGTTGCAACGGGTGCTGGCTCTGGATCGGATGCTGCAGCTGGGGGCGGTATGAGCAGCAGTTGGTCTCCGGCCTTTGCAGCAGCGGTCCACGCTGCCCTGGTGCGCCGCTGCCCGCCAGCTAAAGGGGGAGCTGCCCTGGCTGAGCTCAGCCAGGACCTGGTCAATGCGCTGGAGCGCGGTGCGTTGGATCTACCGCTCACGCCCGACCGGGCTGCGGTGGTTCAAGCCAGTGGCTGGCTGGTGGGGGACGATGCGCCGCTGCTGCAACGGGGCGACCGGATCGGTTGGCGGCGCTGGCTGGAGGCGATGGAGAACGTGGTGGAGCAGCTGCTGGAGCGACAGGCACCGTCCTTGCCCGCCCCACTGGAAGCAGCTGAGGCCCCGAGGGCGCTCAATCCCGAGCAACAGGCTGCAGTGCTGGCCATGGATGACGCCGCCGTGGTGCTGCTCAGCGGGGGGCCAGGCACGGGCAAGACCAGCACGGTGGTGGAGCTGCTGCGAAGGGCATCCCAGCGCCATCCCATGGTGCGCATTGGGCTGGCGGCACCCACAGGTAAAGCAGCGCGGCGGTTGGGGGATGCGGTGCGGCCAGGGTTGAACGAGCTGCCCTGTTTCACCCTGCATCGCTGGCTGGAGGCCGCTGGCGATGGATTCCGNCGTCATCGTCAGCGACCGCTGGAGCTGGATCTGCTGGTGGTTGATGAGATGTCGATGGTGGATCTGGGTTTGATGAGCGCCCTGCTGGAGGCGTTACCGGATGCGTGCCGGCTGTTGCTGGTCGGCGATCCGGCGCAATTGCCTCCGGTGGGGAGTGGTGCGGTTTGGCAACGGCTGCAGGATCCCGCAGTGCGTGAGCGCTTTGGCCCCGCAGCAGTTCACCTGGTGCAGACCTACCGCAATCGCGGGGCCNTAGCGGCGTTGGCCGCGACCTTGCGGCAGCAGGGGATCGAGGCGTTCAGTCGGAATCTGGAGCTGTTGCCGGCAACGGCCAATGTTCAGCACCAGAGGGCCAGTCTGCGGCGGCTGCCGTCGTCGGTGCGGGAGGGATGGCGTGACCGGCATCAGCGCCTCACGGCTTTGGCCAGAGGGTTGGTGCAGATGCCGGAATCTGAGCTGAACGATGCAGCGGCCCCGCTGTTGCGGGAACTGGAGAAAGATCTGCTGCTTTGCCCTCGTCGCCGTGGNCCCTGGAGCGTCGAGGACGTTCACCGATCACTGTTGGGTGGAGGGGGGTGGATGAACCCATTGCGCTGGCCGGAGGGGGTGCCNGTGATCTGTGGCGGCAATCAGCCGGAGCTGGGGCTTTCGAACGGCGATCTCGGCGTCAAGCTGGGGTCTGGGGAGCAGGGTCGGGTGCTGTTTCGCGTGATTGCTGCNGATGGGCAAGCGCAGATTCGCCGGCTGCATCCAGCCCGGTTGACGACCCTGGAGCCGGCTCTGGCGCTCACCATTCATCGGGCCCAGGGCAGTGAGGCCGATCGGGTCACCGTTCTCTGGCCGCCGCTGCAGGAGGACAACCTCGACTACGACAGCTGTCTTCTGTACACNGCCATCACGCGGGCCCGTGGCAGCCTGGACCTGATCACAGCGCAAGATCGTTGATGCGGGTCGAGCGGCCCTGGGGCTGGTACGAAGACCTTTTGGCCGGTGAGGGCTACAAGGTGAAGCGCCTGCTNGTTCGTGCTGGCCAGCAACTCTCGCTGCAACGTCATTTCCATCGCAGCGAGAGCTGGACTGTGGTCTCCGGCGATGGCNCCCTCCTCTGTGGGGATCTCTGGCAGAAGGCCTCAGTTGGAACGCTGCTCACCATCCCTTGTGGTGCTGTGCACAGGGCCCGTGGAGGTGATTGCGATCTCGTGATTCTTGAGGTGCAGCACGGTTCGGATCTCCGCGAAGACGACATTGAACGTCTGCAGGATGATTACGGCCGGGTGATAACTTGAAAGCCAACCTTTGAAGCGTAGGCAACACAACCAGAGCGCAGCTGCATCGGCTGCAGGGAGGTTGTGAGCCTGATTTCAGAGATCAATCAGGCCAAGCCACCTTCCATGACCGAACAGCAGCAGCAGCGCGAGGATGTTTCGTGCGCCGTGGATCTGTCCGCNTCTTCCCTGCCGGAATCGACCCCGAGCGAAGAGGTGTTCACNACCACGATCGACACGGCGGAACCTGAATCAGGCTTTGCCGGATTTGGCTTCAGCGAGGCGCTGCTGACAACTCTGGCCGAGAAGGGATACACCGAGCCTTCGCCGATCCAAAAGGCTGCATTCCCCGAATTGATGCTGGGGCGTGATCTGGTGGGTCAGGCCCAAACCGGTACCGGTAAGACGGCGGCCTTCGCCCTGCCTCTGCTCGAACGGCTCGCCAGNGGCCAGAAAACGCCCCAGGCGCTNGTGTTGGCTCCAACGCGGGAACTGGCGATGCAGGTGGCGGATTCGTTCAAGGCCTATTCCGCTGGGCATCCGCACCTGAAGGTGTTGGCGGTTTACGGCGGTACCGACTTCCGTTCTCAGATCAGTGCCCTCCGCCGTGGCGTGGATGTTGTGGTGGGGACACCGGGGCGGGTGATGGATCACATGCGGCAGGGAACTCTCGACACCAGTGGTTTGCGCAGCCTGGTGCTCGATGANGCCGATGAAATGCTCCGCATGGGCTTCATCGACGATGTCGAATGGATCCTTGAGCAGCTACCGAAAGAACGCCAGGTGGTGTTGTTTTCCGCAACCATGCCTCCGGAAATNCGACGTCTTTCAAAGCGATACCTCACAGATCCGGCGGAGGTGACGATTCGCACGAAGGATCAGGAAGGCAAGCGGATTCGCCAGCGCTCCATCACGGTGCCGATGCCCCACAAACTGGAGGCCCTGCAGCGGGTGCTCGATGCCTGTGGNGGAGAGGGCGTGATTATTTTCGCCAGAACCAAGGCGATCACCCTCACCGTTGCCGAAACGCTGGAGGCATGCGGGCATCAGGTGGCTGTTCTNAACGGCGATGTTCCCCAGAACCAGCGAGAGCGCACGGTGGANCGGNTGCGCAGNGGTTCNGTGGACATNCTCGTGGCCACCGACGTTGCCGCGCGGGGCCTCGACGTGGAACGCATCGGTCTGGTGATCAATTACGACATGCCGTTCGACAGCGAGGCCTACGTGCACCGCATCGGACGTACCGGCCGGGCCGGGCGTACGGGTGAAGCGGTGCTGTTTGTCACGCCACGGGAGAGGCGCTTCATCCGCAACCTGGAGCGGGCAACCGGTCAGCCGATTGAAGCCATGGAGGTTCCTGGTAATACAGCGATCAATCAGGGCCGTCTGGATCGCCTGCGCAAGCGNCTCAGCGATGCTGCGAAGGTCGANCGACCGGATGGCGACGAAACAGCACTGCTNCAGGAATTGATGCAGCGGGTGGCCACTGAATTGGAGCTCACCCCTGAGCAGCTGGCCATGGCGGCACTCCAGTTGGCTATTGGTCCGGATGCCTTGCTACGCAAGGGCGATGACGATTGGATTCAGAACACGCAGCGCAACGATCGCGACAGAGGCACGGGTGAACGCCGCGAGCGGCGGGAGCGTCCGGCCCGTGCGCCGGAGGAAAACATGCAGCGTTATCGCGTGGAGGTTGGTCACCGNGATCGGGTGAAACCCGGCAACTTGGTGGGTGCTATTGCCGGAGAGACAGGTCTGCAGGGGCGGATGATCGGCCGCATCCAGATCTTNGACAATCACAGCTTGGTGGATCTGCCCAAGGGCATGCCGGAGGATGTGTTCAACAGCTTGCGGAACCTCCGGGTGATGAATCGAGAGCTGCAGATCAGCCAAACCACCTGATGCGCCCACTTCTGGTTGCCCTCTTTCTTTGGGTGCCACTGCCAGCGGCTGCTTCCGACAACTCCGTGATCACCGGCTTCTGTTTGGCGGCGTTCAAAGCGGCCATGGCCCAGGCGGGAAAGGTGCCCCCACCTGGGATGGGGGAAGAGACCTGCCGCTGCTTCCTGCGTGAAGTGGAGCAGGGNCANGGCATCGATGTTGCTCAAGAGACTTGCAAGGCNGAAGCGGCCGCCAANTACAACCTTTGACCTCGCTCCAGTGAGGCTCAGCNCACTTGCAGCGTGATCTCTGTTTCACAGATTGCGAGCTTCTCCACGGTCTGGATTAACTCCAGCTGGGTCGTTGGCAGGCTGTCGGGAATCAGGGTCTGGAGAACAACAAGCAGGTCACAGGGGTCCAGCTCGCCATCGCTGGACCAATGCAACGCCTGCAGGTGAAGTGCATTCATTTCATCTTCCTCCTTCGTCAGGGTTTACTGACAATGGAGTGGATGCCCTGCGGACGGCGGTCTCTTCGGATTTGCTTCCACTTTTTGTGTTGTTTCGTTCGATAGCCCTGTAACGTCAGTGCGTTCACGCCTGACCACCGGCTCTTTCCGAGCATTCGGAACCGGCTCACGCGACTGGGCAATTCCAACGGTTCCACGGTCCATGACCATCTACATCGGCAATCTTTCGTTCCAGGCGGAACAGGAGCACCTCTTCGATCTCTTCAGTGAGTACGGCGAGGTCAAGAACTGCAGCCTTCCTCTGGACCGTGAAACCGGTCGTAAGCGTGGCTTCGCTTTCGTGGAGATGGTGAACGACGCCGATGAACAGAAGGCCATCGACGATCTTCANGATGTGGAGTGGATGGGCCGCATGATTCGCGTCAGCAAGGCCACTCCACGGGAACGCTCGGGTGGTCCCCGTGGTGGNGGTGGCGGNGGCGGCGGTTACCGCGGCTGATCGAAGCTCAAGCTTCAGCGTCCTGCAGCTCTAGAGCGATCTCGCGTTTGGCGAGTCGCTCAAGATCTCCATGGGTTTGATTGAGCGGTTTGCAGAACGTCTCCCCTTGATCACGAAACTGGGGGAGCACAGCTTTCAGNCCGTGGCGCTTCTGACGCGCCAGGTACCGGTGAAAGCGATTGAAGGATCTTGAACGGCTCATTGCACCTCCTTCGGTTGTGGTTCCGTTGTAGTGCGTCTCAGGGGTTGAAAACCGTGTTGGATCGAACCCTCAGCAAAGCTTCAGTCACGCGCACCCCGCTGTTCCGCCTGGTTCGACACCTCGCACCNCAGAGACCGCTTGTGGTGGCAGCAGTGGTGTGCTCGCTACTCAACAAAGTCTTTGATCTCGCCCCTCCGGCTTTGATCGGCTTGGCTGTGGATGTCGTGGTTCGCGGTCAGCAGTCGCTCCTGGCGGGCTANGGGGTGACGACGGTCACCCAGCAGCTCTGGGTGCTGGCGTNGCTCACCTTTGTGATTTGGGCCGCCGAATCCCTGTTCGAATATCTCTACGACGTGCTCTGGCGCAATCTGGCCCAGACCACGCAGCACAGCCTGCGGCTGCAGGCTTACGACCACCTGCAACAGCTTGAGCTGGCTTTTTTTGAACAGGACAGCAGTGGTCGTNTGCTCTCGGTTCTCAATGACGACATCAACCAGCTCGAGCGCTTTCTCGATCGCGGCGCCAACCAGATCCTGCAGCTGATCGTCACCGTGTTGGTNGTTGGGATTGGGATGGCCACGGTGGCCCCGGAGGTGGCCTTGTTCGCTTATCTCCCCATCCCTGTGATCCTNTGGGGTTCGCTGCGCTTTCAGCGTCAACTTGCCCCCCGCTACCGCGAGGTCAGAGCCCGTGCTGGAGATCTTTCCGCTCGCTTGGCTAACAACCTCGGCGGCATGCTCACGATCAAGAGCTTCACGGCTGAAACGCTCGAGCTTGAACGTCTGCGGGGGGAGAGCCAGGCCTACCGCGAGAGCAATGCACGGGCGATTCGCCTCTCGGCAGCATTCATTCCTCTGATCCGCTTCGCCATCTTGTTCGCCTTCCTGGCGATCCTGCTGATTGGCGGCTTCAAGGCGGTCGCTGGCGAACTGCCGGTGGCCACCTACAGCGTTCTGGTGTTCATCACCCAACGTCTGCTTTGGCCCCTCACCGCCATCGGACGCACCCTCGATGAGTACCAACGTTCCATGGCGTCCACCCAGCGGGTGCTGGATCTCATTGATACCCCCATCACGATCCGGGGTGGGAACCATGAGCTTGCTCCGGATCGCGTCGATGGAGAGATCGTTTTTGAGGATGTGGATTTTGCCTATGCCGGGCGCTCTTCTCTATTGCAAGGATTCAGCCTTGCCGTTCCGGCAGGATCAACGCTTGGCATCGTTGGCTCCACCGGTTCGGGAAAAAGCACGGTGGTGAAACTTCTNTTGCGTCTGTATGAGCGGCAAGGGGGGCAGATCCTGTTGGATGGCACACCGATCGAAAACCTGCCGCTGCAGGACCTGCGTCGTTCCATTGCTCTGGTGAGCCAAGACGTTTATCTGTTCCACGGAACAGTGGCCGAGAACATCAGCTACGGAATCGCTGATCCTGATCGAATGGCCATTGAACGAGCGGCACGCTTGGCTGAGGCCTCAGGGTTCATCGATGCCTTGCCCCGGGGGTACGACACCTTGGTGGGCGAACGGGGGCAACGGCTCTCTGGTGGTCAGCGCCAGCGCATTGCCTTGGCTCGGGCGATCCTCAAGGATGCACCGGTGCTGGTGTTGGATGAAGCCACTGCTGCGGTGGACAACGACACCGAAGCTGCGATTCAGCGATCGCTGACCCGCATCACCAGCAACCGCACCACGGTGGTGATCGCCCATCGGCTGAGCACCGTGCGCCATGCCGACCGGATCGTGGTGATGGAGCAAGGGAAGATTGTCGAACAGGGTCGCCATGACGATCTGCTGAACCACGGTGGGGTCTACGCCAACCTGTGGCGTGTGCAGGCTGGAGAAAGGCTTATCGCTTCCTGAAGCAGGCGTTGTAGCCGCCGCTTCGGCTGACCATGCTGGGGTCGCCAATCGGCCCGACTGTCATGGCCATGCAGGCCTCCATCGGCCAGGTGATGCAACACCCCCTCGGCGTGTTTTCCCTGCTGGTNGCGATCAGTGCGGTGGTGCCACCCNTGATCCGTCGAATCGGCTTGCCAGACCTGGTGGGGCTGCTGGTTGCCGGTGTTGTTGTGGGACCGCACGCCCTCAACTGGGTGGACAGCGGCAGTGAAACCGTGCAACTGCTCTCGGATCTGGGCGCGGTGTATCTGCTCTTCACCATGGGGCTGGAGATTGACCTTGAGGAGTTCAATCGGGTCAGGCGCCGCTCGTTCATCTACGGCCTGCTGGGCCTATCGATTGGCCTCGGCACCGGGATTGGCATTGGTTTGCTGGCGGGTTTTCCCTCCGTGTCCTGTCTGCTGTTGGGGGTGTTGCTGGCCACCCACACCCCTCTCGGCTACCCGATTGTGCGCAGTTACGGCGCGCAGAAGGATGAATCCGTTGTGGTGAGCGTGGGCAGCACGATTTTCACCGACATCGTGGCGTTGCTGTTGCTGGCGGTGGGTTTGGGCTTAGGCAAAGGCGATCTCAGTGGCGTCGGCATGACCTTGCTGGTGCTGAAGATCGCCGTGTTCGCCGTGGTGGTGGTGGTGGCGATTCGCTGGCTTGGGCAGCGGCTGGTGATGCGCGGGATCAGTGACGAGAACCGCATGGTGCTGGCGGTGTTGGTGGCTTTGTTCCTCGCCTCCCTTGGAGCAGAACTGGCGGGAGTGGAAAAAATTGTCGGCGCTTTTCTGGCGGGCTTGGCGGTGAATTCCGTTCTGCCGGAGGGGCGGGTGAAGGAGCAGGTGATTTTTGTGGGGGGCGTGCTGTTTATCCCGATCTTCTTCATTGATCTCGGCCTGCTGCTGGATGTGGGCAGCCTTGGCCAGAGCCTCTCGAAGTTTCAGTTCACAGCCCTGATGCTGGTGGGCACGATCGGCGGCAAGGGTCTGGCGTCCTGGATCAGCGGCGTGATGTTCGGCTACCGCCGTCCGCAGATTCTGATGATGTGGTCGCTCACGATGCCCCAGGTGGCGGCGACCCTGGCCACCGCCTTCATCGGTTTCCAGGCCGGCTTGCTGAACCAGATGGTGCTCAATGCCGTGCTGGCGGTGATGGTGGTGACGGCGACCTTGGGGCCGATCCTCACGGAACGCTCGGTGATCCGTCTGAAATCCGGCACACCTGGTCTGGTGCCTCCCAGTTTCGGCGAGGAGGTTGCTGTGCTTGATGGCGTGAATGAGGTGGTGCAGNGNCCGTTGCGGATTTTGGTGCCGGTGGCCAACCCCAGTACAGAGCAAGGCCTGCTGGCGATGGCGGCTCGGCTGGTGCGCGGGTCTTCAGGAGGTGATGGCCTTCTGCTGCCCCTGGCGATGGTGAACCCCAGCCTGAAGGAATTGCGNGGAGGCCTCAATCGAGCGGTGGCTTCAGCTCGTGGCCGGTTGAGCACGGCTGAGAGCATTGGATCTCAGCTCGCTGTGCCCACGCGCACTCTGCTTCGCCTGGATGAAGACATCGCTGGGGGGATGAGTCGAACAGCCCTGGAGCAGGCGGCGGATCTGCTGTTGATCGGGGCTAGCCGCAGCGATCAGCTGCGGGCCTGGTTGATGGGTGACATCGTTGATGGGGTTTGCCGCACGGCCCATTGCCCGGTGGTCGTGGTCAATCTGGGGCGTGAACAGGGGAATCCGCTCGCACGGATTCTGGTGCCCATCAAGGATCTCTCCGCCAGTGCGCGGGAACAGTTCGAATTGGCTTTGCGGGTGATCCAATCCGCCCCGGAACAACAGCGGATCCGGATCACGTTGCTGCATGTGCATGATCCGCGTTTCAGTGGGTACGACCGTCAGTGGATGGAAGATCAGCTGATCCGATGGCGACCAGCGGGCATCCCAGCGAAGAAGTTCCACACCGTGATTGTGCGCGGACCGGGTATCGATGGTGCGATTCATCGGCTCAGCCGCGAGCATGATCTGGTGATCCTGCGAACCCAGCGGCGGCGTGTGGCCGGCTTGCCCATTCCCGGCAGTGATCGCACCAGCAAGTTGATCAGTCAATTGTCCTGCGCCTCGATGGTGATCAGCGATCCACTCACTTAGGCGTGGGTGGAAACACCCGTGGCAACAGTTAAGGAAAGATCAAGAAGCGGTCTAATCTTGATCGATGGACGTCGATGATTCCTCTCCGCAAGCTTCAACATCGCGGCCCAAACCGGCCATTGTCGTTGTTGCCGCAGTGGGTCTGATTGGTGGATTGATGCTTTCAGCTCCGATCAGCCAGTTGATCGATCGTGGTCAGATGGCGCCTGCGCCTCTGCTGGTGCTTAACCCTTTTTCTGGGTTCCTCGGATTCGGCGCCGGTGAGGTGGTGGTGCTGGGCCGGGATCGNCTTGGTGGCAACACCGATGTGATTTTCACGGTGCGGGTGGATGGCAGTACCACGGTGATGACCCAAATACCGAGGGACAGCTACATCGAGGCTGAAGGCTTCGGTGCCATGAAGCTCAATGCGTTGATGACCTACGGCGGAATTGAGGCAGTGGAACGAGAGTTAACGCGGCTGATGAACCGACCGATTCGTCACCACATTGTGGTGCGGTTGGATGCAATCGAAACCCTGAGCAATCTTTTGGGGGGTATCGAAGTGGATGTTCCCAAGCGGCTGTATTACGTGGATCGCAGCCAAGACCTGTTGATTGACCTTCAGCCGGGTCGTCAGGTGTTGAAAGGGAAAGACCTGGAGGGTTTTCTGCGCTGGCGTAACGATGGCCATGGCGACTTCGGCCGGCTTGAACGGCAGCAGTTGGCCTTACAGGGACTGTTCGAGCGGATGAAGCAACCGCAGAATCTGATTCGTTTGCCGGCCTTGATTGCCGCTGCTGGACAAGCGGTGGAGACAGATCTCGGCCCTTTTCGGCTGGGGGGATTGATCACAGCAATGGCTACCACGAATCTGAAAGCTGAGCGCCTCAAGGCAGTGCCATTCAGCTCTGGTGGTATTAGTTATCTCGATACGGAATGGCCTGTTGAATCCAACAGGGGTTCTGAATCAAGTGCTCGGCGGTTCAGGTTTTTGTTCTGAAAGCCGTGAGACCAGGGCAACGTTCAAAAATATCCATGGCTGATCGCAGATTTTGGTTCAAATCAACAAATTGAGGGAGCGCACCACGCGCCCGCAAAGCTCCTGCACCTTGGGCCAGCGTTCTTCGTTGGTGCTGGTGGCGAGGGTGTAGAGGCGTCCGCGATCAACCACAACCGTGGCCAGTTCGTGTCGGTCTCGATCTTCCAGGTGCACCGCATATTCCAGGTCGTAGAAGGTGTGACCGTTGATCTCGCGCTCCTGGGCCTCCACCAATTCGGCGGTGCGGCCGCTGCCGGCGGTAGCAATCACTTCTCGGCGCAATCGCTCACCCACGGCAACAGCGCTGCCCAGCTCGGTGAGGTCGTTCTTTTCATCCACTTTGTTCACCATCAGGCTCACGGTCTCATCGCTGTGAATCAGGTCGTGAAACACCACCCGCGGCCCATTGCTCACCTGCACCTGCGTCCAGCCAGTGGGATAGAGGAAGGCAAAGCGGCCATCCGGGCTCTGGTACGACTGCAACCCTGCCGTCGGCCCTGCGGCACAAGCCCCCAGTACCAACATCAGCACGCCGCACAACAGCAGGCGGGAGAGGGAACGGAGCAGCTGCATCAGAGCCGGAGCAGATCCGAGCATTCTGCCTAGAGTCCGTCCCAACGGCGGCAGACCCCTGAGCGGCTTCACAAGACCGTTGGCTCGATTGATTGATCAATTCGAGCGTCTCCCGGGAATCGGCCCGCGCACCGCTCAGCGGCTTGCCCTTCATCTGCTCAATCAGCCGGAGGAGCAGATCCACCAGTTCGCCGATGCCTTGCTCGCAGCGCGCACGCAAGTCGGCCAGTGCCAGACCTGCTTTCATCTGTCTGCTGATCCCGAATGTGAGATCTGCCGAAACCCGGAGCGTCGTAATGGGCTGATCTGCGTCGTGGCCGATTCCCGCGATCTGTTGGCCCTCGAACGCACCCGGGAGTTTCATGGGCGGTATCACGTTCTGGGGGGTCTGATCTCCCCGATGGATGGCATCGGCCCGGAGCTGCTGAATGTCACTCCCCTTGTGGCAAGGATCAACAACGAGGAGATCGGTGAGGTGATCTTGGCGCTCACCCCCAGCGTGGAAGGGGACACCACCAGCCTTTACCTGGCTCGATTGTTAAAGCCGTTCTGTTCCGTGAGCCGCATCGCCTACGGCCTGCCGATGGGCAGTGAGCTGGAGTACGCCGATGAGGTCACCCTCAGCCGGGCCCTGGANGGNCGTCGCCCGCTTGATTGATCCCCGGCAAAAGCGTCTCTTTCTGAAGACTTTGCTGTGATCCTGGCTACATGATGAGGATTCCAACATTGTGGTTGGGCCAGCGGCATCGCTTCGGGTTGGTGCACCTCCCCGGTCGCTGGCNCCAACTNCTGAATCCGCGCAGGACGTTCNCAGGTGATCCTTCGGACGCTTGATCCTGATGCTGCCGTCGTGCCCTGGTGTCNTGAACCCTGTTTAGGCTTCGCTTGATNTTGGAGGTCTGTTGAGCCGCTACAGCAGCATTCCTCCAGCAGAACGGTTGCCAGCCTGGCTTCAGCGCCCCATTGGCAATGCCTCCGATCTTGAACGGGTGCAGGGCCTGGTCAAGCAGAACCGGTTGCACACCATTTGCGAAGAGGGGCGTTGCCCCAACCGCGGTGAGTGTTATGCCGCCGGNACCGCCACGTTCTTGTTGGGTGGATCGATCTGCACCCGCAGCTGTGCCTTCTGCCAGGTGGAGAAGGGCCAAGCGCCGATGGCCGCCGACCCCGATGAAGCTGAGCGGGTGGCGGATGCGGTGCATGCCATGCAGNTGCGCTACGTGGTTCTCACAGCNGTAGCCCGCGACGATCTGGCGGATCACGGTGCTTCTCTCTTTACCGGCACCATGGCTGCGATCNGGGCGCGCAATCCCCTGATTGCAATTGAAGTGCTCACCCCTGATTTCTGGGGAGGGATCGCTGANACTGAAGGGGCCCTGATGGCGCAGCGAGAGCGTCTCGCCACGGTGCTGGCGGCTCAACCGGTGNGCTTCAACCACAACCTGGAAACNGTNCAGCGCTTGCAGGGGGAGGTGCGCCGAGGAGCGACNTATGAGCGATCCCTCGGTTTACTGGCTGCAGCTCGGCAGTTGGCTCCCACCATTCCCACCAAGAGCGGTTTGATGCTNGGCCTCGGAGAAACCCGCACNGAAGTGATCGCTGCCCTNGAAGATCTCAGGGCGGTNGATTGCCAGCGGGTCACCCTGGGCCAGTACTTGCGCCCTTCGCTTTCCCACATTCCNGTCGCNCGNTACTGGACACCGGANGAATTCGACGATCTCGGCCACGTGGCCCGTGGTCTTGGTTTTGCCCAGGTGCGCAGCGGCCCTCTTGTGCGCAGCAGCTATCACGCAGCGGACTGACGCCAGCCCCGCANGCTGCGCTCCAGNACCTGGTCNACCGACCCGCTCATCAGCACACCGGCCCCTCCCCAAACCATCCGCAGCGGNAGATCCCATAGCGCTGCCTCCACCTGCCGCTCGCTTCTGAAACCCCGTCGTTGGAAGTAGCGCACCAGCCTCTGGTGTTGCCGCGCTTCATCACGGATGGCGAGCAAACGGGCCTGGCGGCATGGGGTGGCGTCCATCGCCCAAGCCATCGTGGCTGCCCACACCAGATCTCCAACCCCAGCTGGTGCTGCCGGCTGCACCCGCATCGTGTCCAGCTGCAGGCCATGGGGCATNCCATAGGCCCAACCCTTCATTTCCCCCATCAGCAGCAGGCTGCCGCTTTCGGCGGGTTGGGCCACCACCAGCCTGAGGCTCCACAGCCCGAGGGGCCGACCCACCTGCAGCCGCAGCAACAGCCCCCGCTGGCGGGCCTGCAGTTCCAGTTGNTCGAGCATGGATGGNGNTGATCCGNTGTTCATGGCNTGCTGACCTCGCGCACGGCCGTCAGCGGCAGNGGGCCGTACAGATGTGGGAAGAGTTCCCCGGTGGGAATGGCATCGGCTCGCAGAGGAGCCTGCACCAGTGCTGGGTTGATTTCCAGCAGCAGCACATCGCCGGCATCGGCGTAGAAACGCTCGTAGGTGGCGGTGACCTGTTCTCGCCAGGAGCAGTGGATGAAGCCAACGTCGGCCAGGGTGAGGCCGCGGGTGGAGATGCGGTAGCTCCCCTGCTGTTGCGCTTCCTGCCAGTCGCTGGCGAGGGCCAGATGAAACAGGGGTTGGTCCATTGGAACTGGGATGGCGTCGGCAGGAAAAAGGTGTTGCTGGCCGCCGGGGCTCCACGGATCAGCACGCTGCATCAGCCGCTCAAAACGTGGATCTTNCAGGAATCGGTTCAGCCAGGAGTGCAGCGGCTGGAGCTGGGGATCTGCATCAAAAGCNTGTGGATCCGCGATGCGCCACTGGCGAACGAAGGGCCAGAGCGCCACATCGGCAAAGCTGCAGCGATCCCCCTGAAGCCANCCGTTGCGGGCAATGCAGGAGGCCCAGCGGTGAAGAATCACAAGCCCTGCCTGNTGGTGCTGCTCTCGGCTCTCCCCTGGGTAGCGATCGGTGTACTTGAACCGATCCAGATGGTGTTTCAACGCTCCATCGTTTTCGCGAATCAGGGGATCGGGGTCGGAGCCGACACGCAGATGGCGTGGATCCGCCTGATCCAGAGCCCAGTGCATCACCGCCACGCTTTCNTCGATCACGTTTCCCTCCGGGAGCACCAAAACCGGCACCGTTCCCTTCGGAGAGGCCTGGAGCATCTCGGTTGGTTTTGCTTTCAGAGCGATCTCTCGCCACTGCACCAAGAGTCCTGCCTCAAGGAGAGTCCAGCGGGCCCGCATGGCGTAAGGGCAACGGCGGAAGCTGTAGAGGATCGGGAGCACGGCGTGGCAATGGGGCGCGATGTGCGCAATGGTGGGATTGTGCATCCCAAGCGGTCATGAGGCTTCTNGTTCCGATTGGCCTCCTCGCCTGGGTGGTCTCCCTCTTCATCCTTCATCAGGGCATGCATTCTTCTGGATGCCAGCTCGAAGCGCAGTGGGCTCAACAAAACGACGAGGTTTACGACCGTGAACTGGAGGTGAATTGATGGCGAACAAACGCATCTCCTTACGAGACCCGGTCTGGTTGATCCCGATGGTGATTGTGATGCTCGTGTGCTCCATTCAGACATTGCATCTGATGCAGCACAGTCGCTACTGCAAGAGTGATGCGGAGTGGACTCGTCTATACAAAGAGAACGCTGATGATCGCATCGACGAAGACGACAGCTGATTATTCATAGGGTTTTGATGAATGGTGAACGGCGATCCGCAGATTGCCGTCGGCGTCCTTGCGCCATGTCCAGGTTTTGTCCACTTTGCTGACATTGCCATCCTCATCTTCGGAATACATCCATCCCATCGAGGTGGCTGTGTTGCCATCCAGCCGAATCACTGCATTTTCGGTCCATGCTTTCGCCCAGGGGCTGCGCTGTTCGGTGACTGGATCAGGCTTGTTGCCGAGTGCAAAACCGGGATCATCAAACTTCTTGTTGCCTCCAACGAAGTAAGACACCGCTCCATTCCTAGTTCTGCGGAATGTTGTATCGCCGTAGGCCCAGGTGGGTATAAAGGCCACAGCTCCTGTTTGGTAGTCATAGGCCGCGTCAATGACATCG
>NZHI01000052.1 GCA_002691345.1 Synechococcus sp. MED650 | reverse complement strand
CACCTGTTCAACCGAAACGTTCTGCTTGAGCTCGAACACCGCATCGGTGAGCGATCCATTCAGCAATGGCACCCGCACGGCATGGCCGTTGAGCTTGCCTTTGAGCTCAGGGAAGATCATGGCGATCGCCTTGGCTGAGCCCGTGGTGGTGGGGATCAGTGAGGTGAGGCCAGAGCGGGCCCGCCGCAGATCGCTCTTGAAGGCATCGATCGGCACCTGAGTGTTGGTGATGTCGTGAATGGTGGTGATCATTCCGTGCTCGATGCCGAAGCTCTCGTGCACCACCTTCACCACCGGAGCCAGGCAGTTGGTGGTGCACGAAGCAGCCGTCACCAACTTGTGCCGGGCCGGCTCATAAAGGGCGTGATTGATGCCGTAAACAATGTTGAGAGCTTCTGCGCCGGCCACCTCACCCTTCACAGGACAAGCCACAACCACACGCTTCAGCCCGACCTGCTCGAAATAGGGATTGAGGGTCTCCGGTGTTTTGATCTTGCCGCTGGCCTCGAGCACCATCTCCACCCCGCGATCCCGCCAAGGCACAGCGGTGGGATCCTTCTCACGCGACCAGGTCAGNGGAGCNCCTTCAACCGAGAAGCCATCCGCATCGCTTTTGATGCCTCGATCCCAGCGTCCGTGTACGGAATCAAATTCCAGTAGGTGAGCAGCCGTTGCAGCGTCCCCCGCGGGATCATTGATGTGCACTAGCTCAATGCCGGGCCGGCCCCAGAGAGCCCGGAACACCAAGCGCCCAATTCGCCCAAACCCGTTAATGCCGATGCGCATGCCAGCCACAAAATCAATCAAATTATGTTGATCCAAACAGGTCGAGGGAAGCTGCTCCTGTGATTCAGAACACCCTCAGCACCGACCAGTCCAGGCAGATGCTCAAGGCGTTGGCCGACCCCATTCGCCTNGAGGTGATCCATGCTCTGGCCCANGGGGAACGATGCGTCTGTGATCTGACAGCGGATCTCAACCTTTCCCAATCCAGACTTTCCTTTCACCTGAGGGTGCTTCGCGAAGCNGGGCTCTTGGCAGATCGTCAGAGCGGCCGCTGGATCTACTACCGGCTGGAACCNCATGCCCTGGCAGCACTCGAACAGTGGCTTGCCAACCTCCGNAGTNGCTGCACTCAGCCAGCTCAACCCTGTTCGGACTAAGCCTTTTCAATGAACCAGCGCTTGTTCTTCCCCGCCACAGAGCGCAACCGAAAACCGATCGGAGATCTGCTCGAAACGGTGCTGCCTACACGTGGGGCGNCGCTCGAGATAGCGAGCGGCAGTGGTGAACATGCCATCACCTTTCAGCAACGCTTCCCAAAACTGTTATGGCAGGCCAGTGACCCGGATCCCAACCACCGAGCCAGCATTAACGCCTGGATCCGCCATGCCGGACTGCAAGNGGTGATGCCAGATGCCCTTGATCTGGATGTGCTTCAACGCCCATGGTGCATCCCGGGAAGCATCACCAGCTGTCTCAGCGCCATCACGTGCATCAATCTGCTCCATATCAGTCCTCCGAGCTGCACGAATGCCCTACTCGAGGAGTCCGCTCGGCTTCTGCCCAACGGATCACCTCTGATCATCTATGGACCCTTCATGCGCAGTGGCGAGCACACCAGTGACAGCAACGCCGCATTTGATCGATCCTTGAAAGAGCGCAATCACGAGTGGGGGCTCAGAGACGTGAACGCAATCACCTCACTTGCTACCAAGCTTGGCTTCNGAATCGATGCGATCAGGCCNATGCCCGCCAACAACCTGNTCTTGATATTGCNNCGCAGCTGAGCCCCTCAACGCTTGCCAGTTTNCGCCNGGCCATCCACAATCACGCAAGTGCAACGGCGTGAAGAGTGAACCCTGCNGANTTTCTGTTGAAGGTATTGATCGGTTCAGCCATCACNCTCNTTCTGACGTTTCTATGTCGAAAGATTCTTCCTCGATTAACNAAGAGAAGTGAAACAGACTTCGACGACTTTGTACTGAANGCTCTTGCTGATTCGGTGGTTCCNTTTGGTTTTGTNGTAACNCTGATTCTTGCGCGGGGTGATCTCGGCCTACCGAACGACATCGCACGGGCTTACGACACAACATTACGCATCATTGGCACGGTCATTCTGATTCGGTTTGTGAACCGCGTTGGAGCTCGATTCCTTGTCGGATTGGTACGACGTTCTGGAACGGATGATCTTCAGCAACTCCTTCAAAGTATTTTTCCCCTGTTAAAAGCACTGGTCTGGGGAATCGGCAGCCTTGTNCTGCTGCAGAGCCTGGGAGTGAAGATGACTGTTATCTGGGGTTTGTTGAGCGCTGGCGGCATCGGCATTGGCTTAGCCCTGAAAGAACCGGCCCAAGAATTGTTCGCCTACTTGATGATCCTGCTGGACAAGCCCTTCACTGTTGGTCAGTTCATTTCGGTGGGTTCAACATCAGCCACCGTTGAAAAAATTGGTGTTCGCTCCACCCATTTGCGCAGCCTTCGGGGCGAACAAGTGGTGATGAACAACTCCGCTCTCACCGGATCAACAATCCTCAACTTCGCCGAGATGTCTCAACGGCGGATGATCTATTCCATTGGCGTTACCTACGACACCACCGTCGATCAAATGAAAGCCATTCCAGGCATGATTCAGATGATCATCGATTCACAGGAGCACAGCAGCTTCAATCGCTGCCACTTCACCGAGTTTGCCGACTCAAGCCTCAATTTTGAGCTTGTTTACTACATCGACACCCGCGATTTCACCGTTGCTCTCAACGAACAGCAAGCGATCAATCTTGGAATCATGGAAGCCTTTGCCCAACAAGGGATCGAATTTGCCTTCCCAAGCCAGACGCTTTATTTCGAAGGCGATTCGCTTGCAGGGGCGCGATCCTGAATGGGATTAGGACCCACACCCCAACTTCGGTACATCACACCAGCACCCAGAAGCAGAGCAGCGAGGAGCACCGCGGCCAGAGGAATCATTCTTCGCTGCTGTGCAACATCAGCTTCATGCGTTGTCGGGGTCATTCCTTCCCGCCTTGTCGCAATGAAATGCCCCTGACGGCAACGGGTGCACTGAACTGCTGTTCCACCGGCGCTCTTCAGCTTGAACCCAAAACGCCCAGGGATCTCCACCGGGGAACCGCATTTGGAGCACTGAAGAGAGAAAACAGCCATGTCGAAACCTCCCAAACCTGTTTATCACCCCAGCTTCAATCCAGCGGGATCTTCCCCNTCGCGCAAACCGNTTCCCAGCAAAGGCTCTGATCCGATGTCCATAGCGGTTGCACATGGATCCACCCCCCTCCTGCAGCCATCCGCATCAACATCGTTCCGCTGCCGTCATGGCGNAAGTCAATGTGACGCTGCCCCCAAACCAACGACCACTGTTCACCAGGNATGGCCGTGATCATCCGACAGTCCATCCAGGACTGTGCCCCGATCCGACAGCGCAACGATGCAGCCGCGGCGGGGTCATCAGAAGCCATGCCCAGCATCAGGAACAGACTCCTGCTNAGAGCTGCCGCAAATCCACAGCGAAGCCAGCGATTCACAGTCAGGAACAACTGCTTTCAACATGAAGCTGGGTCTGTCAGCAGGCGTTACGGAGCACCAGATCTCTTCAGGGTTTGGTGTCTGAGAGGATTCGATCAGACCAGCAGCTGACTGTGCCGCGTTTTCAAGCCCGCGTCCTTGTGCGCCTGCGTCCCTCTGTTCTCGATCCAGCNGGAGAAGCAGCACGTGGCGCTGCAGAACGCCTTGGTGTGGAGGGGATCAGCAAGCTCCGAATCGGCAAGGCTGTGGAAATCGAACTCGATGCCTCAGACGAAGCCGANGCCCGTCGACGGCTGGAACTGCTCAGTGATCGCCTGCTCTCCAATCCAGTGATTGAAGACTGGACTCTGGANCTTCAGGACTCATGACCATCGGGATCATCGTCTTTCCCGGTTCCAACTGCGACCGGGACGTGCAATGGGCCACCGAGGGTTGTCTNGGCATGGCCACCCGCAGGGTCTGGCATGAAGAAACAGATCTGAGTGGTTTGGANGCCGTTGTTCTCCCTGGAGGCTTCAGCTACGGCGATTACCTCCGCTGTGGTGCCATCGCCCGATTCGCTCCTGCGCTTGGATCCCTGGTGGACTTCGCCAACCAAGGCGGGAAGGTTCTGGGCATTTGCAATGGCTTCCAGGTGCTGACGGAACTGGGCCTGCTGCCTGGAGCCCTGACCCGCAACCGGGATCTTCACTTCATCTGCGAGGACGCCGAGCTGAAGGTCTCCAGTGCACGCACCCCNTGGTTGCAGCANTACGGCAGTGACAGCACCATGACNCTGCCGATTGCCCATGGNGAGGGGCGCTANCAGTGCAGCAACGACACCCTTAAAAAGCTGCAAGATGANGACGCCATCGCGCTTCGCTACAGCAGNAACCCCAATGGATCCATTGGGGACATCGCCGGCATCACCAATGCCAGTGGCAATGTGATGGGGCTGATGCCACACCCTGAACGGGCCTGTGATCCCGCCACCGGCGGTACCGATGGACGCCCGATGCTTCAGACGCTTCTGCAGTGATGCCCAGCCGCCGCTCGCTACTGCTGGCAGGGGCGACAGCAGGAGTGACTGCTTTGTTCTCGGCGGTGGCACGAGCCTCGGGGGCTGGACCCTCGNCGCGGCCAGCCCCCTTGCGCCACGGATCCCGNATACGGGCAGTCAACCCCGGCACCTGGATGGATCCAGAGACCGACCTGGTGTCTCTGACTGAACGCTGCGAAGCCCAGGGGTGGCAGCTGGAGATTCCAGACAGCGTGAAGGGGCAATGGCGATATTTTTCAGCAACAGACCAAGACCGTGTTGCGGATCTCTCCGCTGCTTGGCAGGACCCCACGGTGGATGCAGTGTTGACCGTTGGCGGCGGCTGGGGCGCAGCACGGGTGCTGGAGGCCGGATTCCGGTTTCCGCGCCAGGCCAAGTGGACTTTGGGATTTTCTGACACCAGTGCATTGCTGCTCGCCCAGTGGGCCAGCGGTCTGTCCGGAGCGGTCCANGGCTCCAGTGGCGGGCCAGAGCAGCAGTGGCAGCGCACGGTGGACCTCCTCTGCGGTCGCCCAGTCGCAGCCCTTCAGGGCAAACCGAAACGGCCGGGAACAGCTCAAGGCCCCCTTGTGGTGACCAACCTCACAGTGGCGACACACCTGATCGGCACGCGCTGGCTGCCTTCGCTTCAGGGGGCCATCCTCGTGCTGGAAGACGTGGGCGAAGCCCCATACCGTGTCGACCGAATGCTCACCCAGTGGCGCAGCGCCGGACTTCTTCAGCAACTCTCCGGCGTGGCCTGTGGACGTTTCAGCTGGAAGGAGGACGACATCCTTCCCGGAGATTTTTCGATGGACGAGATTCTCGAGGAACGGCTTGGTGATTTAGGAATTCCCCTGGTGCTCGATCTCCCGTTAGGCCACGGATTACCGAATCAGGCCTTGCCATTGGGAGCACTGGCGCAGCTGAACGGGCGTACCGGCGCCCTCCAACTCCTCGAATGAATCAACAACACACGCTGGCCTGCCCAGGTGAAGTCCGCTAGCGCAGAGAAGGAAAGCGCCGTGCCATGTCTGACCTCACCATTGCCAACAGTGTCTCGGATCTGATCCTCGGGGATGTCCAGGAACATCTTCCGCTGGAGAAGATTCCCCTTGAGGGAGATGTTTTGGGGCTTGGCACGACCACCAGCATCGACAACGGTGAACTGAGCTTCCTGCGCGATGGAGACCAGCAATCTGCGATCTGGCGGTGCGTTGCCCACGATGGAAGCATCATCAGACTGACTCCTGGAGATGGCAGCGGTCATTTCCCTTATGTGTGCTTCACCAGGGATGCCGCGGCGCTGCGTCGACCCGTCGATCTCGGAGCTCTTGGCGACCAGGACACACGCCCCCTGCAGAACCTTGTGGCTCAAGCCATCGCCCAGGGTCGACAGCTGGGCAGCCTGGAAGCAGCACCGATCTACGGCGTTCGGCTGCTCGCTCACTGGCACGAACTGGTGATCACGGTGGCCTCCAAACTCTGCATGGGGCAGCAGCGTCGAAACCGAGGAATTGCCTCCAGCGAGGCGGGAACAAATGTCGCCAACTTGAGCCTCTACGACATGCTTCAGCACTACCGGCTCGCACCACAGCCCAGGGGAGACGCAGACGATCCAATCCGCTACCTCGGCCGCTCCATGCAATGGGATTGCTGTGGGTTCTTCGATACAGAGCCGGAACAAGGACGGGTGACGGTGCCACAAGAAGGTGCCCATTTGCATCTGCATGGATGCAGTACCGACCTGGCCTATGGCGGCCATCTCCACCATGAGCATCCTTCAACCCGTCTGGAACGACTGGAGAGCCTGTGGCTTTACCCGCTCAGCAGCATCAAGACGCTGGGCAGCGACCTGGCGATCGAAAGCCTTACTTACCAAGCGGGTGCACTCCACTTCCGTGTCAGCAACGTCGGCAGCATGGACATCAGTGATGTGGGCGTCGCTGTCGTGATCGATGACCTCTACAGCAGCCACCGCTATCTGCGGATCCCCTGGCTCACAGCCGGCGAGGGCGAAGACTTCACCATGCCCTTATCTCTCACCAAGGGACGTCACAAGATCTCCGTGATTGCTGATCCTGAACAGATGGTGATCGAGGTTTCAGAGCGACGGGCAAACAATCGGATGGACCTTGATGTGATGGCTGCCTAAGCACAAAAAAAGGGGCCTTTGCAGGCCCCGGATGGTTCAAAGATCGATCGCAACGGATCAGGCAGCAACGGCAGCCTTGGGATCAAGGGCACCCTTGGCGTAGAGGCCGGCGTAGTAGTTGATGGTCTGCTGCTGGATCTTGCTGGCGTTGCCGGCCGCCCAGAACTGCTGATAGCGGTCGAGGCAAACCTGCTTCATGTACTTGCGAGCCGGCTTGTTGAAGTGGCGGGGGTCGAAGTTGGCGGGATCGGCCATGGCCGCTTCACGCACAGCGGCAGTGAAAGCGAGGCGGTTATCGGTATCGATGTTCACCTTGCGAACACCGTTGCGGATGCCTTCCTGAATCTCCTCAACGGGAACGCCGTAGGTTTCGGGAATGGCGCCGCCGTACTTGTTGATCATCTCCAGCCATTCCTGGGGAACGGAAGAGGAGCCGTGCATCACCAGGTGGGTGTTGGGGATGGCCTTGTGGATTTCAGCGATGCGGCTGATGGCCAGCACTTCACCCGTGGGCTTGCGGGTGAACTTGTAAGCGCCGTGGCTGGTGCCGATGGCGATCGCCAGGGCATCGCACTTGGTCTTGGCGACGAAATCAGCAGCTTCAGCGGGATCNGTGAGCAGCATGTCCATGGACAGNTCGCCCTCGAAACCGTGNCCGTCNTCGGCTTCACCCTTACCGGTTTCCAGGGAGCCCAGGCAGCCCAGCTCACCTTCGACGCTCACACCNACGGAGTGGGCGAAATCCACCACCTGCTTGGTCACAGCCACGTTGTACTCGTAGCTGGCGGGAGTCTTGGCATCAGCTTCCAGGGAGCCGTCCATCATC
>NZHI01000051.1 GCA_002691345.1 Synechococcus sp. MED650 | reverse complement strand
TCCATAGCAAATCCCATTTTGCCACCGTTCACCACGATGCTGGTGGGACTGGACATGAAGGAGTCGTGGATCATGTTCAGCAGGTAGCTGAAATCAATCCCCCACTTCTCGCGAGCTCCCTTGCGGAAGTGGATGATCACGAAACTCTCATCCGGAGTCGGGATATTCCGGCAGATGAAGGGGTTGGACGTATCGACCGTCGGAACCCGCTGGAAGTTGATGTCGGTCTCGCCGAACTGCGGACAGATGTGATTGATGTAATCCGGCATGCGGCGAAGGATCGTGTCAACGATCGCTTCAGCGGAATAACCACGCTCAGCGTTATCGCGATGGATCTTCTGGATCCACTCGAGGTTGGTGATCGGCACCACACCCACCAGCAAGTCAGCGAGGCTGGCGACGTCGTAACCATCACCCTTCACCCCGCCGTGAAGGCCTTCGTAGAAGAGAAGATCCGTGCCCGCAGGGATGTCTTCCCAGGGGGTGAACTGGCCGGGGTTGAGATCAACGCCAAGACGGGCGTTGTGCTCAGCAGCTTCTTCAGGGCTGTGAAGGTAGTAGCGCTTCTGACCGCCACCGCTCTCGCCGTAGATGCGGAACAACTCTTCGAGCTTGTCGAACAAGTTGGCTTCGGGGCCGAAGTGGGAGAAATTTTCACCGCGGGCCAGGGCATCAGCCATGGCCTGTTTCATCGGCATCCGCTCATAGCGGTGGTAGCTGTCACCCTCCACCACAGCAGGGGTGATTCCCTCGCGCGCGAAGATGTGCTCGAAGGCGCGCTTGACGGTGCTGGTTCCAGCTCCGGAAGAACCGGTGACAGCGACAACCGGATGACGCTTCGACATCGACGCAAGGGCTATAGGCCCGGCGATCTTGCCAGATCAAAGCCCGATTGCACCAATCCTGGCGTCAGAGCGATCGAAGCAACTGCTCGCCCATGGCCTGACATCCAAGCTGAGTGCAGCCTTCTGCCATCAGATCGCCAGTGCGGAAGCCGTCTGCCAAAACTTTGTCCACAGCGGCTTCAAGGGCATCCGCTGCCGCAATCTGCTTCAGACCAGTGCGCAGCATCATCGCGGCTGAGAGCACCATCGCCATGGGGTTGGCCTTGTCTTGGCCGGCGATATCGGGAGCAGACCCATGCACCGGCTCAAACAGTCCAGGGCCTTCACTGCCAAGGGATGCTGAAGGGAGCATGCCGATCGAACCGGTGAGCATGGCCGCCTCATCGCTGAGGATGTCACCAAAAAGATTGCCGGTGAGCAGCACATCGAACTGGCGTGGATCGCGCACCAACTGCATCGCGGCGTTGTCGACATACATGTGGCTCACATCCACAGCGCCGTAGCCAGGCGCCAGGGTGTCGACCCGGTCTCTCCACAGTTGGCTCACATCCAGCACATTCGCCTTGTCCACCGAACAGAGGCGACCTCGACGCTCGGTTGCGATCTCGAAGGCCACTTTGGCAATCCGATCCACCTCCGAAGCGGAGTAGGTCATCGTGTTGAAGCCGCGCTCATCACCATCGGCCTCAATCCTGCCCTTGGGCTGGCCGAAGTAGATCCCACCGGTGAGCTCGCGAACCACCATCAGATCAACGCCTTCAATCACCTCACGTTTGAGGCTGCTGGCATTAATCAGTGCCGGCACGATCTTCACCGGCCTCAGGTTGGCGAACAGCTCCATGCCCGCCCGCAGACCCAGCAGCCCGGTTTCCGGCCGCTTCTCGCGGGGCAGGCTGTCAAAGCGAGGGCTGCCGATGGCAGCAAGCAACACAGCATCCGCTGCCTTGCAAGCCTCCAGCGTGCTCGCCGGAAGAGGCTCACTTGTGGCATCGATGGCACTGCCCCCGATGGGCTGCTCCTCAAAGCTGAGTTCAAAACCATGGCGCTGACTCACCACCTCCAAAAGCTTGCGAGCCACGGCGGTGATCTCCGGGCCGATGCCGTCACCGGGCAGAAGAACAACACGGTGCTGAGCCATGACGGAGCAGGACGGAGATGATCGCTGGAGATTACTGAGGGGTGGCGCGTTTCAACTCCCGCAGGGTCTTGGCCATGTCCGGCAACTTGTTGAACGCAGCGGAACAACGCAACCACAGCCGGTTGGGGATGGCTGGATAGCCGCTCACCACCTCACCGGCTGCCACCTCTCCATGGATTCCGCTCTTGGAACTGGCAATGGCACGGTCGCCCACCACGGCCCGATTGGCGACGCCCACCTGGCCAGCCAGGATGACTCCATGGCCGATTTTCGCCCCCCCGGCGATGCCGACTTGCGAAGCAAAGGCGCAGCCACGGCCGGTACTCACGCCGTGACCAATTTGAACCAAGTTATCGATCTTGGTGCCAGCCCCGATCCGGGTCTCACCCACCGAGGGGCGATCGATCGTGCTGCCACAACCCACTTCCACGCCATCCTCGAGCACCACCAGGCCGGTTTGCGGCATCTTTCGCCAACCGCGGGCTGTTGGAACGAAACCGAATCCCTCCGAGCCGATCACGGCATTGGAATTCACCACACAACCACGCCCAAGGCGACTCCCTGGATGCAGCACGGCGTTGGCATGGAGCTCACACCCATCACCCACCATCACGTCGTCGTAAATCACGACGCCGGGATGCACGATGCAGCCAGCCCCAAGACGACTGCCTGCGCCGATACAGACCCTTGGTCCGATCGCACTGCCCGGCCCCACAACCGCCCGTTCATCAATCACAGCCGTTGGATGCAGCTCCGCCAGAGGACGCCGGCGTGGATGCAGCCGATCCAATGCTTCAGCGAAGGCCAAACGCGGATCAGAAAAAACTGCGAAGGCGATCCCCCGTTCACCCGCACAATCAATGAGGTCCTGCTGATCCGGTAGAAGCAGCGCACCAACAGAGCTTTCACCGAGTGCTGCCGTTAAGGCATTGCCTTTTTCCAAAAAGCTGAGCTGATCCGCAGCGGCCTGTTCCAGGGATGCCGCACCACTGAGCCAAGGGTCTGCACCCGGCTGGCTCCACCGCAGGCCGGCATCACCCGTCTGCAGAACCTTGATCAGGGAGCTGAAACGCATGGCGGCGGAGGCTGGCGGCCGGATCGTAGTCGTGGCTAACGACAACGGAGCACGAGTGCATCCCGATGCACCACCACTGGCGATGGAGCACCCGATCCCTGGGTCTGCATCACCCTTCGCAGTTGTTCGCTATCCATCGAACAGAGCCCGCGGCCCAGTTCCTGACCCTCCGGATCGCGCAGGGTTACCGGTTGATTGGCGTCGAACTCACCCTGAACCGCGGTGACACCCACGAGCAGCAATGAGGCTCCGCGGTGCTGCAGCGCATCACAGGCTCCCTGATCCAATTGGATCTCCCCCTCAGGCTGCAAAACATGGGCCAACCAACTGCGCCGGTTGCCAATCGGCTCCGGATGGGGATGAAAAACGGTTCCACCTCGCCCTCCCTGGAAAAGGGCATCCAATCGGGCCGGATCACGCCCATCGGCCAGATGCACGGTGATGCCGCTCGCCGTGGCAATCCTTGCGGCAGCGAGTTTGGTGGTCATCCCACCGGTGCCCCAGCTCCCACCATCACCAGCACCCTTCTCCAACGATTCCAGCTCCCGAGGGTGATGAACATCGGAGATTGGCTGTGCATTCACATCAATCCGAGGGTCGGAGGAATAGAGGCGATCCACATCGGTCAGCAGGATCAGCTGCTGGGCACCAACCGCGGCGGCAACCAACGCCGAAAGCGTGTCGTTATCACCGAAGCGCAACTCCGCTGGAGACAGCGCGTCGTTTTCGTTGATCACCGGCAGCACCCCCCAGTCGAGCAACTGCTGCAAGGTGCCGGATGCGTTCTGGTAACGGCGACGGTCGGCCAGATCGGAACGGGTGAGCAAGACCTGGGCAACCGGGTGGCCGTGACGCGCCAAGGAGCGTTCATAGAGCGCCATCAGGGTGCCCTGCCCAATTGCAGCAGCAGCCTGAAGGGCCACAACGGCATCAGGACGATCCTTCATGGCCAAGCGCTGGCAGCCCAGGCCCACAGCTCCACTGGTGACCAGCACAACCTGATCGCCACGGGCCATGGCCGAAGCGAAGCAACTGGCGTAGCCACTGATCGTGGCAGCCGTGTCTCCCCGAAGCAGGCTTGTGCCGATCTTCACGACCCACAGGGTCATGCTGGAGAGGCCCCCATCCACCGCGCCACGCTGCGCTCCAGCCGTTGAACTCTGTCGTGGCGACTGGGACGACCATCAGCCTGAACCGGTCGAACCAGAACGGTGTACAACCCGAGACGGTTGCCGCAAAGCACGTCGGTGAAGAGACGATCTCCGACCATGGCGATCTCGGCTGGCGGACAATCAAGATCGGCAACCACGCGGCGCAATGCTCCTCGACGGGGCTTGCCTGCTCCACAGGTAAAGCTCACTCCGAGTTGATCAGCAACGGCGGCAATCCGCGTTTTCGACGGGTTGTTGCTGAACAAATGAAGCTTCATTCGCCGGCCCGCATCAACCAACCAAACACGCACTGGATCAGGAAGCGTGACATCCCGACCCGGCAAAAGGGTGCGGTCGACATCCAGCACAGCCGCCTTAAGCCCCAGAGCCGTGAAATGGGCCAGGGAGAGATGGGCGATGGTCAAGCCGGGATCCCAGTCAGGTTGTAGCCAGTGCTGACCAGTCAGTCCGGCCATTCCCGTTCCTCCAGTTCCGCTTCGATGAGGGGCTGAATTCGATCCAGTTCCTCGTCGTTCAGCAACTCCGCCTGACCATCAATCATGCGTACCAGCACAAGAAACGGATCGAGGGGAATGTAAAGGCCGTACTCCTGAGCCTCGACCATAAAACTCACCAGCAGCTCAAAGGTTTCGGCGTCTTCATCAACGTCGTCCTCCTCCTCCAACTCCTCAAGATCCTCCTGGTCTGGCTCCTCCAGTTCACCGCTGACTGTGAGCGTGATCGCTGAGCGAACCAAGACCAGGTCATGCTCCTGAAGAACCACATCCGCAACAGAGAGGATCGGTTCACTGCTCGCAACTTCCGTGATCGGCTCAGGCTCCGCCTCATCGCTCAAACGGAACAGGGATACCGGTGTATCCACTGGTGAAAGCAGGGCATAGTCCTGCCCCTCGACAGGGATGAGGTGCTCAAGAAAGCAGAGCAGATCGTGACCTTCGCGGTCCCGCACCAGCAAGGTTGGATGATCGCCACTCTTCCCGGCTCCGGACTCCGGCATCGGTTCCGTATTGACTTGGCTCAGGATCCATCATCGAGGGCCCCGGCGCCCGGCCTCTGCCCCATCAGATGGGCCGGTTTGAGGGCCGGCCCCTCAGCCAGCCACTGATCCAACAGCAAAGCGGCGGCGGCACTGTCCAGTTGCCCGCTGCGGTCGCCACTGAGGCCGAAGCGATCAGCGGCGGCCCAAGTGCTGCTGTGCTCATTCACCCAGGCCAGGGGCAGATCCAACACAGATGCCAGGCGCAGTCCATACCGCCGGCAGTGTTCCGCCTGGGGCGTCGGAGCTCCACGGTCATCCAGGGGCAGCCCGACCACGAGACCTTCAACACGACGGGCGACACAATGGCCCCGAAAAATCTCCAGATCAGCGTCGAAGCGTCCGCGCCGGATGGCCCGCAGCGGCGTGACACTGATACCAAGTGGATCGCAGCCGGCAAGGCCGATGCGACGTCGCCCCACATCAAGACTGAGCACTGAACAGGCCTTGGGCCGCATCAATGACGGTCGCCGAGGCTGGGGGTGGGCAGCGGCGTGCCCTGAGGACGAAGACGGCCCAGCATTTGATCAAGGGATCGACTCAACTGGAGGTTGCGAGGACTGGGTTGGCGTCGCCAGAGACTCCGACCCAGCAACAGCTGTTCCTCACCGCGGCTCCAGCCTTCGCCCTCAAGGATCCGAGCCAAGGGAGCGTCATCAAAGGCCGTCAGGACCGCTCGCGGACGCCCCCGCTGGTGGATTCGCCTCAGCACCTGGGGGAGGGCCTGATCCAGGCGTGGATCCCAGGCCACATCCCGGAACAGCTCCAACACTCCCGACTCGCCGCTTTCTGTTAGTCGGATACAACCAGCGAGAACCGCTGCTCCATCCATCAGCGCCCCGCAGCCAGGGCCTTGACGATCCAGCAGATCGAGCCAATGGCGATCGGTGATTTGACGCAGATGACTGAAGCTCCCGCCCTGCTCGATCGGCCAGAGCAGTTGAGCCGTGCGACGATTCAATCCCTCCCACTGCAGTCCTCGCGGCAGCGGGTTCTCGCCGCTCTCACTCGGCAGATGAGGGGGTGGCTCCCAGCACTGTTCCGGACGCAGGGGCTGGAATCCCAGCTCCCGCAGCAGAGCAATGGATCCCGCATCAGCTGCTGGAGCTCGAATCACCCAGCTGCAAACCTGAACCACCGGGAGATGAAGGGCCTGCTGCAGCAACTCCTGCTGAACACGGCGTTCACCAAAGGAAAGATCAGAGCAAAGCAGTTCAGGGAGTTGCAGCATCCAGCAGCTGCCGCGGCGGTTAAACGGACGGGCTACGACGCTCGCAATGGGGCGAGTGCCCTCCAGGGCCACCAAACAGCGCGGAGAGCGGCTGGGCAACAGGTCAGGGAAGCGCTGCTCGAAGCGAGACAGCCAATTCCCGAGCAGGAAGGCCTGGAATCTTGGGAGGTCATCCAGCCGTCCGGTCCGGCCCCATTGGGAGAGATGGCCTGGATTGAGGGCTTCGATCCGCAACGTGGAAGATTCGGGGACAACCACCGCACCTCCTCCACACTGAACTGCTCACAATGTAGTGCTCATCCCTGGCTGGGACGAACCAGAACCAGCGGCGTGCGCTCATTGGCATTGCCAGCTGGGTTCGGGCGGAGAGCACGGGTGAGCAGAGCTTCATCGCAACCGGGGCTGGAGGCCAGCACCTTCACGCGACCGAGGTCGTTGACGTCGACGATGGCAACGGCGACCCCAAGTTCCGCAGCGGCTTCGCGGCAAAAAGCATCGGAACGTTCTGGCCCCAGCACGATGGTCTGGTCATAGGGCGGGGTGGTGCCTGTGATGTCGTCGATCAGACGGGCCTGAGGGCCAGCAAGCCGATAAAAACCTCCCGGAATGCCAACCAGCTTCATCAGCAGGCCTCCGAACCAGGCAGCAGCGACGCGAGTCGGCCCCACCAGATCGATCAACGTCTGCATCCCGCAAGCCGTAGCCAAGCTGCTGGTGGGGTGAAAAACCCGACACAGCAACCGAGCCACCATGCCAGGCTCCACTTCGCTCGGGTGGCGATAGCGACCCTGAATCACAGCAACTGGGGTTTCGCCGATGGTGAGGATGTCGCCGGGCTGAATCAACTGGGCTGCATAGCTGCGCAGCACCTCAATTGCGTCGTCAAGAGGTCCGAGCAGATGCGTCCGCAACGGCAGAACCCGGCACCCCTCGCCCTCCTGGAAAGCGCAGGCATCGGGCTGAAGCGGCTCTGGACGGCGCAAGGGGACGAGAACCCCCTGCCGACGCTGAAGCCGACCGAACGGGCCGTAATTCACCCAGGTGGTGTCTACCCAGAGGCTGTCGACACGGCTGGATGGGGATGGCCCTGTGATCTCGATCGACACCCGCGCACAGGTGCTTTTGCGTCCCTTCACGATGTAGGCCGCCCAATAGCCATCCTCTCGGGTCTCCTCATCGGGATGATCCGCCGTAATGCGAGTCGTCACCTGCAGTGCCGAAGGATCGGACTGTCCCAACAGAACCGGCTCCACCCGTAGCTCCGGAACGAAGATCTCCATCCGCGGGTGGGGATTGCTGATCTCCAAAACCCCTTCAACCCTCAGCCGGCTGCCGAGGTCATCAACCCGCCAATCGCGAGGCGTCATCCGCAGCGGCGAGGCAGGTCGCAGTCGATGACGAAGCTCGAGCCAGGCCACACCGAGTCCGAGGGCGAGCGGAGCAATCAGTAGAGACAAAGCTTGATCCGGCGAGGCGGCCGGCACAACTCGGCGGCAGCGTAGGCCGCTTAGTTCGCTGTGACCTCGATGTTCACTTCGTTGAAGCTGCCCTCCTGATCCACACGACCCAGGTCTGGGGCCGGCAGTCCAGTGGCCTTGCTGATGGCTTCATTGATCTCGTTCAAAGGAACCTGACCCTCCTGGTCGAACACAACCCGGCCATCCGGACCAATCACCACCACCTGGGGAATCGATCCAGACCAGTAGGTGGCCGGGTCGTTCGGCCCATTGGATTCACGGCCCTGCAAGGGGTCCGTCGTGAGAGGGAGCAGATCAACGTTTCGACCCCAGAGTCTCTGCAATTCCGATACCACTGGAGCAAAGCGCTTACTGACGGCGCTGTCGTCGAGGTAATAAACAATCACTGCAGTTCTGCCCTCCTCCAACGATTGCGCCAGAGTGACCGCTGGCGGAACGAGGGATCCGTTTCCTGCGTATAAAGCGTAAATATTTCCGTCGTAACTATCGCTGTTGAGGATTGCTGCAGCGGGAGCCACCTGCAGCACCACAACGGCACAAACACTGAGCAGGAAGCGCACCAAACAAACCATCAGGCCGAAGCAGCGGACGGCCATTGTGGCCCCAAGGCCTCAGCCGCGGCCGAGACTACGACCCATTCCCTGGGCAATGCCACGACCAATCAATCCGATTGCACGACCAAGAACCTGCGTGAGCAGCACGACGGCGATATCGCCAACACGGCGAACCAGTGCCTGCACCTGAGGGGCCAATGCATCCCGGGTTTCCAACAGCAGGGCAACCTGACGCTGCCACCAGCCCAGCTGATTGAGTTCCTGATCCCGCGGCTCGGTCAGCAGAAAAGGTTCGATCTTGCCGTCATGAAGCTGAAACAGCGTGCGTTGGCTCTCATAGAGCTGAATGGGCCGTTCCACCCAGTCTGCCCAGCGAAGCTGTGTGTTCAGGCGATTGCGCAGACGATCGAGTTCCCGCGTTGCGACCAGCGGATCACGGAGGAGGTAACGGCGCAGCTCAGGCCAATTGCCACAGGCATCCAGCAATTCGGCACCGATTAATTCCGCCGTGCGCACCAACCAGTTGCTGACGAGCATCTCCAGCTGAAGCAGAGCCCGGGGATCATCCGCCGGCAGCAGTCGGCCATCCACCAGCACAGGCTGATCAGCCAGTAACGGCGAGAGCATCGCAACAGGATCCGGCAGCTCGTCATCCTCAACATCCAGATCAGCCCCGCCGAGAAGAGATGCCACCACAGGCTGCAAAGAACCATTCCGGGGGATCTGCACATAGCTTCCCGCCATGGTCGTCAATGCTTGACGGCGCAATTCGGGCTGCAGTTCCGCCCACGCTGCTGGAAGCGGCTCGACGTTGTCAGCTCCCCGAAGCCGCTGCAGCACTTGATCGAGCTGCGCAAGCAAAGCCAGAAGAAGTTCGCGACGTCGCTCGGGATGCAGTCCCTCAATCGCAAGGAGACGCCCAGTGGCGTTGGTCAGGCCGGCCTGAACAGTTCCACCCAGGCGTTCGCGGATGGCCTCCCAAACGGCGATGGCATTGCGCTCCCGAAGCGTGATTGCCGTTGACGACGTCTCTGTGCGCTGGGGACCAGACGGCTCCCGAAGCGGTTGGGCATCCTCCAACCCCAACTGCAGTGGCCCCCACAGCCAAAGCAACAGAGCTCTGGCACTGCGCAGCTCACGACAACGCCCTTCCAGCAAAAACTGCAGCAGAGCATTGGGTGGAGGAGGCGTCAGCATCGCCTCGATCACCTGCAGATCGTTGCTGATTTGCTGCAGACCACTGAGCAGCAGCCACTGGCCCATGCCCATCGGCTGGGCCGAGGTCGCCGTTGCGCGAGAGGCTGACTGCAAACGCACGACCCTTCCTCCATCGAGAAGGGTCTCAATGGCCTCTTGCAGTGTCTGCAGATCAGCGTTTTGGAGCAGGCCAGAGGCCGGAAGTGTGAGCAACTGCTCGCGGCTGTTGCTCAACTCCGCCGGCAATAAGAGCATCACAGGTGCCGGTTGCCAACGGTCCTGGAGGGAGAGCAATTCCTGTTGAACGGACGCGAACGACGCGATCTGTTCGATGGACCAGATCACCAGAACAGGAGTTCCTGAGAGGCGTTCCGGGTGTAATTCAACAACCCAATCCTGATGAGCTGCCGTGAGCTGCAGCGCCAGAGACTCCCCGAGCAGATCCGGGGCAAGCAGAAGAATGCGCACCGGTGGGGACGAGACCAACTCTTGCAACCGTTGATTGTTGTCAAGGTAACGAGCTTCTCGTCAATCCTCCAGGGTGCGTCGTCCGTTTAGTTGAAGGGTGTACGACTCGATTCGATAGCCGGTGCGTTTCTCAATCTCTTGGAGCAGATCCCGAGGCAGCTCCACATCAATGTCTTCAATCGCTCCACTGTCCAAGCAGGTGAGATGGCTGTGGGGGTCACTGCGATAGCCGTAGAGCCGGCCATTGGCACGATCGAGGCACTCGATCACACCGGCTGACTGCAAGGCTTCCAGGTTCTGATAGACGGAGGTATGGCCAATGCTTCGCCCCCTCAAGTTGAGCTGCTCAAAAATATCCCGGGCGCTGAGGTGACTCTTTTCGCTCCATAGCAGATCCAGCACCATCCGGCGCTGCCGGCTCAGACGCATCCCAAGACAACGGCACTGCTCGAATACATCCTGGAGACTGCCTACGGAAGGCCGTCCGGAACGATCAGTAGCGCCTGCTCTTACCACAGAAGGGTGTCGATAACCCAACCATAAGGCCAGTGGCGAACTCAGGCGAGATCTGCAGCGATGGAGGTGATGTCCTGCAGTCGAGTTTCACCAACAGCCGCAATCGCTTCAGCCAGATCCACGCGTCCGTCATAGAGGGCCCGACCAACGATCACACCGCTCACCCCGAGGGCTTCCAAAGGCAACAAAGACAACAAATCGGCCATGCAGCCGATGCCTCCGGAAGCGATCACAGGCACAGAGCTGCACTGGGCCATGGTGCGCAGCGCCTCCAGATTCGGCCCTGCAAGGGTGCCATCCGTGGCGATATCAGTGGTGATGATCGCTGCGATGCCAGCAGCGCTGAAACGCACCGCACAATCTGTGGCGAGAACATTGCTCTGCTCAATCCATCCCCTCGTCGCCACCCGGCCGTCCTTGGCATCAATCCCCACAACGATCCTGCCCGGGTGCCGCCGGGCAAGCTCCGTGACGAGGTCGGGTTGTTCGATGGCAACCGTGCCCAGGATCACCCGGTCCAACCCGCAATTGATCAGCTCCTCAGCGCGCTCCAGGGAGCGAACTCCACCGCCGAGCTGAACCGGAATATCCAAGGTCGCCGTGATCTCCCGAACGGCTGCGTCATTCACCGGCACCCCACGCTTGGCACCATCGAGATCCACCAGATGCAAACGGGAGGCCCCTTGGCTCTGCCAACTGAGGGCCTGGGCTACGGGATCTTCGCTGAAGCGGGTCACCTGCTCGTAATCGCCCTGGTGCAGACGCACACAGGCACCATCGAGCAGATCAATGGCGGGAATGATCTCCATGGGGGCAAGCCAGCGACCCCCCATCCTGCAGCGCCACGCTTCAATAGCAGCGCTTTGAAGGGCGCGACATGCAGATCCTCGTGATGGGTGGAACCCGGTTCGTGGGAAAACCCCTGGTGGCACGGCTGCAGTCCCAGGGTCACGCCCTCACGCTGTTCACCCGTGGCAAGAACCCCGTGCCTGCGGGGGTGGAGCACCTTTGCGGTGACCGCAGCAGCGACGAGGGTCTGAGCGCACTCCAAGGCCGCCGCTTTGATGTGATCGTTGACAGCTCAGGGCGGAAGTTAGAGGACAGTCGTCGGGTGGTGACCATCACCGGTGTTCCCAGCCATCGTTTCGTGTATGTGAGCTCGGCCGGTGTCTATGCCGACTCCGATCAATGGCCCCTGAATGAGTCAAGTCCCACCGATCCGCAAAGCCGCCATGCCGGCAAGGCCGACACCGAGGCTTGGCTCCGCTCTGAAGGAATCCCTTTCACCAGCTTCCGCCCCACCTACATCTATGGGCCAGGGAACTACAACCCAATCGAACGATGGTTCTTTGATCGGATCGTGAACAACCGGCCGATCCCACTTCCCGGCGATGGCAGCACGATTACGCAGCTGGGCCACGTGGAGGACCTGGCCGAGGCGATGGCGCGTTCCATCGAGGTGGATGCGGCCGCCAACCGGATCTACAACTGCTCAGGAAAACAAGGTGTCAGTTTCCGAGGTCTGATCCGGGCGGCAGCGCTGGCCTGCGGTCAGGATCCGGAACGTCTGGATCTGCGCAGCTTCAATCCTGCGAATCTTGATCCAAAGGCCCGCAAAGCCTTCCCTCTCCGGCTCAATCACTTCCTCACGGATATCACCAGGGTCGAACGGGAACTGGCCTGGACACCTCGCTTCGATCTCGCACAGGGTCTGGCTGACAGCTACGCCAACGATTACGCCCCAAACCCCACTGCCGATCCCGATTTCAGCGGCGATGCAACCTTGGTCGGGGCCTGATGTAGCCGATGGCCGATCCCAGAGCCATCAGTAGAGATGGCCAAAACAGCCACCACCCCAGGGGCACGATGCCGGCTTCACCGATCCAGCTGGCCGGCCAGAGCATCATCAACAAGCTGAGGAATTGGAGGATGGTTTTGGCTTTTCCTGCAGCCGATGCCGGGGCTCCATCATTGGCCTGAGAGCGCCAGCCGGAGATCAGCAGTTCACGAGCGAGCAGAAGCCACACCGCCCAGAGCGGCAGAACATCTTCACTGGCAAGCCACAGCAGCGGGGCTGCGATCAGAACTTTGTCGGTGAGGGGATCGAGCCGAGCACCCCAGCTTGAGCCCCCACCTGCCCGCCGTGCCAACCATCCATCTGCCGCGTCGGAGAGGCCGGCCAGCAGAAGCAACCACCAGGCCAGAGAGGAATAGCCATGCTGCAAAGCCAGGATCAATGGCAGGCCAGCGATCGCACGCGCCACGGTGAGGCCGTTAGCGATCGAGCGCAAGGACAGGAACAACGCTCAGAATGCGGAGACTTGAACCCGAATCATGGTCCTGCAGCTGACGGTGGCTGACGTGATGACCCAGCCAGTTCTGAGTGTCAGTCCAGACACCCCTTTGCAGCAGGCGGTGCAGATGATCAGTGATCACCACATCAGCGGTCTCCCAGTCGTTGATGCAGCTGGCACGTTGATCGGAGAACTGAGCGAACAGGACTTGATGGTTCGGGAAAGCGGAGTCGACGCTGGCCCCTACGTGATGCTGCTCGACAGCGTGATTTACCTGCGCAACCCACTGAACTGGGACAAACAAGTGCACCAGGTTCTAGGCACCAGCGTGAAAGATCTGATGCGCAAGGACGTTCACAGTTGCACCACTGCACTGCCACTCCCGAAAGCCGCCTCACAGCTCCATGAACGCGGTATCCAGCGGCTGTTCGTGCTGAACGAAGACCATCAGCCCGTGGGTGTCGTCACACGGGGAGACGTGGTGCGTGCCCTCGCCTCCCACCAGGAGACCTGAACTAGTCGGCTCGGCGAATGGCAATCGCTACAGGCTTGATGGCCCGGAATTCCACGTAATCACCGACCTTGAGTGTGCCGATCGGATCACCCTGNATGCCATCCCGCACATCAAGGTTGTGCACCCCACCAAAGGGGCCGCGCAGGCTCAGTTCTTGATCCTTCTCAGACACCTTCACCACCTCNGCGGTACCTGTCGCCATCGCGACGCGGGTTCCCTTGCGTGCCGCCCCGAAATCCTTGGCGAGGATTACATCTTCCCGTGCGTAGGCAAGACGATTGACCGTGCTCTGGCGGAGATCCACCACGAGGCCATCGAGAACCTCCACAACAACGGCATCGCCGGATTTCAAACCGGAGGTGTCCAAAGCGCCACCCATCGTGATCAGCATGTTGTGGCCATAAGGGCTGCGCAGCTCCATCACCCTGTTGTTTGGCATCAACCGCTGGATGGTGCCGACCAGCTTCGTGATTTCGAACGACTGAAGCAATTCAGCTTTCAGACTGCTGCTGTTGTCCACAACAGTGGCCACCATTGGCACCTGCGCGGAGGTTCCCCGAATCGGAGACACCGTGATCACACGATCAATCTTGACCGCCACCGGCTGAATCAAGCGGAAATCGACAAGATCTCCCGGCTTGAGGCTGGGGAACAGATCGAGGCCTCCATCATCCACCACATCAAGGTTGTGAATCCCACCAAGGGGGCCCATCAAGCTGAGACTGCGGTCGGCCTCCGACAGCTTCAAAACCCTGGCTGTGCCAGATGCGAGAGCCACCCGCATCCCTTTTTTGAGGGGGCCCATCGCCATGGGCATGATGATGTCTTCGCGCTCGAAACTCAATTCCTTGGATTTGCTGCGCTCCAGACCCACCACCAATCCGTCGAGCACGGAAACGTCGACTCGATCCCCCTTTTGAAGCCCGAGAGGCTTCAAATCGATCCCAACGGTGACGATCTCACGGTGCCCCTCAGGATCGATCACTTCAATCACCTTTTCCTCGGGCAAGACCTCGCTGACGACACCGCGCAGGTGGGTGACCTCAAACGATGCGAGTTCTTCTGGAGTAAATCCAGCCCGGACTTGAACATCCAGGGAAAAAGCTGAAACAACCGCTGCCACTCCAGCAAGCAGGGCACGGCCGAATCCGAGGGAGCGGATCATCAGTCAGGAGATCGAGGTGGCTGAGCACCGACGCTAGCCCCTTTTAAATGGGTCAAAATGCCGATCTACGCCTGGCGCGGATGACCATGCAACTCCGTTCACTTCTGCTGGCCACTGTTGTTGTGCTCGGAGCCGCAGCAGCTCCGGCCCAGGCAGAAACATCCATCCAAATCAGCCTCAAACAGCGCTACCTAACGCTGCTGGACGACGGCAAGGTGATTGGCAAGTATCCCGTCGCCATCGGTGCTCCGGAATCACCGACACCACCTGGCAGCTTCGCCGTCACCAAGATGGATGCCCAGCCGGTGTATCACAAAAAGGGCAAGATCATTGCCCCCGGGCCGAAGAACCCTGTGGGGGTGCGTTATGTGGCCTATGTACAAATTGGCACCGGTGAATATGCAATCCATGGCACCGCTTGGCCCAATTGGGTGAAACTGCGTGCTGCTGTGAGCCTGGGCTGCATCCGAATGCTCAACAACGACGTCATTCAGGTGTACAACCGCATCAAGGTGGGCACTCCTGTGATCGTGACCAAAAACTGATCCGCTTTTCCGAAATCCAATGTTGCGCTTCCTGCTTCTCATCACTGCCTCATTCATCTTTCCACTTGGGGCGCAAGCGGCTCCTTCACAGGAAACCAAAGAAAACGACTTTCTCGATCTCGTTGATGGCCAAGGGCATGTGCTTGTACAGGGCCAGGGTGTCGATGGAGTGAATGCCAAAGCCCGTGCTCAGGGCCTTCGTTTTCCTGCCCTTGGCTATTGGTCACCAGAGGGGCATTGCTTTGTGAAGCCTGCACCAGGTGAATGCAACGGCGTCTTCAAACGGTGAGTGGCATCGATGAAACGTTAATCACCAGAGATGGACTTTTTCGCGAACAGTGCTTTATTGTGTCGAAGTAATTGTTCAATCCCGTCATCGCTTTAACGTCAGCAGCCAATAGCTCCACAGCCGTTGAGAAAGGCAAACATCTCAGAAGCGCCGAAGAGTTCTATCAACGTGCTCGAATCGAAATCGAGGTGAATGGCGACTGGCAAGAGTCAGGCTCAATGATTCTCAAAGCGCTGAGGGAAGAGCGCAAAGCTCAGAGCACTGGGCCTCAAGTCGTCAATGTGATCAAGGTCAGACCTAAAACCAAGCTCGAATTCTCTTTCAAGAGTTGACGCACTGGATGCGCTTTCAGGCCAACACAGTAGAAACGCAGACTCATAAAATTCAAGCTTCCATCANAGCAAAATTATATTTTCTCTCGCACCCTAAAAATCAACCTCAAGTACCTGATTAACGAAAAGTTCCAGAAGACTCTTTATGACAACTCAATCGAAGGGCTGACCAGGCTGAAATCCCGGCGCGTAATGCCTCACGGCATCATCTCGAAATGGGACCACCCAAGCAGCGATCGCCAGCAAAAGCGCGAGGACCAAGCGCTTCTTCACCCAGATGAATCGTCAACACATCACCTAACTTTCAAGCAGCCCGTTAAAGCGTGTTGGTGTTTTTGAGTAGGGATGACCGCCTTTGTCAGCTCATCCATAAGGGGTTGTGGAGGGGGGGATGAGCCGCCATCAAACCCTTTAGAGATCAGCAGTTTTCGTACTCCTACCAGCAGCGGCTGGCCATGGTGCGTGGAGTTGCGTGATTCCTGTGCCTCCTGAACGTCGCAAAAAGCTGGCTGAATTGCTCGAACGCAAGGCGCATGCCGTTGAAGGTTTAGGCCAGGAGCACAGAGCTTATTTTTTCCGGAGAAGAACAAGCGATCCTGCCGAGATTTCCCAGCAGCGGATGCTCGAAATGCTGGACGAACTCTTCGTGTGACACAGCCACTGATCGATCGTCATGTTCGGAGCCGTTCAGCGAGAGCAACATGAAACCCGTGCCGGCTCCATTCCGTTAACCGGTATTGCTCGCCATGAAGCCCGCAGCTGTTGTCAGCTGCGGACAGGGTGACATTCGGCATGCCACCAGCAAGACCGAAACCACTGGCCTTCAACACGGCTTCCTTGGCCGTCCAAACCTGAAGCAGCGTGCGGTTTTGCTCCCAGAGGTTTGCATCCTGTTTCGTGATGAACATCCTCCGGCGCAGCAGATCCGGATTAACGCGAAACAGCCGGTGTTGCGCTTCCACATCGATGCCAACCGGCACAACAGCCCCGATCCCAATCGTGAGTTGTCCGGTGTTGGCCAGGCTGTGGTGCAGGGATGACCCACGCAGCTGGGGTTTTCCATAAATGGTGCGTCCGATGTCCGCCCCTGTGAGTTGCAACCCATGCAAGCCAAACAGCTTCAAGCTCAGGGCTTCACTGAGTTGAATCTGCTCGGCTCGCGATGGCAACCGGGGCAGCCAAGCTGCCAGAACACGCTGATCAGAATCTGGAACGGGCCACCAACTCCACACTGCCTCCACCAATCAATCCGGCAACACTGGAAGTGGAGAAGACGGCAGCGGTGGAAGCTCTGGCGGGGGAGGAGCTCCCAACAGGCGATTGGTTGACTCAGGCGCAACCGACTGCTGAGGCGCAACCACAGGATCATCGACCCAGGTGGGAGGAGGCAGATCGGGTGGCAATGGCGCAAAAGGTTCAGGCTCCGTCCAGCGATCTTCCGGTTCCGGCAGTGGATCCAACTGTTCTGGGGTGGTGATGATGGCCGGCTGCTCACGGAGCACCAGAGGATCAGCCGTGATCGGTGGTTCCCTCAAAGGAGCACGGTCGTTGGGGCCCGATGCGGGAAGAGCACCATCCGAGGGGCGGTTGGGTTTGCTGGGCACCGACGGTGCCCAAATCAGACGGGCAAGAGGTTCGACGCCCTGCTCCATCACCCGGTTGAGACCAGCCAGAGCTCGGTCTGCCAGATGATTCGTGAAGGCCTGAACGCAATCGATCGGGCCGTCGCAGCTCTCCTGATCGGAGAGTCGGGGTGTCAGGCCAGCGATCAGGCTGCCCCGTAACGGAGTCTGGCGAGAACTCAGACGCAACATGTAGGGAACGTGAACAAAACTCGTTGCGCCACCACTGATCCAGTTGGCATCCTCCTCGGTGAATCCCTTGACCCCTGGAATGATGAAGCGACTTTTGGAGGCGTGATCTGGCATATAGGCCGCCAGATAGCCCCGGCGACGGGCGAGATCCTTGCTCTGCTCAAGGGTGAGCCCATCTCTACTCATCAGAACTTCGATGTGGCCGTCCTGCCGAAGTCCCATCACCATCCGAATGCGGGGAAGGTAGTACCGAATCCGCTGCCCCATGCTGATGCTGTAAGCCCCCTTGTAGCTCTCGGGAGGCTCCTCAAGATCGTTGTAGAGGCTGTGCAGACCGCCTATGAACGTGTCGTACATCTGACTGCGCTCATCGGTGAGCTCGCCGTAACCGAAATCAACGCTGCCGTTATGGCGGATCCCCACAAATGCACGCTGGCGAGAGGCGGTGCGGTTACGACCGCGCCAGACCTTGGTCCCGAATTTGAGATCCCCGAGCGGAACAGTGATCTCACGGCCCGCGTTGTCGACATGACGCTCATACATCGGGCCTGAAACGTAGGCCAGAGCAGCAAGATCCTCGTAGGCATCCTGTTCACGATCCCAGCCCTCCAGCAGCCCGAAACGGACTCTGCGCGGATCGAGATCTAAGGCATAAACCTCATCATCCGGGATGTAGCGGAACGGTTGACGATTTCTGGTCTGCGACTCCAGACCCACTTCACTCTGTTCAGAGAATTCAGCACGGTCAGGGACCGATGGGGCCAAAGCAATCAGCCCTCCAAGCACCATCAACGGCATGGCGAACACCAGCCAGCGCTTACGGAAACGCATTCGCCGTCTGGCGTTGGGGCCGGGCTTGGCGTGATGATTCACGCGACCCGACGCCCTCGGTTTTTTGGGAGTTGTGCGAACCAAGGAACGATGGCGCCGTCCGCCACCAGCCATTGCTGGTAACGCTCGCCGCAGTCATGGCCTCCCGTCAACTGCCCGAATGCAGGAATCACCAGACGAGGACCATCAGGATCAAAGGCAAAACAGGGCATTCGCAAACGATCCGAGCGGGATTTCAATCGCGCCATTGGATGCAAATGGCCACAAACATTGAGCAAGCCAGGCTCTGGAACCCGTTCCGGGATATGGCTTAACCAAAGTGAACCCAAGCGTTGTGATGCGTGCTGCGGCAATCCCTCCAACCAACTGCCTGCATCATGATTACCTCCAATCAAGATCACCTCACACCCGCAGAGGTCTGGCAAAGCTCGCAGGGTCTGGCGTAAGAACGGAGTTAATCCGATCCGCGCATGAATTAAATCTCCCAGCACAACCAACCGATTTGGCTGCTGCTGGTGACATAGATCCAGCAGAGGATTCAGGGTTCCCTGATCACCGTCACTCGGCAAGGGAATTCCATGGGCCTGAAACACCTCGGCTTTGCCGAGGTGCAGATCAGCCACAAACAGAACGCGCCCCTGCTCACGCCACAAGCCACATTCCGGAAGAAACGTCAGCTTCTCTTGATCTGCCCACAGCCAATCGTGCGTTGCCATCAACAACCCCAACGACAATTTGGTGTCGTCGGCTGCATTGGAATAGCCCCCTGGTGCTTCAAGCTTCGATTCACCTCGGACCCGCATTGTGGCGTGCTCCATGCGGCCAAACCAGCTGCCAATCGAAACTCTGCGCTGGTTGGAACGACGCCTTCTCTCGCTTGAGCGTCAGGAACGTTTCGAGTGCGCCTACGCCTTGCGCATGGAGGTGGCGGATTGGCTGCTTGGTGATGTGGATGCCAACCTGGCAGTGCCTATCTCGCTCTGACGTCGCTGATGACCATCGCTCTGCTCATTGCCCTGGCTGGTTCGTTAGCAGCAATGGCTGTCATTGTTCGCCGGCTTGAGCAGCGCTGAGCAAGCCCTTCATGACACCCTCCATTCATCAGGGAGCCCGGTAATGGGGTTCTCCAGGCGGTGGTCCACCGTTCTACTGATCACCGCTCTCACTCAGGCGCTGCCACTCCAGGCGCGCGAGCTGAGGGTGGGAGTGAGTGGATCCCCTCCCTTTGTGATTCAGGAGGGGGCCAGTGACAGCGGCATCAGCCTCGATATCTGGCGTCGCGTCGCTGAGGAGAACGGCTTCAACTACACCCTTCTGCCTCAGAAGTCGCCGAAAAGCGGCATCACCGCTGTAGAGCAGGGCCGTCTCGATGTTTTGGTAGGCCCGATCAGCATCACCTCGAAACGTCTGGCGATCCCTGGGGTGGATTTCACACAGCCCTATTACCTCGGAAAATCTGGCGTTCTGCTCCCGATTCAGCCTCCATCGGCCTTCAGCCGTCTGCAAGTGTTCTTCGGCTGGGCGGTGATCTCCTCTGTTTTGGTTTTACTCAGCGTGCTGCTCGTCGTGGGCAGTCTGATCTGGCTAGCGGAACGCCACCGCAACAGCGAACAGTTCCCCCAGGCCTGGCTCCCCGGCATCTGCAGCGGCATGTGGTTTGCCGTCGTCACCCTTACAACCGTTGGTTATGGCGACAAGGCCCCGATCACCCGCACAGGCCGCGGGATCACCGCGGTCTGGATGGTGATCTCGCTGATCGCCGTGTCATCACTGACAGCAAGCCTGGCTTCAGCCTTCACGCTGTTCCTCTCCGGCGCCACCGAGGCTGCCATCAGTGATCCCCAACAGCTGAGCGGACGTCGTGTCGCCGTCGTGGAAGGGACCAGTGGAATGGAGCTGGCTGAGCGAGGAGGAATGCGACTGCTTCCGAAGCCGACGCTGGCTGCCGCCGCGGACCTGATTGTTTCGGGGAAAGCAGAGGCCCTGATCTTCGACCGTCCTGCACTGCGGTACTACCTGAAGAACAATCCGCAATTGGAGCTTCGCTTGGCCCCATTCACGCTTTCAGAGGAGACCTACGGATTTGTCGTGAAAGCAAACAGTCCCCTGCGCACACCATTGGATGTCTCCATCCTCAAGCTGCAGCGCCAAGGGAAGGTCAAAGCGATCGCCGACCAACTTCTCGATTAAGCCAGAGGACGGTGATGGCGCAGGGCCTCTTCCAGCAGATAGGCAGCGAGATTGCCGCAACTGCGTCCCTCTGCCAGTGCATGGCGCTTGAGGTCATCCATCACCCCACGGGGAAGCGTGACGTTGATCCGCTCGGAGCCAGCCGCATCCGCCACCTCAGCAGTGCTGGGGGGAGGCGTGACCTGCTCGTCCAGGTGTCGCTGCAGCTCACGAACCAGGTCCTGGAGAATTGGCACGATTTTGATCCGATATTTTCACTTAAATGATACAAAAACGTGCATCCCGATGCCGACTAATGTTGACGCCAGTTTTTTGAGGTTCCATGCGTTCTCTGCCGCTGAAGCTTGCTCCCGGCAGTGATCTGCGTCTCAGCCTGGAAGAGCTAGCCCGACGGGATGGCCTCCACGGATTCGTTCTCGGCGTTGTGGGCAACCTCACCCGTGCAGCCTTCCAATGCCCGGGGCAGGCTGAACCGACGGTTTTGCAGGGTGATCTCGAAGTGATCACCCTGAATGGCACCGTTTCGCCAGACGGTGTTCATCTGCACCTCAGCCTCTCCGATGGAGCCTGCCAGGTCTGGGGTGGTCATCTCGAGCCAGGAACCATCGTTCAAAAAGGAGCTGATCTGTTGCTTGGTGTGCTCGAGCCGACCCCAGCAAAGGCCCCAGAGCAAGGCCAAACTCCGCGTCTGGAAATTGCCGTTCTTCCTGGCTGCCCGTGGTGCAGCAGAGCCCTACGCATCCTGCGGACCCTCGATCTGGCCCACACCGTCACCACCATCAACGACGATGCCAGCTTCGTTGCTATGCAACAACGCAGCGGCATGACGACATTCCCCCAGGTGTTCATCGACGGAACCGTGATCGGTGGCTACGACGATCTCGTCGCTCTGCACGCGTCCGGTGACCTTGAAGCCCTCCGCTGATCCCGACGAGCGCCCCCCGTTCTGGTCGCTCAAGCCCTGGTGGTGTCAACCCTGGTCGATCCTTGGCACAGGCCTTCTGGTGGTTGCAGGGTCCTGGCTGCTGCTGCAGCGTCTGTGGATCACACTTCCACTGGCTGCAGCAGTTCTGATCTGGTGGTTGCTGTTTCTCGCTCTGGTTCCAGCGGCCTATCGATCCGCCGATCTCCCGGAATGAACCACAACAAGCCCCTCACCCGAATCGATCAACACCTTTTCGACCAGGTGGCCCTCGAAGCCCAACAAATCCCCCGTCTGCGCCTCAATCACAACTTCCATCAGGAGAGTGATCTGGTTCAGCGTTTTCTCAACGTGCTGCAACCGGGCAGTTACGTTCGCCCCCATCGGCACCGGCGAGAGCAGCCTGGTGGGGGTTTCGAATGTTTTCTGGTTCTTCAGGGCTCGATCGGCCTGCTCCTGTTCGACAGGGACGGCCAGGTCATCGGCATGGAAGAACTGGGTGCCGCAGGCCCCACCCGGGGGATTGAACTGGCCGGAGATCAATTTCACTCCCTCGTCGCCCTCAGTTCGGACAGCGTGCTGTTTGAGCTCAAGCAGGGTCCCTACCTCCCTTCAGCAGACAAGGACTTCCTGAAAGGATTCCCGCTGGAAGGAACAGCCGAAGCCCGCCAACAAGAACGTCATTGGCGGGAACTGTTCTCAGGAACTGACGCTGCGTGAGGCTTCACGGAAGCGCTGCTTCTCTTCAAAGAGTTCCGTCTCGAGCTGTTCGATCAGACGGCTCACCAAAGCCTGAAATTCAGGCTGGCAACCACGGAAAGCCGCCTTGTGACGGATCGGTTCGTTGCGCATGCGTAGATCGGTCAGCATCAGCTGCAACGAATCAATTCTGGCGTTCGAATTCATGGGCGGCGGTGGCTCGCGCACAGGAGGCTATGACGCTGATGTGTCAGAGCTCCAGCTCACGGAGAAGCTGGTTCTGAACCTGCTTTCCAACAACAGCATGAGCTGCCATGGCGCCACTGGCTGCCACCGGTGGAATCCCAATCCCAGGGAAGGTGCTGGCTCCACACAGCCAGAGATTGTCCAGCGGTGTTGTCACCCCCGGGAACAGACCTTTGGCCGCAGACAGCGCCGGACCGTAACTTCCCTGGTGCACGTTGAGGAAATGACGATGGGTCAGTGGCGTGCCCTCCATCACCAGCTCGCATCGATCACGAATGTCGGGGATCTTGCGTTCGAGAACCTGCCAGAACACTTCGCATCGCTCCTGCTTCCGTCGTTGGTACTCACCGCTGCCGCGGGCCATCCCATCCCAGAGTGACCAAGGCTCGCTCGCTGGTGTGTAGGCGTGCAGAACATGACGGCCGGCAGGCGCCATGGCTGGGTCCAGCACCGACGGAATGGACATCACAACGGCATTGCGTTCCGCATCAATGCCACGGGCCCAGTCTTCAACCCAAACGGTGTGAATCGGCAGATCGTCCAAACCACTGGCATCGAAGCCGAGATGGAGATGCAGGAATCCATTGCAGGCGGGAGTGGCGCCTCGTTGACGCTGCCAACTCTCCAGCGCGTCCGCAGGCAGCAGATCAAGGGTGGTCCAGATGTCGGCATTGGAGATCACCTGCTCTGCATCGATCTGCTCACCACTCGTCAGGGTCACCCCCACCACCCGTTGCCCCTCGAGGCGCAGCCGCTCCACCGTCGCTCCAGTGCGAAGAGATCCTCCATGGGACTCGAGTCCACGCACCAGAGCGTCCACCACAGCAGCACTGCCACCCTTCGGGTAATCCAGATGTGCATCAGGCTCAAACCACTGGCCAAACAACGTGGCCATGGCGGCAGCATTGGTATCTGCCATCGGCATCCCGCTAATCAGGAAGCACAGCAGGTCAACCCAGTGGCGCAGAAAAGGATCCTGCAAATGACGATCCACGAGGGGGCCGAATGCGCCAGCCAGATGCCGCATCGCCGCCAGATGCGGTAGCAGGCGACCACCGCGCTGAAGCAGCTGCGCCATCCCGTCAACACCAGGACGCAGTGAAAGCAGTGGGAGAGCATCCGCTGCCGCGGCGATCGGACGTAAGACGTCGATAAAACGTTGCCATTCCAAAGCAGCATCCGACCCACAACGATCACGAACCACCGTCATGAAATCGTCGTGGCCGACGGCAATGCGCAAATCACCTTCTGGAAGCAACACATCCCAGCTGCGATAGGGAATCACCTCAAGGGTCTGGCCCAGGGCCCGAAGCACCTGGGTCAGCGGATTGCTGCTCGGCCAGCACCCCAGACCACTCCAGAGCGACGGGCCCGATTCGAAGTGATATCCACCACGCTGGAAACCATGGGCCGCCCCCCCCGGCTGGCCGTGAGCCTCGAGCACCAACACCTCACGGCCGGCACGGGCACAGAGGCCCGCACTGCACAAGCCCCCAATTCCGCTTCCAATCACCAGAACGTCGACGTCGCTTCGAACCATCCGCGGCTTGCCCAGGTCATCATTGTGATCGGTCGCTCCGGATGATGGGCAATCGCTATCTGATACCAGTGCTGCTTCTGGCTTTGGCCTGGGGGCAGGAACTGATCGACCAGCTGGTGTTTTCTGGAACCTGGAATCTGCCGATGGGGCCCGGCCAACCCTGGTGGGGGGTGCTGACGGCTCCCTTTAGCCATGCTGGCTTCGCCCACCTGATCTCAAATAGCTTGGTGTTTCTGCCGCTGAGCTGGCTCGTGATCAGCCGCGGGGTACGCGATTACATCGCCATTTGGGTCGCCGTGATTGTCATCAACGTGCCGGTCGCGCTCCTCTGGCCCGCGCGTAGTCATGGTCTCTCTGGAGTGGTGTATGGCCTGCTGGGGTATCTGCTGTTGATCGGCTGGCTTGAGAAACGCATCCTGTCGATGCTGCTGAGCGCCGTTGTGTTTTGGATCTACGGATCAACGCTGTTTGCATTGATCCCAGGGGTTTCACCAGCGGGGGTGAGTTGGATTGGGCATGCAAGCGGTTTTTGCGCAGGCCTCTTGGCCGCCTTAGCGGTTTACCGCGAAGCTGCCGTCGATTGAAGTCACGCCAGGGGCAGCTCGGATACGAATCCCGCGTCATCAACAACATCGGTTGCGGCAGCAACCGCATCACGCTGTGATCTTTTGGCTCCTTTGATCGCCAAGGTTCCCGTCATGGAGGGATGTGCGCTGCAGAAATAAATCAATCGCCCCTCATCCTTGAGCATCCGTCGATCACGTTTTCGGAAACGCAGTTGAAAGACTTCATCACCGCTAATCCCGCTGAGTGCATCTCCCTCACCGCGAAGTTGCAGCGCACGGCTTGGCTTCTGCAAAACGCCCGTATCGCTCAAATAGAAGGGATGGGAGCGAGCACCATCAAGCCGATGAAAGCGGTAGGTCTTGCGGAGATCCAGCACTGGATCCTCAACGGGTTTCCCTTTGGCATTAAAAAAGTTGAAAAAAGGTGCCTCGAACGAACCGCCATCAACGTAGAGATCCACGATCTGGCGGCGACGCCGGAGTGTGAATGTCATCGACCATGCCGCAGTTACAGGATTTAACGCTAACGGCTTTGCCCGTTGAGATAAGCATCGAGGAAGGCAAGCGGGCGGTTCATCGTTTCCGAGTAACCGAGGAGGGCTCGATCGCGATGGCTGTAAAGCACCTGATCGTCAACATCCAGCAGAACCGTGGCTCCACGTTGCGTGATGAAGTCATCCTTCGGCACGTAGGTGCGCCAATGGCGCAGCACTTCATTCATGTTGCGCAGCCGCTGTGTCGCCAACTCGAACGGTCGCTGGAATCCGCCTCCCCCAACACGGCGAAACATGGCAGCTTGAAAGCGCGGAAGCGGGAACGCCTCAATCCATGCGTCATCAGTGAAAATCTGCTCGGCACTTCGATCACCGGTGTACCCCCGAAGCACTTCCCGCAACGTTCCTGGAGAACCAACCCCAGCACACATCAGCAGAAAGCCAGGCCAAGGCCCACCGGCCAAGACAAGACCAGGCTCCAGATTGAGCGCCCGATGCAGATCTGGTGCGGCATCAACCGTTAGTTGCTGCCGCGGAAAGCCTGTAAAGGCTGCAAATCGATCAGCACCGGAGGCATCGCCAATGGCGAACAGTTGAACAGCGATGCCAGCCTTGGTCAGCTCATCCAGCCTGGGAACGAGGGCTTGGGCATATTCGATCGAATCGAAATCTCCCAACTGGCCCATCACAATCGCCAGTCGACGCCGGCCAGGGGCCATCCCTGGGCATCCGGCGAGACGGTTGAACAACGGCTCGAAATCAGTTGTTGCCTGATCGACAATCACCGGGGCGGGAGCAGAGTTCGCACCAGCATGGATGGTGATCCTCTCCTCTGACGCCAGGCCATCCGAAGCACTGAGATGATCAGAAGGCTGGAAGCAAACGGATGGGTAGCAAGTCGGGATTTTCTGCCGGTGAAGTGAACGAGATCAAACGCCTTTATCTCGAGGAGGGGCGATCGGTTGCTCAGATTGCCAAGATCCTCGGCAAGGGGAGCGAAACCTCTGTGCAAAACGCGCTCAAGAAGGCCCGAATCAGCCAATCATCCGACCAACGCAAGAAACTCGAACGGTTCAGTGCAGGGCAGACCTTTGGCCGAATCACACTGCTNAAACAACTGAAGAAGTCGAAGAAACTTCGTTATCACGTGGCCTGTGAATGCGGCTATGAATTTGATGTGGATCCTTATTTATTGACGCTGGCAGACAANCACAAGGACAGCATCTCCGAATGCCAGCGTTGCCAGTCTCGGCATCCAGGGGGGNCAACCAAAATCTGACGGTTTGCTGCGGCGGGGACAAGAGAAGGCGACCATGCTGAACAGATCGAGACCGTGACCATGAACGTCTGCCGGAATTGCGGAAGCCGTCGGTTCCGGGCCGATCGCTCCATGGCAGGCCGATTGATCTGTCAGGACTGCGGCCTGGCAGCCGGAAGCCGGCCAACTCGGACGCTTCAGCAACGCGGTGGCNGATCCAACGCCACCAAACGTTGGCGCTGGTTCGCCTTGCTTGTCATCCTGGCGATCACTGTGGTGGTGCTGATGGCCTGAGCAGCTGCACCACCTCGGCCGTGTTGGANGACAGGTNATGAGACGCCAGCTGATCAATGGCCTCGCGCATCACCGNTTGCCGCTCCGGTGCATAGCTGTTGCAGCGGCTGAACACCTTGGCCATCCGTGAGGCCGTGATCGGATTACGGCCGTCCACCGCTGCAATCTGCTCAGCCATGAACCGGTAGCCACTGCCATCGAGAGCGTGAAACGCTCGGGTATTGGCCGTTAATCCGCCGAGCACAGCGCGCAGTGAATTCGGCGCTAGCGGATCGAAACGTGGATGCTCCATCAGCTGCTGAACCCGAGCCAAGGCATCAGGCCGTGGCGCTGAGGCCTCCATGGCAAACCAAGCATCGAGAATCACAGGCTTGTGCTTCCAGCGCTCATAAAACTGCTCAAGCGCCTGATCGCGTTCNGCGATCTGCAGCGGCTGGAGGGCCCGCAGGGCGGCACGCGCCAGCGTCATCGAGGGGCCTGATACGGCTGCCAGTGCTTCGGTTCGGGCGCGTTGATCCCCCGCCGCCGCGAGCCACCGCCAGGCCAGGCCCGTCAGAGCACGCCCCCCCTGCCCCGCTGGCCATGGCTTGGCCCAGTCTGATTCGGNTTCCTCGAGAAGCCCTTGCAGGCACAGCTGCAGGCTGGTCCCCAGCACTTCGACCCAATCCGCCACTGCCTGATCGAGCGCCAACGGGTCAACCGGACTTTGCAGTGCTTCCAGTTCAGCCATCCCCGGCAAGACCAACAACGTCGCCAGATCGCTGCCACCGACTCCGTCGTACGCCTGAATCCTCTGCTCCAGCGCNTGAATGAGAGCCTTCTCCACCACGGCNTCCACCGAACCCTTCGATCTCGCCAGAAGAATTTGACGAGACAAGCGCTGGCCCGCATCCCAGCGGCTAAACGCGTCGTCGTCGGCAGCCAGCAGCTGCAGGCACTCCTCAAGGGATTGCTCNAGACGAACCGTGACAGGTGCNGAGAAGCGCCGCANCAGAGACAGGGCTGGAGGCTCCGAACCGGGGTGCCCCTGAAGGNTGACGGACTGCTCGGCCTGATCCATCACCACCAGCTGCTCCTCACCAATCCGACCCTNGTCATCCACCAGCGCCATCGCAATCGGAAGCACGAGGGGCTGCTTCTCAACCTGGCCTGGAGTGGGAGATGTGCTCTGGTGCAGCNTCAATGTCATGACGCCTCGCACGGAATCCCATTCACGCTCAACAGAAAGCTCAGGGGTACCAGCCTGGTGGTACCAGCGCTGGAAACGGTTTGGATCAAACGTNAGAGGCTGCCCATCACTGCTGGCTCCATCCACAATCGCCTGAACAAAATCCTCCGTGGTGGCGGCCATGCCATCAAAACGACTCACATAAACCTCCATCCCTCGCATGAACCTTTCCGGCCCNAGAAGGGTGTNAAGCATCCGAATAACTTCAGCACCTTTTTCATAAATTGTTGTTGTATAGAAGTTATCGATCGCCTGATACTCCGCAGGCTTCACAGGGTGGGCAGTCGGCCCGGCATCTTCCCTGAACTGAGTGTTGCGCAGCATGGCCACATCCTCAATCCGCTTGACAGCGGCTGAATGAAGGTCTGAGGTGAAGCTCTGATCACGGAAAACAGTGAGGCCCTCTTTCAAAGACAACTGGAACCAGTCACGGCATGTNATTCGGTTACCGCTCCAGTTGTGGAAATATTCATGAGCAATCACGCTCTCAATCCGCTCGAGTTCGCCATCTGTGGCCGTCTCCGCATCAGCCAGCACTAACTTCGAATTAAAAATATTGAGGCTTTTGTTCTCCATCGCGCCCATATTGAAATGGCGTACCGCCACGATGTTGTACTCATCGAGGTCGTATTCAAGGTTATAAACCGATTCATCCCATGCCATGGAGCGTTTCAACGATTCCATCGCATGAGCGGTGTAAGGCTCATCACCGCTTTCCACATGCAGGCGCAGGCTCACGTGACGGCCCGATGCTGTGGTGTAGCTGTCTCGGATCTCCTTGAGATCTCCGGCCACAAGAGCGAACAAGTAGGAAGGCTTTGGGAAGGGGTCTTCCCAGATCACGGCATGGCGATCAGAGCCAACATGTTCAATGTCAATGGCATTGCCATTGCTCAGGAGAACTGGGCAGCTGGTGCGCGACGCCTCGATCCGAACCCGCCAACGGCTGAGTACATCCGGACGATCAGGATGGGGACTGATGCGACGGAACCCTTCGGCCTCGCATTGGGTACTGAGTAGCCCACCACTCGCGTACAGCCCCTCCAGAGAACTNTTGCTATANGGATCGACCCGACAACGGGTCTCCANCACGAAAGCCTGGGCAGGAACGTCCACAAGGGTGAGCTGGCCATCTTCGAATCGGTAGGCGTTGGGGGAAAGGGATTCCCCATCAATCGCCAGATGCTCGATCACCAGATCAACGGCCTTCAACTCCAGCGCTTCTCCGCCGTTNTGGGGCTCAAGGCTCAGCCTTGAGAAAACAATCACATGATCGTCGTGCACCACGACGTTGAGCTCTACTCGTGGCAGCGCAAAGGGCCACGGGCTGTAGTCAGCCAGACGAATGGTTGAAGCTGCAGCCATGACCGCCCATCAGAGTNTGCATCAATCCTGACGGATGGTGAGCCAGATTGGCGCCAAGGAAAGCTCTCCTATCGCNAAAAATANACAGNAAACGTTCNGAATNAGTTACAGCNTATTCAAAAAACTATCGACAAAACAACNNNTGCCATTCAAGCTTTTACTAAAAGTACTGACATTGCCAAAATCTAAGCCAAACAAATAGCAGCAACGAAGCTAAATAAGATCA
>NZHI01000050.1 GCA_002691345.1 Synechococcus sp. MED650 | reverse complement strand
CAGAGCCAGATCGGCCTCCAAGCTGCGCGGATAACGGTCGAAGTCTTCGCCAGGGCCGAACTGAAGGGGGTTGACGAACACACTCACCAACACTGGGCCTTGCTCTGCCGCACGGCGGATTAGCTCCCCATGCCCCTCATGCAGACCACCCATGGTCGGGACGAACTGAAGCGGGTGCCCAAGGCCGGAGAGAAATGCGTCCAGCTCAGCCTGCGTTGAAAGCAGAGCGGTGGTCAGCGCAGCACCTCAAGCTTCACCTGGGCGATGCCTGAACTGACCAATCCCAGATTCGAGGCCGCACCATGACCAAGATCGATCACGCGGTGATCAACGAAGGGCCCTCGGTCGTTGATGCGGATCACAGCTGAGCGGCCGTTCCAGAGATTGGTCACCCGCACTTTGGTTCCGAACGGCAGTGTGCGATGAGCTGCCGTCATCGTGCCGGGTCGATAAACCTCTCCGTTGGCGGTGTGGTTGCCATAAAAACCCGGGCCATACCAGCTGGCTTCACCGGTGATCACACGAACCACCTTGGGCACCACCTCAAGCTTGGGCTTCGGCATCACCGGAACGGGTGGTGCATCAACGTTTCTGACCTCATCAAGCGAAAGCGTGGCTGGAACAGCTGCGCTTGGCTCGGTGCGCTCGATCACCAAATCGAAAGGATCAATGGGCTCAGGACCCTCTTGATCAAAGAAATCACCAGCCACCACTGGCAACAGGACCGAACTGCCTGAAATAGCACCGGCAGCGATGAGATAGGTAAGAGAGGCGCGCATGCATGACGACAGGCCCTGGAACGAGACGAGTCACACAACGCCTCATCAAAAGCAAGTCTTTTCGTTCAATTTGTTCAAGAACTTAAAAACAGCTCCGCAAAATTCCTACGTGGGTCCGCCAGAGCAATTGGCACAACTCCCACTTGAACGCATAGGACTTTCGTGGGCACGGCTATCGCCTGAAGGAGCAGACCCATGGCAGCGACATAAGCCAGCTCAGGCCGCACTAATAAGCAAAACCAATCAGGACCTAGGCCGGCCTGCTGTTTGGCACAGGATCCACGGCATTGCAGGATCGTTCAATCGGCCCGTAATCCATGGACTACAAGAGCGCTGGCGTGGACGTCGAAGCTGGACGTGCGTTCGTGCAACGGATCAAGGCGTCCGTGGAAGCCACCCACCGCCCTGAGGTGGTCGGCGGCCTGGGAGGGTTTGGAGGCCTGATGCGACTACCCGCCGGGCTGCGCAAGCCACTGCTGGTGTCTGGAACCGATGGGGTTGGAACCAAGCTCGAGCTTGCTCAAGAACACAACAGCCATCACGGGGTGGGCATCGACTTGGTGGCGATGTGCGTGAACGACGTGATCACGTCGGGAGCTGCTCCGTTGTTCTTCCTGGATTACATGGCCACCGGCGCCCTCACACCCACCGCAATGGCTGAGGTGGTGGAAGGGATTGCCGATGGCTGTCGCCAATCCGGCTGTGCGTTGCTCGGAGGAGAAACCGCCGAGATGCCGGGCTTCTATCCAGCCGGTCGCTACGACCTCGCGGGGTTCTGCGTCGCTGTGGTGGAAGAAGACGACCTGATTGACGGACAACAGATCCGCCCTGACGACGTTGTTATCGGAGTTGGCAGCAGCGGCGTGCACAGCAACGGTTTCAGCTTGGTGCGAAAAGTGTTGGAACGTTCGAACGCAGACACAGCGACGCGATACGACAACGATCAACGGCCTTTGATTAAGGATCTTCTGGCTCCGACAACGCTGTATGCCGGCCTTGTTCAAGCGCTGCTGAGCCACGGCACCACGCTTCACGGCATGGCTCACATCACCGGAGGCGGATTACCTGAAAACCTGCCCCGCTGCTTGCCAGCCGGAACATCGGCGCGCATCGATGCAGACAGCTGGCCGAGACCGCCTCTGTTCTCCTGGCTTCAGAGCGCTGGCGACATCCCGGAACGGGATCTCTGGCACACCTTCAATCTGGGCGTGGGCTTCTGCTTGGTGGTGCCAGCAGGCAGCGAGGGCGACGTTCTCCGTCTATGCCATCAGCAACAACACGACGCCTGGGTGATCGGGACAGTCGTTTCTGCTGATTCTGAAGCCAGCCCAACAGTCCATGGGCTCCCGGGGTGAATGCGTCAGTTTTCAAAGCGCGAGCCGATTCACCACTCCAGCCCTCGATGCATCCAATAAGCTTGGCTTAAGCACATCGGAGCTTTCTCCGATAGCAACGCCGATACATCTTCGTTTCTATGCCCATTGATAAACCTCAGAGGTTGACCCGTCGCCGCTCTTCAGCGGGTCCAGTTCCTCCCCGACGGCCGATCACCTCGGGCTACGACCGTCAGCAGGGGCAGCGGCCAACGGCAAGGCCAACGTTTTTAACCCTCCGCGACCACGGCAAAGTTTTTGTTGCGGATTTGCCCCATCTCTCCGATGGTCAACTCGCACACATCGGCAAGGAAGCTGAGGAAGTGCTCGAGAGCCTCGAACGGCGCATCCAGGAGATGGAGCAAGAGCTGAGTCACGGTCCTCAGGAGAGGGACACACTGATCAAGGCCTCCACCAAACGGGATGTCACCCGACGCTTCATCCGTTCCATCCAGGAGGAACAGGAACAACGTCGAAACAATCCAGCACTGCGATCTGCCGCTGGCGAATCCTTGCCGCGAACATTTCTGGAGGTGGCCCGGCACCGCCTGCCCGGAGCCACATTCGATTCCCTTCTCCAGGAAGCCCTCACGGCCTGTGAACAACAGCAGACAGCGGCAGCAGCAGCCTCCGAGCCTGCCAGCGATAACAAGGTGATTCCGATACGCAGCGATAGCGACAGCCTTCCGGTCGTGGTCAGTCCAGCTCCAGAATCGGCTTCCGAAGCCTGAGCGAATCAACGGCTCTGAAAAGGATTGTCTGGCATCCGTTCCCGGCAACGCTCCCGGGAGCGATCCAGGGCTGTTTTTTCCTCAACCGACAGAGTCCAAGTCAAGGCACCAGCTACATCTTGGGCTTGCGCTGCCGTGCGAATTCCCGGGATCGGGGTGGTACCAAAGGCCCGGCACCAGTTCAGCGCCACTTGGGTCATCGAAACCCCTCGAGCTTGGGCAATCGACTCCAAGCTCCGGCGCAGCTCAACACTGGCGGGCATCAATCGCCGGAACAAGCGCTGACGCAACCAGGTTCTTGGCGAAGCGTTGGCTTCCATCCCTGGCGAGCAGCTGAGAACGCCGAAGGCCAACGGGCTGTAGCCCAGCAGCTCAACATCGAGGTCCTTGGCGACGGCGACAAGCTCACGCAGACGTTGATCATTCGGAGCCAGCAACGAGCACTGCACCTGAACACTCCGAAGCGGGATGCCGCGATCTGCCAGACGCGAGTGAATCGTGATCAACCGCTGGGGGCCAACGTTGGACAGCCCCAGTTCCGCTACCTGGCCTGCCTCAACCAGATCGGCCAGTCCATCAAGAAGGGATGTCTCCTGCCACGGGGCATAGCGCGCTGTACTCCAGTGCAACTGCACACGCTGGAGATGCCCTCTGAGACGCTGCCGGCTGGCCTGGAAGGCCCGCATCAGCCCCTGTCGTCCGAGTCGCCATGGAAATGGAGCAAGCTTTGTTGCCACCAGCAGCTGCGAACGACGCATTGGCGGTAGTTCTTCAATGAAGGTTCCAAGCAACGCTTCACTGCGCCCACTCAGGCGTCCTGTGCCGTAGGAATCAGCCGTATCAATCAGATTCAGCCCTGATCCAACGGCCTGCCGAAAGGTGGCTTGCAAACGGTCGTCATCCCGTCGGGGGTCGTACCCCCAAACGAATTTGTTGCCCCAAGCCCAGGTGCCGAATCCGATGCCGTTCAACCGGCCCATGCTGCTGCCAGCCATGATCTCGTTGAAACCGTCCCCGTGCGACATGGCCGGAACAGCTGGATCCCATCCCTCGGAACCCCATCCTCGGGATCAAGGCGCACAGCCCAGCCTTGACGAGGAACGAATCCTCTGCAATCACTGCCGAAGAACAGCCAGCAACGGCATTCGCTGTCTGGGCATGTGCGTGGCCGACAGCGATTACTGATGAAGATCTGGTGGATGGCTCTCCTCGTGTTCGTCCTGCCAACTTCGGCAGGTCAAGCGCGTGGCTTTGGTCGGGTGGAGCAGGCCACACGCCGCTGTCGGATCGAACGGGGCGACATCAAACGTTCCTGCAACCGACTGCAAATCAGCGACACCGGAAGCGATGGTCTACGCATCCGCTTTACGGGCCCCGGCGAAACCCCCGGCAGCAGCCATCAGCTCAGCTTTGTCGCTCTAGCGCGCGAACAACCCAGCCCCCTACGCTGCGAGAAAGGCAACTGCCAATTAAGTGGACGTCGCTGGAAAGCAGACATCATCAGCATTGCCTGGGTGGAATTCGACAAACGAGGACTCCCTCGAGGACTTCCCACAGCGCGAACGGTGCGTGGCACCTGTCGCATCAACGACCGCTTGATCAACTGCGAGAGTCATCGCGGACAATTGATTGACGTGAGCGCAGAGGCCCAGATCTGATGATCGATCAAAGGCGGCACCCAGATTCGAACTGGGGATAAAGGATTTGCAATCCTCTGCCTTACCACTTGGCCATGCCGCCAGTCGGGAACTTCCGCTCCCATCAGGGGATCGTATCAGCCATGGCAGGCCCAGCCTGCTTTTCCTCTGCAACGGGCATGGGGAGGATTTGATCACGCTTCGGGTGATCGAAGCCGTCCATCGGCGTGCTCCAAAACTCTCCATCAACGTGCTTCCTCTGGTCGGTCAAGGTCGCGCCTTCGACACAGCTGTTGAGCAGGGATGGCTGCATCGGATTGGCCCTTCCGCAGCACTACCCAGCGGAGGCTTCAGCAACCAGAGCCTGCGCGGCTTGCTGGCAGATCTCAGCGCAGGTTTACCGCTGCTGAGCTGGCAACAATGGCTGCTGGTACGGCGGCTGGGCCGTGGTGACACCACTGTGATCGCCGTGGGAGATCTGCTGCCCCTGCTGATGGCCTGGAGCTCAGGGAGCAACTTTGGCTTCATCGGCACGCCCAAAAGCGACTACACCTGGCGAAGCGGCCCTGGCCAAGCCTTCAGCGACCGTTACCACCGCTTGAAGGGAAGCGAATGGGATCCCTGGGAATGGCGGCTGATGCAGTCCGCCCGCTGTCGGTTGGTGGCGATGCGGGATCGACTCACAGCCCGCGGGCTCAGGCGTAAGGGAGTGAAGGCCCTGGCACCTGGAAATCCGATGATGGATGGGCTGGAGATCAGCCCGGTTCCTCACGCCCTGCAACGCTGTCGCCGGGTGCTCCTGCTCTGCGGGAGTCGCATGCCTGAGGCCCATCGCAATTTTCTTCGGCTCACCAGAGCCGTTCTGGCCCTGCCGGCACCCGTGCCAGTGGCATTGCTCGTGGCCGTGGGCAACCAGCCGGATGCGGCGAGGTTGAACACCACCTTGGCGGATCTGGGCTTTCGGCAAAGCCTTCCCCCCTCAGAGGCTCTCGGCGCAGAATCCTGCTGGGTGCGAGGGGCCCACCTCGTTCTCATCGGGCGCGGCTGCTTCGCAAGCTGGGCAAGCTGGGCAGAAGCCGGCGTTGCCACAGCGGGCACTGCCACAGAACAGCTGGTAGGGCTTGGGATTCCCGCGCTGTCGTTACCAGGGGCAGGCCCACAGTTCAAGCGATCCTTCGCCCAACGGCAGAGCCGACTTCTTGGCGGCGCAGTGCGCGCCTGCCCCAGTGAGGCTGTGCTCGTGGATCAACTGAACCAACTCCTGACCGACGCAGCATCCAGAACGAAACTGGGAGCAATCGGAACGCGCCGCATGGGGCCTTCCGGTGGGAGCGACCGACTGGCCGAATTGATCCTGAAGCCCCTGCACGGATACTGAAGGACCTCGGTTCGACGCGATGGCCGCCATTCAGGACCCCACTTTCGTGAAACTCTGTGCCCAGCTGGCCAGTCGACTCAGCATCAGCCTCGCCAGTGCTCGGCGTCGGGTTGATCAAGCCGCTGCCCAAGAGGGTGGCCGGGATCTAGCAGCTCGCATCGCCATGGCTGAATCGATGCTGGCCTCGCTCAACCAGGAGAAGGGCGACAACGCACAACAACTCGATTCCCTGCTGCAGAACAGCGAGGGAGACGGCAATTTCATTCTTGAAGACTGACCCCCTCAGTGCCCGCCACCATCAATGCTCAAAGGTCTGGTTGAAGCGCAAACGATCCAGTTCGGCGATCACCGGAATACAGCCAAAACAACGCTGGGCTAGTTCCCAGCGGCCCTCCCGACGCAGCATTTTCTCCAACTGTTCCCGAGCCGGCAGCAGATAACGAACGTCGTTAGCGGCGTAAGCCAGTTGAGCATCAGTCAGCTCATCCGCCCGCCCCCAATCACTGCTCTGAGCCGATTTATCAAGCTCCACCCCGACCAACTCCATAACGAGATCCTTGAGACCGTGGCGGGGGGTGTAAGTGCGTCCAAGCCGACTCCCAACCTTGGTGCAAAAGATCGGCTGCACGGCAATCCCTAACCCTGCGGCGAGGGCTGCCACATCGAAACGGGCGAAATGAAACACCTTCTCCACCGCGGTCGCCTCGAACAGCCGCTTCAGGTTGGGAGCTTCGGCTTGCCCCAGAGCAATCCGCACACAAGAAACCCGATCCTCACCATCAGCGATCTGAACCAGACAGAGACGGTCACGGCCATGAATCAGCCCCATCGCCTCGGTGTCGACCGCCAGGTGCGGAGCTTGGAGGTATCGCTCAGTCCAGGCTGCATCAAGATCACCGTCGAAAACCGCAAAGTCGGCAGGGTTGGCACGCTGTTCAGCCATTGATCCAGAGGAGCACGGGCGCAGTCTGACCAACCAACACAGCCGTCAAAAACGAAAATCCCTCTTGAATCTCAAAATGAGATCGTTTTTGATGGGGGGAGTGATTCCGCTCCTGTGTTTTCCCGTCGCAAGCTTTCCCGCACTTGCCTGGCTGATATCGAGCAGTATTTCCAGCAACCGCCGCCGCAGTTCCTCGACCTCGAGCTGGCGGTTTGCTGGATCCTGGAATGCCTCCTTAAAGACGACAACTACCCCTCTGGATTGCTTCAGAAACTGATGAGGGAGGAACCTCAGCTGCGACTTTCGGAAACAGTGATGCAGCAGGCGCTGGACTTCCTAGAGCAACAAGGTTCGATCAGCAGTTACACCCAGCGGTGCCCCAGCAGGGGGCGTCCAAGACGGATGCTGCATTTGCAGAGCGAAGCACGCCGCGAAGCTGAAAAGTTGATGACTCCCTGGCGCTCCTGGCTGGATTCTCACCGCTTCGCTGTTCACTGATTCCCCGGAAGCGCTCGAAGCACCTAAAAAGGACCAACCCGATACCGCTCAGCAAGCATGCCTGCAGGATTCCAGTCCACCCTCCTGCTCACCGTTCTGCTGGCGATCGGTCTGGTCTTTTTTCTTCGGGCCGCCAGTAAAGACCGCACCACTGTGGTTGATGTGATCTCGCCACAGCCACCCCTCACTGTTCTCGACGGCCTCAGCGGCTGGTTGGAACAACGAGGCTGGAAGCGCGATGGCGGCGACGCGGAACGCCAGGTGCTGCGCTTCCAGGGCCAGGTCGCCTCCAGCGATGTCTTGGCCCTGCTCCTGACCCTGCTGGCTGCCATCGGTGCCGGTTGCTTCGGCCTCGTTCTGCGCCAGCTCTTGCCGCAGCTGACCTGGTGGCCCCTGCTCCTGGTCGGTCTGGGGCCCTTGGCCGGATGGGTCTACCGCCGTCGGGCGGCTCGCACTGAGGCCCTGGAACTGCAACTGCTACCAGCGCCAATCGATGGGGGCAGTGCCATCCGCCTGCGGGCCCACCGTGATGAGCTGATCGCTATCGAACTCGAGCTCGCCCAAACCCTCGAGCTCGCGAGTGACGGGTCTCTTCTGTCGTCTCCGATCTGAAATCAATGCGTCTGCCGAGTTGGTTGAAACGACGTCGCTTCACAACCGTGCTGGGTTTTACGGGTCTGTGCTTAGTCACCCTGGCGTTAACCAAAGCGGCGGAGACACGCAACTGGCTGCCGGCGGAACCGCCCAGCACTCCAAAAGGAGCTGCGATCGCCAAACCAGCCTGTCCAGCGCCCGCCAACCCTGACCCGTTACTCGGAGCTCGCACCCGAGAGCCTGGCCGCTGGGTGGGACGACGCCCCGTGAGGGCAGACCTGCCGATCGTGGTGATGGCCGGCCACGCCGATTCCCAGGGGATGGCCAGTGCCGGCACACCGGGCTTCATGGTTGACAAACAGGGGCAGCCGCCGATGCAACAGGGAATCCGTGATGAGCTGTATTGGAACCTTCAAGTTCAGAAGGCCATCGTTCAGCAGGGCCTGAACCGCGGACTGAACATCAGCGCATACAACCCACCATCCTTCACGATCCGGAATGATGCTGACCCGGATACGAATTGGTCGAGGGCGAAATTGTGGTCAGCTCGCGGTGACTACATTCTCGAGATTCACTTCGACGCTTACCGGCCCCATGGCTTCGGATCCGGGTTAATTCCCGCGATTAACCGACCCCTGAATGTGGTCGACGAAAGCCTGGCTCAGGCATTTGGACGTTTTCCCCGAAACTTTCGCGGTGGACTGGGAGGGCCCCGGCGCGGGATCGGCATCCTTGAAATCGCGATGTTGGAGCCGCCTCTGGAGCAAAAGCTCCGCAACCCCAAAACCCGCAGCAACACCGTCAACTGCCTGGCAGAGCGCGTGGTGGATGCCCTGGTGAAGGGCGTCAGTTGATGGCGCCGTGGGGGCGACAGCGATCGTCCAAGCTGGAATCGCCATGCCAATCCTGCGGCTTGGTGAACAACTCCGTGAGCAGGGCCTCCCTGGAGCCGGCCTCGGCCGAGTAGCCGTACTCCCAGCGCACCAGCGGCGGAAGGGACATCAGGATCGATTCGGTGCGGCCGTTGGTCTGCAATCCGAAAATTGTGCCGCGATCCCAAACGAGATTGAATTCGACATAACGCCCCCGTCGATAAAGCTGAAATTGGCGTTCCCGATCCCCGTAAGCCATGGGGTGGCGTTTCTCAACAATTGGTGAGTAGGAGGGCAAGAAGGCCCGGCCATTGGCCTGACCAAGGGCAAACAGCTGCTCCCAACCGAGCGGGCGGGCTCCCAGACCACCCGATACCTGAGCTGCAACACCCTGCGGATCCTGGCCTTTGTAGAGGATCCCGTTGGAATCTTGGTAGTCGTAGAAAATTCCACCGACACCACGGGTTTCACCGCGGTGTTTCAGGTAGAAATATTCATCGCACCAGGGCTTGAACACCTTGTGCAAATCCGGGTGAACCGAATCGCAGGCAGCCTGGTGGGTGCGATGAAAATGACGGGCGTCCTCAAGGAACGGGTAATAGGGCGTCAGATCCGCTCCACCACCGAACCACCAAACCGGGCCGGCTTCGAAGTAGCGGTAGTTGAGGTGAACAGTGGGAATGTATGGATTACGAGGATGCAGAACCATGGAGGTCCCTGTGGCAAACCAGGGATGACCCTTCGCTTCAGGCCGTTGCTTAAGGATCGACGGAGGGAGCTCCTCACCTTGCACCTCCGAAAAATTCACACCGCCCTGCTCGAAAACGCGGCCTTCACGCATCACCCGGGAGCGCCCCCCACCGCCTTCAGGCCGCACCCAACTCTCCTCAGCAAAACGACCTTGCCCATCAAGGGCTTCCAGCCCAGAGCAGATGTCGTCCTGCAGGCCCATCACCATCGCCCGAGCCCGCTCCCGGGAATCCTTGGGCGGCAGCTCCAAAGTTGGACGTTCAGCACCGCGGTCCTGGCGACCGAGAACACGGCGGATCAGCGAACGGACCATGAAGGTGAGGCTGGTGTTGGTCAGGAAACCTAAACAGGTCAGCCCGGATCCCGACAAGGTTCCGTCAGGGACTGTCATGGGCGCCGCCCCTAGGATCCAAATTGTCTTGGTGAAAAGGATGACTCCGGTCCAGCAGGCGGCCCACGCCCTTGAGCAGGTAAAAGATGCCGGCAGCGGGAAGACAGCCCTGGACCTTGGCTGGATCGATCAGATCCGGGTGTCGCCGCCACGGGCCGTCTTCCGCCTCAACCTTCCTGGCTTCGCTCAGAGCCAGCGCGATCGCATTGTGACCGAAGCCAGAACGGCATTGCTCACACTGGACGGGATTGATGAGGTGCAGATCGAGGTCGGCCAACCGCCCAGCCAGGGAGGCATCGGCCAGGCTGGACACGGCCAACCGGCGGATCGCCAGGCCATTCCCGGGGTTCGCCAGGTGATTGCCGTCAGCAGTGGCAAAGGGGGAGTTGGGAAAAGCACCGTGGCCGTCAACCTGGCCTGTTCACTGGCCCAACAGGGATTGAAAGTCGGCCTGCTTGATGCCGACATCTACGGCCCCAATGCGCCGACGATGCTTGGGGTCGCCGGTCAGACCCCCGAAGTCCAGGGCAGTGGGGACCAACAACGGATCAAGCCAATCGAGAGCTGTGGGATCGCCATGGTCTCCATGGGTCTGCTGATCGACGAGCACCAGCCTGTGATTTGGCGGGGTCCGATGCTCAACGGCATCATCCGTCAGTTCCTCTACCAAGCGGAATGGGGTGAGCGCGACGTCCTCGTGGTGGACCTACCGCCGGGTACGGGAGATGCACAACTTTCCCTGGCCCAAGCGGTGCCGATGGCCGGTGTTGTGATTGTGACGACTCCCCAGCAGGTCTCCCTGCAGGATGCAAGACGCGGCCTGGCAATGTTCCGCCAGATGGGCATCCCCGTTCTGGGAGTGGCCGAGAACATGAGTTCCTTTATTCCACCGGATCTTCCAGACCGTCGTTATGCCCTGTTCGGCAGCGGCGGCGGCGCCACCCTGGCGGCGGATTACGACGTGCCCCTGCTCGCCCAGATCCCGATGGAGATGCCTGTGCAGGAAGGCGGAGACAGTGGCCGGCCAATCGTGATCAACCGACCGGATTCAGCAAGCGCGTCCGCATTCCGGGAGCTTGCCGATGGTGTTCTCCAGGCCGTGGCACAACCGGCCTGAGGCATGTTCACCAGCTCCCATCGCCGCAGGCAACGTCGTGAATGGGTTCTCTGGGGTGTCCCGCTGGCGATGGTGGGTATTGCGGGAGTGCTCATCGCGAGCACCCAGCGGCAGGCGGACTATGCCGGGTGGTATCACCACTGGATCACCGCCGCTTTTGGTGCTCTGGTGGCTCTTGGCCTTGAACGTTTACCCCTGCAACGTCTTCGCCCACTGTTAATTCCCGTTTACGGCTTGACCGTGATCAGCCTGGTCGCCGTGCGGATCATCGGAACCACAGCTCTGGGCGCCCAGCGTTGGATCAGCATCGGAGGCGTTCATGTTCAGCCCTCGGAATTCGCCAAGGTTGCCGCGATCCTTTTGTTGGCCGCTGTGTTGTCGCGGCATCCCGTCGAGCGTCCAGTCGATCTGATGCGACCACTTGGGGTCATCTCCATCCCATGGCTACTGGTGTTTATCCAGCCAGATCTGGGAACTTCCCTGGTCTTCGGGGCCCTCATGCTGACGATGCTCTATTGGTCTGGAATGCCGATCGAGTGGGTCATTTTGCTGCTCTCACCGTTGGTCACAGCTCTTCTCTCGGGGATCCTGCCGTGGGCGATGGGGCTCTGGATTCCGGCGATGGCGGTGATTGCGTTCCGATCCCTGCCCTGGAAGCGATTGGCAGCAACCATCACTGTCGTCATTCACGGGGCAATGGCGGCCATCACCCCATGGCTGTGGCTCAACGGCCTGAAGGATTACCAACGGGATCGTCTGGTGTTGTTTCTTGACCCCAGCCAGGACCCTCTCGGTGGCGGGTATCACCTGCTTCAGAGCACCGTTGGCATTGGATCCGGGGGCTTGCTGGGGATGGGCCTGCTACAGGGTCAGCTGACCAAACTCCGCTTCATTCCCGAGCAGCACACCGATTTCATCTTCAGTGCGCTGGGGGAGGAGACCGGGTTCATCGGTTGCGGTCTTGTGGTGGTGGGCTTTGCCTTGTTGATGGCCCGGCTGCTTCAGATCGCCCGGAACGCAAGAACTGACTTCGAATCCCTGGTTGTGATCGGCATTGGAACGATGCTGATGTTCCAGGTTGTGGTGAACATCTTCATGACCATCGGCCTTGGACCCGTCACGGGAATCCCCCTTCCATTCCTCAGTTACGGCCGATCAGCAATGGTGGTGAACTTCATTGCTCTGGGCCTCTGTCTATCGGTGGTCCGTCAGAGCCGTCGGTCGTTCACTCAGCTCCGTTGAGCGTTCCTTCTTTCACCGACCTGCGTCAAAAACTGGCGCAGGATGTTCCGCCTGGCCAGTGCGACGAGATCGGAGCGCGGCGGCTCTGGTGGGCGGCCCTGGACAGCCTGCAGCAAGACCTGCTCGACCATCCTGTTGATCAAGGCATCTGGTTGGCAGCTCCCCTGCCCGCCTTATACGAACCAGAGTTGCTGGAGCATCTCCAGGGTTGGGTCTGGGCCCCTGATCAACTGGTCGAACCGAGCGAACACCCCTCTGCTCTGCCAGGCCGCGCTTGCACTGAACAAAGCAAGACATCACTGCAGTGCTTTCAGCGGCTCTCGCTGCATCCAGACGACGGTCTGGATCCTTTTCTGCTGGTCATCACCCCCAAGTGCCAGGTGGCCCTCGCCCTCCATGGTCCAGCCAATGGCAGACAACTGCTCATGCGCAGCGACCCGGCCACTCTCAGCGATGTTCTCCTTCAGCTGGGCCGTCGGCTGCAGCAGCAGTCTCCTTCCGAGGCCGATCAGCTGCGCCGATCCCTGGAGGAACTGGGATCCCTGCAGAGCGATGAGACATTCGCCAGCCGCTTCTGGCCCCGTGTCGCCGAACGACTCACCGAGGCTGCTCCGAGCCTGATGTTCCAACCGCTGCGCACGGAGAGCGCCCAAGAGGCTGGATCAGGAAGCGACCTCAGCCTGCTGGAGGCACTGACCCATGAAGTGCGCACTCCCCTTGCCACGATCCGCACCCTGATCCGCTCCCTGCTGCGTCGCACGGACCTGCCACAGGTGGCTGTCAGCCGCCTGCGCCAAATTGATGTGGAGTGCAGCGAGCAGATCGACCGCTTTGGCCTGATCTTCCATGCAGCGGAACTGCAGCGTCAGCCCGNGGAAGCCAACCTGGCTCCGACTGAACTTGATGCCATCCTTCAGGCGCTGGCTCCGGCATGGACCGAGCAACTCGACCGCCGCGGCATCAAATTGGAACTCAANTTGGAGAGCGATCTCCCCGAGATCCTCAGCGACTCCAGACGGCTCGAACCGATGCTGGGAGGCCTGATCGACCGCTCCACGCGAGGATTACCCGGTGGCNGTCAACTCACACTGCACCTGCAGGCTGCAGGGGCTCGAGTCAAGCTGCAGTTCCAGGTGGTGCTGGCGGGCCGCCAATCTCCCGAAGAGNCGACCGTCGAGCGNGAGGACGTTGGCACGGTGCTGAGCTGGGATCCAAGCACTGGAAGCCTTCAGCTGAGCCAGGATGCAACCCGCCAGATGATGGCCAGCCTCGGCGGGCGCTATCANCCGCGGCGCGAGCGAGACATCACCGTGTTCTTCCCCGTCCACATCCCTTCCGGCTGAACCGTTTGTTGACGGGTGTGAAGGTTGCTGACGTGGATCAAATATGCCCCCAATCACGGTGCTACTTTCCAGTCGTAACGGNCCGTTTGGATTTCTGCAGCCATGACAGCAACGGCGTTGAGCGGTCAACTTCCACAGCACATCGCCAGCACTGGCGGCCTCCTGAATTCNGCTGAGACAGAAGAGAAGTACGCGATCACCTGGACCAGCAAGAGCGCACAGGCCTTCGAACTACCCACTGGCGGCGCAGCCNTGATGAACGAGGGCGAGAACCTGATGTATTTCGCTCGCAAGGAGCAGTGCCTNGCCCTTGGCACCCAATTGCGCACCAAATTCAAGCCCCGGATTGAGGACTACAAGATTTATCGGATCTATCCCGGCGGCGACACCGAATTCCTCCACCCCAAGGACGGCGTTTTCTCCGAGAAGGTGAACGAAGGGCGTCCCATGGTTGGCCACAACCCTCGTCGCATCGGACAGAACACCAACCCCGCCAACATCAAGTTCAGCGGCCGCAACACCTTCGACGCCTGATTGCAAACAGGTAAGCCCGGGGAGCATGATCCCCGGGTCAGGGCTGCGATGATCAACCCATGTTCAGTCCTGATCGCGACGCCTTTCATAAGGCTTTCATTGCTGGCGCCAACCTGATACCACTCGCGCAGAGCTGGCCAGCAGACCTCGAGACTCCTCTCACCACTTGGATCAAGGTGGGTGATGGGAATCCTCCTGGTGTTCTCCTCGAATCAGTTGAGGGGGGCGAAACCCTTGGACGCTGGAGCGTGATCGCCTGCGACCCGCTCTGGAGCGCTTCGGCTAGGGGGGACACACTCACGCGGCAATGGCGGGACGGACGAACGGAAACCTTCAAAGGCAATCCCTTTACGTCGCTTCGGACTTGTCTTCAGCCNTACAACTGCGTGAACCTGCCAGGGCTTCCNCCCTTGGGTCAGCTCTACGGCATGTGGGGATATGAGCTGATCAACTGGATCGAGCCTTCGGTCACGGTGCATTCGCGCAGCCCATCCGATCCGCCGGACGGCGTCTGGATGCTCATGGATGCCATCCTGATTTTTGATCAGGTGAAGCGTCAGATCACAGCGGTGGCCTTCGGGGATCTGACTGGGGGCGTTGATGAGGAGCAGGCCTGGCAAACAGCAATCGGGCGCATCAACAGTTTGCGGGCGCAGATGGATGCTCCGCTCCCTGCGGTGAAGCCACTGGCATGGGACGCCAGCAACAAAGACCTNCCTGAGCTGCACTCGAACCGAAGCCGCAGCGAATTTGAATCCGCCGTTGAATCGGCCAAAGAACACATCGCCGCAGGTGATGTGTTCCAGCTGGTGATCAGCCAACGGCTGGAAACCAGTGTTCCGCAGACACCGCTTGAGCTGTATCGGAGTCTGCGGATGGTGAATCCATCCCCCTACATGGCCTTCTTCGACTTCGGGGAGTGGCAACTCATCGGCTCCAGCCCTGAGGTGATGGTGCAGGCAGAACCGGCTGCTGAGGGCATTCGCGCCAGCCTGCGCCCNATCGCCGGCACACGGCCACGTGGCAGCACAGCCCACGAAGACCGGGAACTGGAGGCAGACCTACTGGCCGATCCCAAGGAGCGNGCCGAACACGTGATGCTGGTCGACCTTGGTCGCAACGATCTGGGCCGGGTCTGTCAACCCGGAAGTGTCTCCGTGAAGGATCTNATGGTGATCGAGCGGTATTCCCACGTGATGCACATCGTGAGCCAAGTGGAGGGACGACTCAAACCGGAGCACGATGTGTGGGATCTACTGATGGCATCCTTCCCCGCCGGCACGGTGAGCGGCGCTCCAAAAATCCGGGCGATGCAGCTGATTCATGATCTCGAACCAGATGCCCGTGGGCCCTATTCCGGCGTCTACGGATCGGTGGATCTGGCCGGTGCTCTCAACACCGCCATCACAATCCGCACCATGATTGTTCAACCCGATGCCAATGGCGCCAGCCTGGTCAAAGTGCAGGCTGGTGCGGGAATCGTGGCCGACTCCAAACCCACCGCTGAATTCGAGGAAACCCTCAACAAGGCTCGGGCGATGCTCACAGCCCTGGCATGCCTGAATCCAAAGGGATGACCACTCCGAACCTTCTGTTGAAAGGCTTCGAGGTCGAACTGTTCACCGGGCAGTCGACAGGAGAACACGTGGGTGTGGCCGAGCAGGTTGCGGCAGAGCTTCCCGATTTCGTGACGGAGCCCGACCGCCGCAATCTGGAATACATCACGGAACCGATTGCGGATTACGCCCTCCTCCCGGAGGCCTTGCTGCGGCCACGGCGCCGGCTGCGCCAATGGCTCACCACGAGGAATCTCACCCTGCTTCCGGGAAGCACTCTCAGCCTTGGGGATAGCAGCAGGTTTGAGCGCTCTGACCCCTCCAATCCCTATCACGACTTGATTGAGCGTCTCTATGGAACGCGAGTGGTGACCGCCAGCATTCACATCAATCTGGGCATTACAGATGAGGAATGGCTGTTTGCCGCCGTCCGGCTCGTGCGATGTGAGGCAGCTTTGCTCCTTGCCCTGAGTGCTAGTTCACCCTTTGTTGACGGGCACCGCACGGGCCACCACTCCCAGCGCTGGCATCAATTCCCCCTCACTCCAGCCTCCGTTCCCTTGTTTCGGGATCACGGCCACTACATCCAATGGGTGGAGCATCAGCTGGCGAGCGGTGCCATGCGCAACGAACGCCACCTTTGGACATCGGTGCGCCCAAACGGGCCGCGCCGGCCTTACGACCTCAACAGGGTTGAACTGCGCATCTGCGATTTGGTGACCGACCCAGACGAGCTGCTGGCCATCACCGCACTCCTCGAGCTGCGCCTGCTCTCACTTCGGGCTGAGCCTGAGAGGCTGGATCCCTTACGGGCCAGCACGCTGACCTTGCATGAGCTCGCGGACCTCGCCGATAGAAATGATGCGGCCGCTGCCCACTCGAGCCTGAATGCAGAACTGCAGCACTGGCGTGATCAACGCACAATCCTTTGCCGAGACTGGATCAAGGAGCTGATCAGTGAAATGAGCCCCCTGGCGGCATCGCTCAACCTCAGTTCAAAACTGGAACCACTTCACGCGCTGCTCAGCCGCGGCAATCAGGCCATGCGCTGGGATGAAGCCCATGACCGCGGTAGCGCCATCACTGACCTGCTTCACCAAGGGATCACGGAGATGGAAAGCCAAGAGGGGATGAACAACACGTTGGAAGCCTGTTTGGGATGATCATGTCCAGTTCGCAGCCGCGTGGAGACTTCATGGCCGAGTCCACCGCCCTTGTCTCCAACGGCGACCAGCCCAGGGTCAGTGGTGGCGCGAGTTGTCCGGGACGTCTCCTGCAACACCGTCTGGATCTCATTGAAGATCTGTGGAAGACGGTGCTGCGCAGCGAGTGTCCGCCCGAACAGAATGAACGGCTGCTGCGGCTCAAGCAGCTCAGCGACCCCGTGGCTCTGGAGGGCCCGGACGGTGACAGCACCAGTGAAGCCATCGTTGAGCTGATCCGCGCCATGGATCTCTCCGAGGCCATCGCCGCGGCCCGGGCCTTCTCGCTCTACTTCCAGCTGATCAACATCCTTGAGCAGCGCATCGAGGAAGACAGCTATCTCGACAGCCTGAGCCCAAGCATCAACGTGGATGAGACTCCACGCGATGCGTTTGATCCCTTCGCGCCACCTTTGGCGAATCAAACCGATCCGGCCACCTTTGGTGAAGTGTTTGAGCGGCTTCGGCGCATGAATGTGCCACCCGCCCAGGTTGAGGCACTGCTGCGGGAACTGGATATTCGACTGGTGTTCACCGCCCACCCCACTGAAATCGTGCGGCACACCGTCCGCCATAAGCAGCGGCGCGTGGCCAATCTGCTGCAACAACTGCAATCGGAAACCCCGATCACACATCAGGTTCGCGATGACCTCCGACGCCAGCTCGAAGAGGAGATCCGTCTCTGGTGGCGCACCGATGAGCTGCACCAGTTCAAACCCACGGTGATCGATGAAGTCGACTCCACCCTTCACTACTTCCAGCAGGTGTTGTTCGAAGCGATGCCGCAGCTGCGTCGGCGCTTGATCAGCTCACTGCACCGGCACTACCCCGATGTTCAGGTCCCCCAAGCCTCGTTCTGCACGTTCGGATCTTGGGTGGGTTCCGATCGGGATGGCAACCCCTCGGTAACACCGGAGATCACCTGGCGAACAGCCTGCTATCAGCGCCAGTTGATGCTGGAGCTCTACATCCACTCCGTGCAGTCGCTACGCCAGCAGCTGAGCATCTCCATGCAATGGAGTCAGGTCGCTCCAGCGCTGCTCGAATCCCTGGAAATGGATCGCTTGCGCTTCCCCGAAATTTATGAGCGCCGAGCGGCGCGCTACCGCCTCGAGCCCTACCGCCTGAAACTCTGTTACGTCCTTGAAAAGCTGGAGCGGACGCTGGCTCGCAACAATCAGCTTTCTGAAGCCGGATGGCAGACACCCTGCGAAGCCCTGAGTGCACCCCTGGATGGACTCCCAAGTGCCGAATCCCTTCACTACACATCCGTCGATCAGTTCCGCACCGATCTCGAGTTGGTGCGAAACAGCCTGGTGAGCACGGAGCTCAGCTGTGAACAGCTGGATACGTTGCTGCACCAGGTGCATATCTTCGGCTTCTCTCTGGCGAGCCTCGATATCCGTCAGGAGAGCACCCGCCACAGCGACGCGATCGACGAGCTGACGCGCAACCTTGAGCTCCCCAAACCTTATGGAGAGATGGATGAGGCCGAGAGGATGGCCTGGCTGCTTCAAGAACTGAAGACCCGTCGGCCTTTAATTCCTCCTGCAGCGCGATGGTCTGACAGCACGGCTGAAACACTGGCGGTGTTCCGGATGCTGCAGCGACTTCAGGAGGAGTTCGGGCAACGCATCTGCAACTCCTATGTGATCTCGATGAGCCACACCGCCTCCGATCTGCTGGAGGTGTTGCTGCTAGCCAAGGAGACCGGACTGGTGGACCCCCCCAATCAGAAGGCCTCGCTTCTGGTGGTACCGCTGTTCGAAACCGTTGAAGACCTCCAACGGGCTCCAGCCGTGATGGAAGGCCTGTTCAACACTCCGCTGTACCGACAGCTGCTTCCAGTGGCCGGTCTGAACAAACAGCCGCTGCAGGAATTGATGCTGGGCTATTCCGATAGCAACAAGGATTCAGGTTTTCTCTCCAGCAACTGGGAGATCCACCAGGCACAGATTGCCCTTCAAGCGTTGGCCAGCCGTCAGAACGTTGCCCTGCGTCTGTTCCATGGCCGCGGCGGTTCCGTCAGTCGCGGCGGTGGCCCCGCTTATCAGGCGATCCTTGCCCAACCCAGCGGAACCCTGCAGGGGCGGATCAAGATCACTGAACAGGGCGAAGTTCTGGCGTCGAAATACGGCCTGCCGGAACTGGCTCTCTACAACCTTGAAACCGTCACCACAGCTGTGGTGCAGAACAGCTTGGTCACCAACCAGCTCGATGCGACTCCAAGCTGGAACCAGCTGATGAGCCGCCTGGCGACCCGCTCCCGCGAGCATTACCGATCTCTGGTGCATGACAACCCCGATTTGGTGGCCTTCTTCCAGCAGGTCACCCCGATCGAAGAAATCAGCAAACTGCAGATCTCCAGCCGGCCCGCCCGCCGCAAAACCGGGGCCAAGGATCTCTCCAGCCTCAGGGCCATTCCATGGGTGTTTGGCTGGACCCAGAGCCGCTTCCTGCTGCCGAGCTGGTTTGGCTTCGGCACTGCTCTTTCCGAAGAAGTCGGCAACGATCCTGAGCAGCTGGACCTGTTGAAGCGACTGCATCAGCGCTGGCCGTTCTTCCGAATGCTGATCTCGAAGGTGGAGATGACCCTCTCGAAGGTCGATCTCGACCTGGCGCATCACTACATGAGCAGCCTGGGGCACCCTGAACAGCGGGACGCGTTCGAGGCCATCTTCGGTGTCATCGCCAAGGAATACGAGCTCACTCGCAATTTGGTGCTGGAAATCACCGGTCAGCCCCGGCTTCTGGGGGCTGATCAGGGATTGCAGCTATCAGTAGACCTTCGCAATCGCACAATCGTGCCGCTTGGCTTTCTCCAGGTCGCCCTGTTGAAACGACTCCGGGATCAGAACCGCCAACCCCCGATGAGCGAAACGCCAGGCAACCCGGAGGACAACCGCACCTACAGCCGCAGTGAACTGCTCCGCGGCGCTTTGCTCACCTTGAACGGCATTGCTGCAGGCATGCGCAATACCGGTTGATCGATTTTGCTTCCCTTCTTTAAGCAATCCGCTATTCCTCAACTTCCGGATGGGTATCGGATTGAAACCAGCCCTCCGCCCACGGCACAGCAACTCAATGCTCTGCTCACGAGTTGCGGGGAATCCGCCCACGACGCAGAGCGCTGGACACTGGCCCTCGAACGCAGCCTGTGGCACATCAGCATCATCAAGGTCGAGTGCGATGAACTGGCCGGTTTCGTTCGCGCCACCAGTGACCTGGCGCTCAATGCCAATCTCTGGAACCTGGCCGCAAAGCCTGGAGCAGATCAGGCAATCCTTTTCACGGTGCTGGTGCACCGGGCTCTCCACATCTTGCGACGCGACCTGCCGGGTTGCAGCCTTTCCGTATCGGCACCAGCCGATGCTCTAGACGCGCTGAAGAGCCAGGGCTTTGTCATTGACCCCAATGGAATTCGTGCCATGGGCCTCAGCTTGAGCTGAAGATCTGATCAAAAACGAGCATGGAGGGACTCGAACCCCCGACCCTCAGAACCGGAATCTGATGCTCTATCCAACTGAGCTACATGCCCACCAACGGCATAAGCCGCAGCAGAATCGAGCGGCTGACGCCCCGATACAAGTACCTTAGCCAAAGGTCGTCCCAGCACCCATCCGGCTTCACAGGCTCCAGCTGCAGGGGTTCCGCAACCACACGCTTCTTCAGCTGGAGCTGACGGAGCCGAAGCTCCTGGTGATCGGGCCGAACGGCATCGGAAAGTCCAATCTGCTCGAAGCGGTCGAACTGCTTGGCAGCCTTCGATCCCACCGCTGCAGCCAGGACCGAGATTTGATTCACTGGGAGGCACCTGAAGCCCTCATCCGCGCCGAGGTTGGAGACGGTGACCGCCTCGAACTTGAACTTCGCAGGAACGGTGGTCGCCAGGCCCGCCGGAACGGAAAGCGGCTTGAACGGCAACTGGATCTGATTGGGCCGCTGCGTTGCATCGGCTTCAGTGCCTTGGATCTGGAGCTGGTGCGCGGCGAACCTGCACTCAGGCGTCAGTGGCTGGATCGGGTGGTCCTGCAGCTGGAACCGGTCTATGCAGACCTGATCACTCGCCTGAGCAGGCTGCTGCGACAGCGCACCCAGCTCTGGCGCCAGCGGCATCGAGCCAGCACGGAACGCAATGCCCTGCTGGATGCCTTTGACGTCCAGATGGCACTGGTGAGCACCCGGATTCATCGCAGGCGGCGTCGGGTTCTCAAGCGACTTGAGCCGATCGCCCAGCGGTGGCAGACCCACCTCAGTGGCGGAACGGAACGACTTGAACTGGTGTACCGGCCCGGTAGCAGGCTGGAGGAGCCAGAAGAGGAAGAACGCTGGCGGCTCTCCATTGAGGAGCAGCTGCGCGAGCAGCGGCCTGAGGAAGAACGGCTTGGCAGCTGCCGGATCGGCCCCCATCGCGATGAGATCAACCTGCTGCTGGGGGGTAATCCAGCCCGCCGTTTTGGCTCAGCGGGTCAGCAGCGCTCGTTGGTTCTGGGCTTGAAGCTCGCAGAACTGGAGCTGGTGACCCAACTCTGCGGCGAACCACCGCTGCTCCTGCTGGATGACGTTCTGGCGGAGCTCGACCCAACCCGACAGCAACTCCTGCTGGAAGCGGTTGGAGATTCCCACCAATGCCTTGTCAGCGCCACGCATCTGGATGGCTTCGCAGGCGGGTGGAAGAAGCAGGCCCAGGTTCTCGGCGAGAGAGAGCTGAGACCAGACCTGAACATCAGATAGTCTGGTTCACTGTTTTTTTCTACGCCTGATGGAGCAGACCTTCTCTGACCTGCATCCCAATCCGGGATGGGGCAGCGCTGAGATTCAAGCCACCGACATGGTTGGCAAACACTGCATCCTCGAGCTCTACGACTGTGAACCCAGTCGGCTCAACGACGAAGCTTTCATCCGCACAACGATCACCTCAGCCGCCAAGGGCGCTGGTGCGACGCTGCTGAATCTGATCACCCATCAATTCGAGCCTCAGGGCGTGACTGGCCTGGCCCTGTTGGCGGAATCCCACATCTCGATTCACACCTGGCCCGAGTCTGGCTATGCAGCCATCGATGTGTTCACCTGCGGTGACCACACAATGCCGGAACTGGCCTGTGCCATTCTCCGCAGCGAGCTTCAAGCGAAGCGGCATGCTTTGAAGAGCTTCCTGCGTGAAACCCCGGCCGCGGTAGCGACCCATGTCCGGGAACCATTCGAAGCCGAAGCGAAGGTTCAGTAGCCCTGCGACTCAACCTGGTCAGCGTCGATTCAGCTTGCCGCTGACCAAGCCTTCCAGATCCAAATTCACGGATGTGAACCCAAGCGAAAGGAAGGCCTGAACGAGAGCATCGCCCCTGGAAAGGTCCAGAACGTCCTGAAGCCGGTCTTCAGGCACTTCGATCCGAGCCGCCAGCCCCTGACTGCGAACCCTGACCCGCGAAAACCCTCGGGAAAGCAACCAAGCTTCAGCCTGCCCAACACGCCGCAGCCGATCGGCACTGATGGTTTCGCCGTAGGGGAAACGTGAGGCCAAGCAAGGCTGAGCAGGCTTGTCCCACCAGGGGAAGCCCAAAGCCTTGGACAACAAACGGATCGCTGTTTTATCGATGGAGAGCTCCGCCAGAGGCGAACGAACTCCGGCCTGACGAGCGGCCTCAATGCCAGGGCGGTGATCACCGAGGTCATCCAGATTGACCCCATCAATCACCAACGCATCTCCTGCCTCTTCGGCGATGGGCTGCAAATGGCGATGGAGCTCCCGCTTACAGGCGAAGCAACGATCCTCAGGGTTGCGGCTGTAGTCGGGATCTTGCAACTCAGCAGTCGCGCACTCCCGATGGGCAATGCCGATCCACGATGCTTGATCCCTCGCTTCCTGGAGCAGGTGGGGAGCCAGAGCAGGGGAAACCCCTGTCACAGCAAGAGCAGCATCACCTTTGGCTTCAAAAGCGATCGCCGCTACGAGGGTGCTGTCAACACCGCCGGAGTAGGCCACACAAAGACTCGACTGCGCATTCAGCCACTGGCGGAGATCCTGGAGCAACTGCTCCTCACGCGTTGGCAAGGGCTCTTGCAACCGGAACATCAGTGGGTCAACCCGTTCGATCTAGGTAGGCTCCAACGGTAAGAGCCGCACCCATGCCTCGTAGCATCGGCATTGTTACCGCAGCCGACAGCCGTGAGCGCAGCCACGGCCAGCTGCATGTCTACGACGGAGAAGGCAAAGGCAAGAGCCAGGCCGCCCTGGGAGTCGTGCTCCGCACAATCGGGCTGGGCATTTGTGAACAGCGGCAGACGCGAGTTCTGCTGCTGCGGTTTCTCAAGGGTCCTGGACGGGCTTATGACGAGGATGCTGCGATCGAAGCCCTTCAGCAGGGCTTCCCGCATCTGATCGACCACCTCCGCACCGGGCGGGCAGACCACTTCACGGCCGATGAAGCCACCCGCTTCGACCGCGACGAAGCCCAACGGGGGTGGGTGATCGCCAAGGGCGCCATTGCCAGCGCTCTTTACTCCGTTGTGGTGCTCGACGAGCTCAATCCAGTGCTCGATCTTGGCCTCCTTGATCTCGACGACGTGGTGAGAACCCTGGGCAGCCGTCCACAGGGCATGGAAATCATCGTCACCGGCCGTGCTGCTCCTGCAGCTTTGGTGCGAACTGCAGACCTGCACTCGGAGATGCGGGCACACCGTCGCCCGGGGCTTGAGGAGGAGCGGGTGATCCCTCTCAATATGAGCAGCGGCATTGAGATCTACACCGGCGAGGGAAAAGGCAAATCCACCAGCGCGTTGGGTAAAGCGCTCCAAGCCATCGGGCGCGGCATCAGTCAGGACAAAAGCCATCGCGTTTTGATTCTTCAATGGCTCAAGGGCGGAACCGGCTACACCGAAGATGCAGCCATTGCTGCCCTGCGTGAGAGCTATCCCCATCTGGTGGATCACCTCCGCTCCGGCCGTGATGCGATCGTCTGGCGCGGCCAGCAGGAACCGATCGATTACGTCGAGGCGGAGCGTGCCTGGGAGATCGCCAGGGCCGCCATCTCAAGCGGGCTCTACAAAACGGTGATCCTCGATGAACTGAATCCGACGGTCGACCTCGAACTCTTGCCCGTGGAACCGATCGTGCAGACGCTGCTGCGCAAACCAGCGGAAACCGAGGTGATCATCACCGGGCGCTGCAAAAACCAACCCGCCTACTTCGATCTGGCCAGCATTCACTCCGAGATGGTGTGCCACAAGCATTACGCCGAGCAGGGCGTGGATCTCAAGCGAGGTGTGGACTACTGACCCGCTGATCAGTAGCGAGGCACAGCAGGGTCCACATGCTGCGACCAGGCATCGATCCCCCCCTCGACATTGGTTGCAGCCATCCCTTGTTGGGCGAGCAGTTCCACCGCACGGGCTGAGCGGCCACCCAACTTGCAATGCACCAAAAGACGACGACCATTCGCCAACGTTCGAATCCGATCCAAGGCCTCGCCGCTCTCGATGGTTGCCAAAGGGATCAACTGGCTTCCGGGGATCGTTGCCACCTCAGCCTCCGCCGGATTGCGGACATCGATCAGGGCGACCTGGTCCGCTGCCGAATCCAGCAAGGCTTTTAGTTCAGTGACGTTGATGCTGTCCATGCGAGAAGGCTCCGGCCGGCAGAACTCGCGGTAGTCAATCAGGTTGCTGATTGGTGCTCGGGATGGATCCACCTTCAACGTCAGTTCCCGAAACCGCATCGTCAAAGCATCCACCACCAAGAGCCGGCCATCGAGGCATGAACCAACCCCTGTAATCAGCTTGATCGCTTCGGTGGCCTGCATCACACCAATCAGACCGGGCATCACTCCCATCACACCCGCCTCACTGCAGGACGGAACAGCACCTGGGGGAGGGGGTTCTGGCAACAGATCCCGGTAATTCGGGCTGGCTGTTGTGCGGTTGAACACGGTCACCTGACCGTCAAACCGTTGCACAGATCCGTAAACCAGCGGCTTACCCAGCAGGACGCAGGCGTCGTTGATCAGGTACCTGCTGGGGAAATTGTCCGTGCCATCACACACCAGGTCATACGGACCGATCAGCTCCAGGGCATTGTCAATCGACAGCATCTGCTCATGAACCTCCACCGCACAGTGAGGATTGAGATCTGCAATGCGGGCAGCTGCCGACTGTGCTTTGGATCGACCGATCCAGGCTGAGCCATGGATCACTTGACGTTGCAGGTTGGAATTCTCCACGACATCCGCGTCGACGATTCCGATCCGCCCGACCCCTGCTGCAGCCAGGTAGAGCAGAAGCGGAGAGCCAAGCCCACCCGCTCCGACGCAAAGGACGGAGGCCGCTTTGAGGCGGCTCTGCCCCTCCACACCGATCTCCGGAAGGATCAGATGGCGGGCATAGCGGCCACGCTCATCAGCACTCAGCGCCTGCGCGTTCTCCATGTTTTCGAGTGTCCCAGACCTGAATCGTGATGTCCGTGAGTGTGCGATCCCTCTGCACCCACCAAGCCCCGATGCCGCCAGCGGCGGCAACAATCAGCATGACCCGCTCCGGTTCAGCCCAGCGTCGGTCATGAACGGAGGGTTCAGCGGCGGCAGCTGGATGGGAATGAGCAACGCCCAGAACACATTGATCGTGTCGACGGGCCCATTGCTGCGCCGCCAATTGTTCTCGGGGATCCAGCAAAAAACGCTTGTGGCGGTTGCCGCAGCCCCAAACATTGCAGCAGGGCCAGACAGTTGTCAGGTTGAGAACATCCCCCTGAAGACCAGATCCGATCAGCAGAGCACAGCCCTCTTCAGGGTGCACAGCCATCAGCGTCTGGCGCAGAAGGGTGTGACAACGGTGATTCATCCGCAGAATGGATGGCGAGAAGCCCTCTACACCGATACGCTCTGCTGGAAATGTGAAGGATTCCGTCGGTCCCATGAGTGACGCCACCACTGAAGTTAAGGACCCCGCGACCGACGCGACCCCTGCGGTGGAAGCGTCTGCCACCAGCACCGAAGACACCACCTCGTTCACCGAGCGCTACAGCGAAGTGTTGGGCAAGGTGAACGAAACCCTCGACCAGGTCGACTGGAACCAGATGGGTCGCATCGGCAAGATCGTCGGCATCTTCGCTGCTGTGATCGTCGCTCAGATCCTGATCAAGGGCATCCTCGACACGATCAATCTGCTTCCTGTGGTTCCTGGCCTGCTGGAGCTTCTCGGCGTTGTTGTGGTCGGCCAGTGGAGTTGGAAGAACCTCACCACCAGTGAAAAGCGCAACGCCCTCGTTCAACGGGTTCAGTCCCTGCGCCAGGAATACCTGGGCTGATTAGTTGATGAGCAGCCTGGCCAGTTGTTGAAGGCTGGCCAGGCTTTGCTTCACATACCCGCCGCCAAACAAATTGGCGTGGTTTAGGAGGTGATACAGGTTGTAGATCTCGATGCGCTCTGAGGCTCCGGGGCGACTGGGAAGCACCTTTTGGTAGGCGCGATAAAACGATTGGCTGAAACCGCCAAACAGATGGGTCATGGCCAGATCCACCTCCCGATCAGCCCACCAGCTGGCGGGGTCAAACAGACTTCCCCGCCCGTCCGTGAGGGTGGCCGCATTCCCCCCCCACAAATCCCCGTGAACGAGGGACGGAGCAACATCGAGGTGATTCAGGCGTTGTGCCAGAGCGCTGAGCAAACGCGTTAGCTCCGGTTGTTCGAGGCCAAGACCGTTCAAGAGCTTGAGCTGAGGCAGCAGACGGAGCTCGACAAATGCATCGCCCCAGGCATCACGCCAACCACCTGGCTGGGGGCCGGCACCGATAAATCCATCGCGCGTCCAGCCGTAGCGTCCCGGGCCTGTTGCGGCGGATGACTGGTGCAAGAGGGCCAGTCCTTGACCAAGGCGAGCCTGATCCCCTCCTCTCAACTCCATCCAGGGGAGCACAAGCACGGCATCGTGACTCAGGCTCGCCACCGCCAAGGGCTGGGGCACCACCAGCAACTCCGCATTCGCATAACCATGCAGCGCGTTGAGGGCATCCGCCTCCACCTCAAACAGCGCCATGGCCTCCGGAGGGCCACTCTTGACAAACACGTTCGACCCATCACAGAGCTGAACCCGCCAGGCCTGATGAATGCAACCACCGCTGATGGGCACCACATCCACAACCTCCCTTCCCCCTAAGGGTCCACCAGGGCCCTGAAGTTCCTGGCGGAGTTCGTGATTCACCCTCGCCTCAGCACAGCTGTTGCCAGCATGCACCGATTCGTGGGGATGGCGTGAGCGATTCCAGTGTGATCGTGGTGGGTGGCGGCATCGCGGGGCTCACAGCAGCAGCCCTGCTAGCCCGCGATGGTGTGCAGGTCACCCTGCTGGAAGCGCATCACCAGGCTGGTGGATGTGCTGGAACATTTCGCCGCGGAGCCTGGGTGTTCGACGTTGGTGCAACCCAGGTTGCAGGGCTCGAACCAGGGGGGAGTCACCAGTGCCTGATGCAACACCTGGATCTGCCGCTTCCGGCGGCCAAGATTCTCGACCCTGGATGTGTCGTCGACCTTGGCGACGGCTCGTCACCCATTCACCTGTGGCATGACCCAGCGCGCTGGGCAGAAGAACGGCAACATCACTTCCCTGGCAGCCAAAGGTTCTGGGAGCTCTGCCAACTGCTGCACGCCAGCAACTGGGCTTTTGCTGGTCGAGATCCTGTGGTCACCCCCCGCTCCGCCTGGGAACTCAGCACCCTGATTCGGGCCGTGCGGCCAGCAACCGTGGCCTCCAGCTTGTTCACAGGCTTCACCGTGGCCGACCTGCTGCAGCTCTGCGGCTGTGGGAACGACCAGCGCTTGCGGCGGTTCCTGGATCTACAGCTGAAGCTCTATTCGCAGGAACCAGCGGATCAAACAGCAGCGCTCTATGGAGCCACTGTCCTGCAGATGGCCCAGTCACCTCTGGGCCTCTGGCATCTGGAAGGATCCATGCAGGTGCTGAGCGAGCTGTTGTTGCAGTCAATCCGCAGGGATGGTGGGCAGGTTCTGATGCGACATCGGGTCAAGACCATGACCCCCACAACAGCGGGCTGGTGCGTTGCAAGCACCAACGCTTCTGGACAAACGGTGAAGCAGTCGAGCCGAGATGTCATCTGCAGCCTGCCGCCCCAATGCCTTCTCGATTTGATCCCTGCGGATCCAATGCCGCAACGCTATCGAAACCGACTCAAGGCTCTCAAGGAACCAAGCGGAGCCCTAGTTCTTTACGGCGTGGTGCAACGTGATGCTCTGCCGGATCCTTGTCCAGGCCACCTCCAACGCGATTGCAAAACGCCTGGATCCCTGTTCGTTTCCATCAGCCGTGAGGGAGATGGGCGGGCACCAGCGGGACAAGCCACGCTCATTGCCAGTGTTTTCACACCCACAGGTGACTGGTGCGAGCTGGCCGAAGAGGCCTATCAAGCCCGCAAGCAAGCCATGCTCAAGGCCATCCAAGGAGAACTGAGCAGCTGGCTTGCTCTCCCCGATGACGCTTGGCTTCATGCCGAACTGGCCACCCCCCGCGGCTTTGCGGGCTGGACGGGCCGTCCTCGGGGCATGGTTGGTGGGCTCGGTCAACACCCCCATCGGTTCGGTCCCTTCGGACTGGCGGGACGCACACCGATGAAAGGGCTCTGGCTCTGCGGTGACAGCATCCATCCAGGAGAAGGAACTGCAGGCGTCAGCCTCTCAGCACTGAATGTCTGCCGCCAGCTGATGGCCAAAAGAGGCATACCCCTCAGTTTTCAGCGTTGATATCGCCCAAAGGCTGTAAAAAATCTGGACGTAAAGCCTGGGTTCTTTTGAGCTCAACATGGAGCTGCGACCAGTTTTCTTGGAGAACAGCATCTTCCAATTGCTCCAAGCTCCAGCGATAGGCCGCCAACACTCTCAGAACTGCATCACGGTTGCTCGAGGCCATGGCCACTCCCAGATCGGGGTTCCCTCCGCCAACCCGAGACGTATCGGCAAATCCACTGGAGGCAAGGGCGGCTGCCAGCTGGCGGATTTCTGGATCACGCTCATCCCCCACCGCCCTCAGCAGTGCGGCACTCACCAGCACCGGCATGTGCGAAATCAGCGCCACCGCTTGATCGTGCTGTGATGCAGACGCTGTGAGCCAGTGGCTACCGAGACTGACAGCCAGATCCTTCACCGTTGCCAGGGCGCTGGGATCAGTGTCTCCATCGGGAGTGGCGATCCAGGGGCGTCCGCAGAAGAGGTTCGGCGTACCGGCTTCAACACCTGCCAAAGCGGTTCCGGCCATGGGATGACTGGCCACAAACCGAGGGTGCCGATGGCGCCAAGCCGCCAACACCGGTTGCTTCACCGAGCCCACATCCGTGACCACTGCTGCAGGGGGAATCGCCGCAAGAAGTTCTGCGGGAGGATCAAGAAGCAAGGGAATCGGCAGCGCCAAGATCACCAAATCGCATCCAGACAGACAAGCGGGGTCTGTCGAAATGGAGTTCACCAGGCCCCGATCGATCGCGCGATCCGCCGTGACCTGCCGATGCACGAGCCCCTGAACCGTCCAGCCACGGGACTGCAGATCCAATCCGAGGGATCCACCAATCAGACCGAGGCCCACGATCCCGGCACGTCCTGGTTGCACCGTCATCATTCCTGCCGGGTCGTAAAGCCATGTTGATGGATGGGTTGCCGTGAACCGATTGCCCCAGAAGCCTTGTTTAAGGTTCCTCAATGCTGGAAGCGCAGGCCCACCAACAGATCAAGAGCCTGCTTCGCCGGGAAGAATCCAGCTGGCCGCATCACCTCACCTTGAGCCGACTGGTGGGACGAAGCCTGCGACGACGCGACACCACATTGGTGCAGCTTCCACCGAGCAGTGGTGAGCGCTGGTGGTTGGGTCTACTGGTACCCCTCTGCCTTGCTCCAAACGCGGGTGCCCTGGTGCTCACAGCACAACAGCGGCGTCGACTGCTCAGGCTAGAAATCCCGCGGCTCCGCAAGCAGGGACTCCGACTCCCGTGCTGGCAAGGCAGCACGGCTCCGAAGGGGAACCAGCTCTGGCTGCTCAGCGTCGCCGAACTGATCGACGCGCATCGTCAAGAACAGCTGGGCGAACGCCAATTGCTGATTCCCGAAATGGATCAGCTGAGCGTCCGCATGCGCGAGCAGCTCAGCATCCGGATTGAGAACCATCATTGGGATGAGCTTCGCCATGCCTGTCCGCATGCGGAAAGTGCATTGCTGGAGCTGCATGACCGCATGAGTCGCCAGCTGTTCACTCGAGCAACGAGAACAGATGCCTGCATGCGGATGGAGGGTGCCGCGTCCCAGAGCCTGCGCGATTTGCTGCGGTTGATGGACGACTGCCCATCCCCTTGGCGGGACATCGTGCAAATCGATCCGAGCCAATGGGCGGAGTGGGCAGAACTCGATCACAAGCTCCTCCACTGGAGCTGGAATCTGGCCCCTCTAGAACCTCTGGACCTTGTTGGAGACCTTCTTCAAAGTCATCCCAGCCTGATGCTGAGCAGCAACGGAGACAACGGCCGCCTCGAACTTGAATTCCGTCAGGCGGCCATTCGTCCTGATGTCAGAGCTTCATTGCGCGAGCGGGAGTTGAACGAGCCTCTCCCCCTCTACGCACCACGACGCCAGCCACTACCCAACACGAAGATCTATTCCAAGCATCTACTGGAGGAAAGCCGGAGGCTGATTTTGGGGCAAGCCGGCCTCACCATCATCCTGATTAACGATCAGCAACTCCGACTCCAACTCACCAGCTCTCTGGCAGCTGAATTTGGTCGGAGAGTGGTGGAGGCCACGACAGCCCCGGACTCCAACGGCGTTGTGACTTGCGACTGGAACTGGTGGCTTGTGCATCAATGCGAACTGCCCGAGCCTGATCAGATCATCGTTGGCTTGCTGCCCATCGCAAGTCTGGACAACCCTCTGACGGCCGCGCGGGTGGAACGGTTGAAGCAACAGGGGGAGGATTGGTTTCGAGATTTGCTCCTTCCGGAAGCCTTGTGCCTCATTCCATCGGCCATTGCGCCGCTTCGCCGATCCGGTGGACGTTTGGCTGTGCTGGATGGTCGCCTGCGTGGCCGAAGCTGGGGTGACGAGGTGTTGCAGCGCCTCGAGCCATGGATTCCGCTCCAACGACTGCTCCCCAATTGATTCACGGCCTAACCTCAAGGCAGCGTCGATACGGCAATGGGAGAAGCTCGACGACGAGCCGCACAAGGGTTGCCGCCGCGCCAGCAGAAACCCAACGCCGGCAGCGTGGACACCTCTCCACGGGTCGTTCCTTGGTTTCCGCTGACGCGCAACCAGACCCAACAGTTCATGGCAGTCACCACGCGGGGGGCCTGGATCGGCATCGGAGCCATGGTGGTGCTCTGGGTGACGGTGCGGTTTATCGGTCCTGCCGCCGGCTGGTGGACCCTGTCCGATATGCCTTGAGCCGAAGCCTGCCGACAAAAACAAAAGAAAACCTTTAGACTGGGTCTCATTGGAGACTCAGGCATGTTTCCGCGTTTGGCCGAGCACTACAGATCTGTTGTTCAAGACCTGGTGATGAGCCTCGAAGCTCTGGCTACAAGTCTTAAGACGACAGGGATCACAGCCTCCTGCTACTCATGCGGGGATGGACGTGACGGCCACGGAGCCTCTTTTGTTGCTGATCTCGGAGATGGCCACATGGTGCGCTTTCTCGTCTCCGACTTCGGGATCAGCTGGGTGGAATCACGCAACGGCAGAGAGCTGGTGAAGCTGGAAGGCGCCGAAGCGATTCAAGAGCTTCAGCGCATGGCTGATCTTGTGCAGCAGGGCCAGTGGCTCAAGCAGGAGTCACTGGCCAGCACCAGCTGAAATCAGGCAGCTGATTCTGCAGCTTTAGCTTCTTTTGGCTTGTCAGCGGACGTTCTGGCCGCAGCGGCGAGGGGACGCATGGAGTTCGCCTTCACTTCAGAACCCTCCGTCAGCTTTTGACGGACGAGCGTCTCAATCGTTGCGGCAGCTTCAGGATTTTCCTCCATCCAGCCAATCGTGTTGTCACGGCCTTGGCCGATGTTGTCGCCCTCATAGCTGTACCAGGCGCCCTTACGAATCACCACACCGGTCTCTTCCGCCAGATCCAGCAGGCAGCCCAACGTGCTGATGCCGCGGCCAAAGAGAATGTCGAACTCTGCGATCCGGAACGGCGGAGCCACCTTGTTCTTCGCCACTTTCACCTTGGCGCGGATCCCAAACTCCTCAGTGCCCTTCTTCAAGGTCTGAATGCGTCGGATGTCGAGACGAACGGAGGCATAGAACTTCAGCGCGTTGCCACCAGTGGTGGTTTCCGGGTTGCCGTAGGTCACGCCGATCTTGAGGCGCAACTGGTTGAGGAAGATCACCGTGCAACCGGATTTGCCGATGTTTCCGGTGATCTTGCGCATGGCCTGGCTCATCAAGCGAGCCTGACTACCAACCGCCAAATCCCCCATCTCCCCCTCGATCTCAGCGCGGGGCGTGAGGGCAGCAACGGAGTCAACCACCACGATGTCCACCGCCGCGGATCGCACCAGCTGATCAACGATCTCAAGAGCCATCTCACCGGTATCCGGCTGGGAGACCAGCAGGTTCTCGATATCCACACCGAGGGAGGCGGCATAAACAGGATCCAAGGCATGCTCGGCATCCACGAAAGCCGCCACACCTCCACGCTTCTGCACCTCGGCAATCGCATGCAGAGTGAGGGTGGTCTTACCAGAGCTTTCCGGCCCATAGACCTCGACCACACGCCCCTTGGGATAACCACCACCAAGAGCCAAATCCAGGGTGAGAGCTCCGGTGGAGATGGTCTCCACCCTCATGCGGGAGGCATCGCCCAACCGCATGATCGAACCCTTACCGAAATTGCGCTCAATCTGCCCAAGCACCAAATTGAGAGCTTTGTCCCGCTCACCTGAGGAGCGAGGATCGGAAGACGGGGATTTCATCTCTGCAGGCATGGAAGCGACCTGAAACTAAGGAACGAGAGATCCAATGCCACGGAGGCGACAGATCGTCCCATGTAGTACAGACGTACCCTAGCGAATCAGAGCCATCGCGCCAGGGGCTCAGCCAGGTCGTCGAGCGCAATCAGCTTGATGCCGCTCGGCAAATTCTCACGGTCATCCGGCCGCAGATAACCCCAGTTCACCAGGAGGCAGGGCAGCTGTTCCAGCCCAGGAGTCCGGCGCACCACTTCGAGTGTTGCGCGGCGATCTTCGACGAAGGCCATCAGCGGACGTTGCGTTTGAAGGCGCAGCAAAACCTCAGGCTTGGCGCCAGCCTCACGGCCATCCAGGCGCCAGGGATGCAACCCGACACTGTCAAGCAATTCCGCTGTGAATTCAGCCGTTTTCGTCGTAAGAACGGCCCAGTCGACGCCTTCTGCATCAAACCGCTGCAAACGCTCCACCAGCCCGGGATAGGGCTGGTGAAGTTGCAACCAAGCAGAGCGGTTATCACGCACCGCATCACGGCGGGTTTCATCCAGCGCGGCCTGCAGATCCACTGCGCTCCAACCGCGCCGTTCAAGGGCGCGGGCCTGCTCCATGCGGTAGTCCCTCAACCAAGCCTGAAGATCCAGATGCGGTAGTTCAGAGGCGAGCAGAACCATTTCCCAGCCGTGATGAACCCAAGGACGCAGACGTCGAAAGGCATCGGGCACCTGATCGGGCGACAGCTCTCCAGAGCTGAGATTCAAACGGCGACTGGCATGGCTTGCACTCCACCAGTACTCCGCCATTCCATCAACAATGACGCCATCAAAATCGAAGACGACGAGAGGCCGATCTGTCATGAGAAAAAACTGGGCCGCTAGGATTCGAACCTAGGAATGGCGAGACCAAAACCCGCTGCCTTACCGCTTGGCGACGGCCCATTGTTCCGGCAGAACCCGCGATCCGCGGTCGTCCGGCGTACAGATAGTTACGCACAGCAGCCAACACTTCGTCAATCCAAAGGCTGCTCATCAGGGGGGAAAGACCCGCAAGCGGCAACCCTCTGCCTGACCGAACACATCGCTGCGCAAGCGGTAACGACTCACAAGATCCGCCTGCATGCGTCGGACACGCTCCGAACGGGGCAAGAGTTCGACGGGACGACCTTGGGGCATCACCACACGCTCCACAGCGAGGCGACACTCTTCGAGAGCCGCCAGCTCGTCATCCTGAGAGCCGGGATCCAAGGAGGACGCAGCTTCAGCTGTTGCGTTCTCACGGCGACTGAGCAAGCGTTCCAGAGCTCGCGTGACCTGGGGCAAGGTATCGGCCTTGATCACCAAAATCGGTATTTTTTGGTCCCGCGCCTGACGGCGCAGCGTCGGCTGATGACTCAAGCCTTGGCGGATGCTGAGCACCACATCCGCCTCGCTGAGATCTTCCACCACCCGCGCGGGCCAGCGATGGGAACGAATGGCCTCCTCCACCAAGCGCGGCGTAATGCCACAGCAGAGCACCTGAAGGTCGTCACTGCTGATCAACACCTCCTCCTCGGGGGNCTCATCAACTCCCACGGGAACCTCAGGCGCCGGCATGGAGACAACCGCAAGGGAGGGACGACGGAGTCGCCCCTTCGCTTCAGGCGGATCCACCAACTGAACACCACCCTCCGGAGTCAGCTCTCTTTCCTGGACANTGGGAGGAACCCCGCGAAGCAACTGATCAACGGTTGTGGCGACGTCCGGATGCACGGCCCAGCGGTGACGGCTATGCATTTCGATCGCCACTGGGAAGGTGGGTTCAGCAGCACGCTCAAGCACCGTTTTCTGGCTGCGACGACGACGGGCCTCATCGTCGCCGAGGGTGACGGACTGAATCCCGCCGACAAGATCACTGAGGGTGGGATTCTTGATCAGATTCGCAAGGGCGTTGCCATGGGCGGTGGCNACCAGCATCACGCCACGCTCGGCAATGGTGCGGGCTGCCTGAGCTTCAAGCTCCGTGCCGATTTCATCGATCACGATGACCTCAGGCATGTGGTTCTCAACCGCTTCGATCATCACTTGATGCTGATGTTCCGGCCGGGCCACTTGCATCCTTCTGGCCCTACCGATGGCGGGATGAGGAATATCTCCGTCTCCAGCAATCTCATTGCTGGTGTCAATCACCACAACCCGCCGTTGCAGGTCATCAGCCAGAACCCGCGCGATCTCGCGCAGGGCTGTGGTCTTTCCAACGCCCGGTCGTCCCATCAAGAGGAGCGATTGCCCCCCATCCAGCAGATCGCGCACCATGGCAACCGTGCCGAAAACAGCACGACCAACCCTGCAGGTGAGCCCAACAACATCACCCTGGCGATTNCGNATGGCACTGATGCGATGAAGCGTTCGCTCGATGCCCGCCCGGTTGTCTGCTCCGAAGGATCCGATCCTGGCCACAACAGCAGCCAGGTCATCCCGTGTCAATGGCGATGCACCAAGTGCCAGAGCGCGCCCGGGATAGCGCGCCTCCGGGAGACGCCCCAAATCCAACACCACTTCAAGCAACTGCTCTCGGCGCTCATCCGTTCTGAGTTCGGCCTGCACTGCATCCGGAAGCAGCGCGAGAAGCCGATCGAGATCGTCAGTGACCCTCTGCGTGCTCATAGGCAACAGCACTGATTGCCTTCTAGCAGGGCCGTTCCAGCCACGGCGTCACCAGCTGCTGAACTGCGGCCAGACCGGATTCCCATCCGTCTGGCCAGTCTCGCAGGGATTGACCTCGGTTCTGTGCCTCCTTCAGCAAGGGCATCAGCAAGCGTCGGGCNGATCCACCAAAGGCGATACCGGCAGGCCTTTCATGCGGATCCAGCTGCTGCACCGTGGCGGAATTGGTCCCTCCCGCCAGCTGCAGGGGCCCCGGAGGCGCCAACGCTCGAATTCCGCGCCAGAGCTCAACGGCGCTGCGGGCGGTGCCGGCTCCGACATCACCACTCATCGGCCGGCCATCCAGTTGCCAAAGAGGTGAAAAACCTTCAGCCCGCAGGCAGGCATACCGCTGCCAGAGGGTGCGAGCCAAATGGGCCTGATCAAGGCCATGGCCTTCCAGTCCGCAACTCACTGCTAATCGACGCAACCGCACACCTTGGGCAGCCAGTTGCTTCACAAGAGAGAAAAACGCCTGATCGTGAGCGGGAGAGGTATGGATCTCCACAGCATCCGGATCCATCACCTGAAGCANTGGAATCACCTGCTCGGGCAGCAAGCGGTGATCACGCGCCTCAATGAGTCCGAACGGACAGGCCGGAACACAACGCCCACAGCCATAACAACGCTGCTGATCAATGCCCTGACGAGATGGGATTGCCTCAGCAGGACAGATTCGTTCGCACGGTCGGCGGCAGGCAGCAGGGCAGCGTGAGGGATCAAACCAGGCTTTGCGGAAGTGGNCATCACTTCCATCACTGAGGCTGACCATCAACCAGGGACGTCGCTCCCAACGAGCAGCGGCCCAGTCGAGGCCTTCACGTGCTGCCCGAACCACGGCGGGATCAGCGGCGACATCGATGCAATGAACGCCTGCCGCTGTGAAGACGGCACAAAGATCAGCAATCGCAGGGAGGTCTTGATTGCTGGCCCCACAGATCAACTTGACCCAACGCCCCTGCTGAAGAGCCTGCTCCGGACTTAGCCGTTCAGATGTTTGGTCATTGGCTCCCATCGCAGATTGCGCGATCCACCCATCTCAACAATGATCCTGAGGCGAGGTTCTCGGCGACAAAGATCACAAAGCGAGAGCAGTTCCGAGCGGGACAACACCCGACCCTCCAACANCCACAGAGCAACGGGATNATTGCCCTCGAACAGATCGCCGANCTGGGGTGCAACCTCTTGNACCTCACCAACTGCAGCACCACGGCCAACACTGTGATGCCCCANGTGCGGTGGACGGATGCCGTGCTTTTGGGTCAGAAAGACCTCCGGATCGCCCAATCCCCGGGCCGAAGTCATGCGTGTGCGATAACCAGCACCACGCAGACGGCGCAACAACCTTGTTTCGGCTCCACCTTCTAAAGGAGCGTGTACTGCAAGGCAGCCATTGGCTTCAAGGTCACGACGGAATCCCCGACCGGTCAGAAGCAGGGGCATGGGAGCGAAGAATTTTCAGTGGATTCTGGCAGCAGGGATGGGAATCAGGGGAGGGGTTAGGGCGGTGTTGTAGGTTCGTTGTTTGTTCTGCATTTCTGTGCCCGTCCGCTAGCCGGGCCTCCAGTNNGCAGAACGGATTCGGCGAGTGCGCCGGATCTTCAGGCCAGAACGATGTGATTCCACGGAATTGACCATCGTCGGGATACTGCCCGAATCCCTCGGGGTTCGCTCAAGTCTCAGCCTCGCTGAATCGTCGCTAGCCCATTCGAAATTCACTCCTNCGGGAGCTTCTTTCGAACCACGTCTGCGTTTAACCGATCAGCACGTCATGCCCTATCCGGCCCCCCCGGATGGTGGTTGTTCCCGCTGGCGCTTCCTCCCTACCCATGTCCATTGGCATCCTCGGGAAGAAATTGGGNATGTCCCAGTTCTTCGACGAGCAGGGCAGAGCCGTCCCAGTCACCTTGATTGAGGCCGGTCCCTGTCGAATCACCCAACTGAAAAACAGCGACACTGACGGCTATGCCGCAGTGCAAATCGGCTTTGGCGAAAGCCGGGAAAAGCTGATCAACAAGCCCGCCAAGGGTCACCTCAGCAAATCCGGCGAAGGCCTGCTGCGTCATCTGCGCGAGTACCGCGTGGACAGCGTTGATGGTCTTGAGCTAGGCGGCGCCATCACGGTCGGCGACTTTGAAGCCGGCCAGAAGGTGGACGTCAGCGGAGACACCGTTGGCCGAGGCTTCGCTGGTTACCAGAAACGGCACGGCTTCAGCCGTGGACCGATGACCCACGGTTCGAAAAACCACCGTGAGCCCGGCTCCACCGGTGCCGGTACCACCCCAGGCCGCATTTATCCCGGTAAGCGGATGGCTGGTCGCTACGGCGGCAAAAAGATCACCACGCGTGGTTTAACCATCCTCAAGGTGGACAGCGAGCACAACCTTCTGGTGGTGAAAGGATCCGTTCCGGGCAAGCCCGGAGCGCTGCTCAACATCCGCCCAGCCCTGCGCGTGGGTGCCAAGCCCGCCCNAGGAGGTAAGTGATGGCTAGCTGTGTTGTTCGTGATTGGCAGGGCAAGGAAGCCGGCAAGGCAACCCTTGAGCTGAAAGTGGCCAAGGAAGCCACCGCAGTTGACCTGATGCATCGCGCTGTACTGCGTCAGCAGGCTCATGCGCGTCAGGGCACTGCCAGCACCCTCACCCGCTCAGAAGTGCGNGGTGGCGGTCGCAAGCCNTACAAACAGAAAGGAACCGGTCGCGCCCGTCAGGGTTCGATCCGCACNCCTCTGAAACCCGGCGGCGGTGTCATCTTCGGGCCGAAGCCCCGCACTTACAGCCTTGCGATGAACCGNAAGGAGCGTCGTCTGGCTCTGCGCACTGCGCTGATGGCACGGATCGAAGACGTGACTGTCGTGAAGGACTTCGGCGCTTCAATCGAAACACCGAAGACCCGTGAGATCACCGATGCCCTCGGACGTCTCGGCATTGCTGCCGACGCGAAGGTTCTGATCGTGCTGACCAGCCCNTCGGACGTGGTTCGCCGTTCCGTGCGCAANCTCGAGAAGGTGAAGTTGATCTCTGCTGATCAGCTGAACGTTTTCGACCTGCTCCACGCCAATGCCTTGGTGCTGGGTGAAGAAGCTCTTGCAACCATCCAGGAGGTTTACGGAAATGACTGAGCGTTTCCAGGGACGTCTGGCGGATGTCATCCGCCGGCCGTTGATCACCGAGAAGGCCACCCGGGCCCTTGAGTTCAACCAGTACACCTTCGAGGTGGACCACCGCGCCGCGAAACCCGACATCAAAGCTGCTGTCGAGCAGCTCTTCGATGTGAAGGTCACCGGCATCAGCACCATGAACCCACCCCGACGATCCCGTCGGATGGGCCGCTTCGCNGGCAAACGCGCCCAAGTGAAGAAAGCCGTGGTGCGCCTGGCGGAGGGCAACTCGATCCAACTCTTCCCTGAGTCCTGAGGGGTCTGAATCGTCATGGCAATCCGTAANTTCCGCCCCTACACCCCCGGTACCCGCACCCGGG
>NZHI01000049.1 GCA_002691345.1 Synechococcus sp. MED650 | reverse complement strand
GTGACAAAGGCAGATATGGCAATCGTGGTGTACAAAAAAGCAAGCAGAGCTTGCACCACAACAATTTTTCGAACCTCAGTGGTCCTCGCACCAACATCTGACATTTCAAATGTCATGCCCACGGTGTATGAGACATAAACAAAATCAAAAAACTGAGGCTCATCCTTACCAGGAAACTCAAAGATAGGCTCAGGCTGAAATTGCTTTAACAAAGCTGTTCTCTGGTAATGAAGGCTTGCGTAATGCACTGCAAATCCGTGGTGCAGGGCCATCCAGATCAGCAAAACCGACAAGAAAAACACCATCACGCGGAAATCTTTAGGAAGCACCGATGGCACAGGTCCGAGATCACTCACACAGAGACTGATCACACCGAAGCCGATGAAATTCAACCCAACAGTGCGCTCCACCAGACAATCAATACCCTCACGCAAGGCAGAAAACAATGCTCTCGTTTCAGGTTCATCCATGCTCCAGGCTGCCCGGCAAACCAACCAGGAATCAGCCAGAAGGCAAATCAGCATGACAAGGGCAATGGCCTCCCGAGGACTAACGAGAAAATTCAGAGGAACGCCGAGCACCCCTCCAATCAGAAGGGCGCGACGGAGACGCGGGTAATCCAGCAGGACTGAGCGCAGCCGGCGAAGTCGCGCAGTCATGCTGGCCGCGCCTCAGGAAGGACCGTCTCAGGAGCAATCCACATCGCGTCCCCGTAGGAGAAGAAGCGATACTCCCGCTGGATGGCATCGGCGTAGAGAGTCAGAAGCTTCTCGCGTCCGATGAGGGCACTGACCAGCAGAAGCAGCGAACTCTTCGGCAGGTGGAAGTTGGTGAGCAATCCCTCCACCACCGCAAAGCGGTAACCCGGCTGAATTACCAGATTCACTGGACCTGTGAACGGCTTCAGCACACCGCGATGGGCCTGAGCAGCTCCCTCCAAAGCCCGAACGCTGGTGGTTCCAACAGCAATCACGCGCCCCACACAGTTGTGCACCGCCTCAACAACTCCAGGCGACACCTCGATCCACTCGCTGTGCAGTTCCAGTTGACTGAGGTCTTCCGTCTCGACCGGCCGGAATGTTCCAAGCCCCACATGCAGGGTGATCCTGGCCAGTTGAACCCCCTTTCGCCCTAGCGCCGCCAGCAGTTCATCACTGAAATGCAAACCCGCCGTCGGAGCAGCCACCGCGCCGGGGCGGTCGGCGTAACGGGTCTGGTAACGCTCGGCATCACTGGGATCGTGTCGCTCGATGTATGGCGGCAACGGCACCTCACCGCACTGATCCAACAAACTCTCAATCGTTTCAGCATCAGCGCAGTCAGTGGGAAACTGCACCACCCGGCCACCGGTGGCCGCATCATCCGACAACACCGTGAGTGTGATTTCGGTGCCATCAATCGTGAGTTGATCACCCGGGCGCATGCGCTTGGCGGGCCGGGCCAGGCAAAGCCAGCGTCCCTCTCCTTGTGGCTCCAGCACCAACAGCTCAGACAGGCCTCCACCAGCACGGCGCACCGACAGCCGCGCTTTGAGCACCCGGGTGTCGTTCACCACCAGCAGATCACCAGGCTGCAGTTCGTCCAGCAGATTCCAGACCAAGCCATGACGAGCCGAAGACTCCGGGGCAGGAACCATGAACAAGCGCGCATTGTGACGAGGCTCCACCGGCGCCTGAGCAATCCGCTCAGGCGGCAATGGGTAGTCGTAACTGCTGAGCTGCTGGTCCCTGGGATCCGGCACCGGCACTCCGATCAGAGGGCCAAACTTTCGGGACGGTTCTCAATAAGCTCCGCCAGATCCTTCAGGAACGCAGCTGCATCAGCGCCATAGATCACACGATGATCGGCGGTGAGGTTCACCTGCATCTGGCGCTTCACCGCAATCGAACCATCCTTGCCAGCCACAACGGTGGGGCGAGATGCCGCAACGGCCAGGATCGCCCCGGTGCCNGGNGGNAGGATNGCATCAAANCGNTCGACACCNAACATNCCCANNTTGGAGAGNGTGAAGGTGCCGGTGCTGTATTCCTCAGGCTGAAGCTGCTTGCTGCGGGACCGCTTCACCAGATCCTTCCACTGACGCGACATCTCGTAGAGGTCGGTGCGATCAGCATTGCGCAGCACCGGTGTGATCAANCCACCGTCTTCCATCGCCACAGCCACAGCCACATTCACATCGGCGGGGTAGGCCATCCCGGCAGGCGTGGTTGCGGCATTGACNTGGGGATGCCGAGCCAAGGTGACNGCGACGGCCTTTGCCAGAAGNGCCGTCATGGTGACCCCTTTGGGCTTCACCAGCTTGGAGAAGGCATCCAGCTTGTCGGTGGTGATGGTGTATCCAACCCGGAAGCACGGAACCGCCAGGCTCGCTTCCATGTTTTTGTTCACCGCACCCTGCATGGTGTTGAAGGCAACCGTCTCGCCAGGGCGCCCGAAACTGTTGCCTGCCGGCGCGCTCGCTGTCGCNGCTGCCGCTGCGGACCCNGTGGATGCCGCAGGAGCTGTTCCTTCGGCAACGCGAGGCACGGAAANGGGCTGGCCGGTTGCTTTCTCNACGTCCTCTGCCTGGATGCGGCCATGGGGGCCGCTGCCGCGAACGGTGGCCAGATCCACTCCCATCTGGGTTGCCAACTTCTTGGCGCGAGGGCTCGCCACGATGCGCCCGTCATTCACCACNGCAGAGACGGGTGCGGGTGCAACCGGAGTGGGTGCTGGTGTTGGTGCAGACGCTGTCGGGGCCGGTGACGGCGCTGGAGCGGGTGGAGCCTGCGCGGGAGCTGCCGCAGCAGCAGGCGCGCTGGGAGCTTTNGCCTTGGCCTCAGCAATTTCGGCTTCGGTCTCCACAATCAAACCGATGGTCTCCCCCACAGGAGCNGTGCTGCCGGCTGGCATCAGCACGGCAGCCAGGTAACCGTCCTGGAACGACTCCACATCCATATCGGCCTTATCGGACTCGACCACGAGCACCGATTCCCCCCGGGCCACCTTGTCGCCGGGCTGTTTCAGCCATTCGACGATCTTGCCCTCCGTCATGGTGGAGCTCAGGGCAGGCATGAAGATGTCCGTCGTCGCCAAAACCGTCTCCGAGAGGGCAGATCAGGGGAGTTTACGAGGCAGCTGAAGTCGGGGGTCAGGCTTCTTCGATGGACTGCACGACACCGTCTTTCACAACGATGGCCACCTGCATCTTCTGAACCAGGTTGTCNCCAACCTTCAGTTCACAGGTGCTTTCCAGCTGCCCCTGTTCAACAACCTGGTCCATCTCCAACTCCCGAACCTGGGCCTGCTGCTGAAGCAGGTTGCGCTTNTGTTCTTCNAGTTCAGCCCGCTTGGCAGCCACCTGCTGCTGGATCTGGGCGACCTGGTCCTGAACACGGGGGTCGAGGGGGTTCGCACTCTGACGACGCACCTGTTCCACCACNTCCTGGCCTTCCTTCTCCAGCTGGGCCAACTGCTGGTCAGCATTGGCAATGCCATTGCTGATCTCACGNTCGGCCTCCTCCTTCCANGTNGGTGTCACCACGGCACGCACGGTGATCGGGCGCTTGATCGTCAAAGAAGTGCCGTCAGACATGAGCTTGAAGAAAACGGACAAACCATGTCAGCGGTTCTTCCAGCGGTCAATCACCGGAGAACCGTCCTCAGACGCATGGATGGCTCAACGGCCGTACAAAGCCTCGATCAACCGCTGATCCCTTGCNGTGATTCGGTCGCGGCGCTGTTTCAGGGTTTGCGTGAGCAAACCGTTCTCGATGCTGAAGGGATCCACCAGCACGACGCCGGCAAGGCGTTCATCCCCCCTGGAACCCACCCGTTGCTTCAACAGGCTGTTGCACTCGCGCATAAGCAGCTTCAGGAGGGCTGGATCACCGGGCTGACCGCCAAGATCCTGGGCGAGGCTCAGGCCAGCGGTTTCGGCCCAGGCAAGGATCGCTTCCGTGCGGGGAACGATGAGAGCTCCCAGCTGCCGTTCGTCCTGCCCGACGAGCATGACCTGCTCGATCAGCGGACTGGCCACCAAAGCCTCTTCCAGCGGGCCGGGNTCCATGTTCTCGCCACTGCTGAGAACGATCGTGTCCTTGGCCCGGCCGGTGAGAGCCACAGANCCATCCGGCAACAACATGCCCAGATCGCCCGTGTCGAACCAACCGTCNCCGTCCAGCACCTTGGCCGTGGCATCGGGCTTGNNCCAATACCCCCCCATCACCTGGGGCCCCCGCACCAGCACCCGCCCCCGTTCCCGGAAGCTCAGAGGAGNACCAGTTNCGGGATCAACNACACGAAACTCGGTTTCCGGCATCGGCAAACCGGAACTGCCTCGGATGTTGCGCCAGGGTCTGCGGCAACTCACAACGGGACTGGTCTCCGTGAGGCCGTATCCCACCAGCAACTCGATTCCCACTGCCTCAAAAAAAGAATCGATATGGGGGGCAATCGCACCGCCACCGCTGATCGGATAGGAGAGCTGGCCACCACTGAGCTGACGCCGCAACTTCGGCCAGATCAAGGCTGATGCCAGAGCGTGCCCTGGCCATCGCAGGGCTGCCGCAGACACGGCACGGAGCCGTGCCATCAGAGGAACCGGTTCCAGCAGCAGGTTTCGTGCGGTTCGGCAAGCCTTGCGCTGGGCTGCGCTGTTGGCCAGAGCTCCACGAAGCAAGCGTTGACGANTGGGCGGAAATGTTTTGAGCACGTCTTCGAANCCGGCCTGCACCGCCTCCCACANCCGCGGAACGGTGGCCATCGCGATGGGACGAACCCTGGGGAGGTCTTTTTTGAGTTGCTTGATCGTGGTGTANGTCTGCGTGCAAGCGCAGGAGAGGAAGAAGTAACTCGCACTGCGCTCGTACGCATGCCANATCGGCAACACGCTGAGCACTGGCGAACCCGGTTCTGGGTGCGCGACGCAGGCCAGCGAGTGCATCTGATGCANGAGATTGGCGTGGGTGAGAGGAACACCTTTGGGCTGCCCCGTGGTCCCGGAGGTGTACAGCAGCGTGGCCACCTGATCGCGTCCACCTTTCGGTTCCACCGGCGCTTCGCCCGCGGCAGAAGCCAGAAAGGCATCCCAGCCGATCAGGCCCGCGGCAGGTTCATCCTCCAACTGCAGCACGAAGCGAAGTGCGGCACGCTGCTCCGGTGAAAGCGCCAAGCGGTCCCATAGGGCCGCGTTCTGCACCACCAGGGCCGTGGCACCACAGTCCGCAAGGATGTAGCGAAGCTCCTCAACCGGAGCAGAAGCACCGCGAACCGCATCGGCGGCACCGGCACGCATCACTCCCTGATCGGCAACAAGCCAGCGCGGACTGTTCTCTGAAAACAGGGCCACCACATCTCCCTCCTGCACACCAGCCCGGCGAAAGGCGGCTGCAGCGGTTGAAATCCGCTGAGAGAGCTCGGAAAAGCTGAAACGCTCCGGATGAGCCGCGTGGGGCGCATCGACAGCCTTGATCCCCCCGTGGTGATCAGCGAGCCAGGGCCACACTGCATCCACCCGCTGAAGTCGCTGCACGTGGGCATGGCGCTCCAACGCATCCTGTTCACGGGCGGTGGAGCTCCAGCTGGCCGTCATCTGAGGCGAGAGATCAATGGATCAGGCCTATCACGCTTCGTCCTCCCAGACCAGATCCAGTCGGTGGGCCAGGGCATCGCGCAACAAGTGCTGAACATCGACAACCGTCAAACCCGGACACCAATCCACCAGCCGCCCCACAGCGCGTCCAGCCAGCCCACAGGGAGTGACCTGAGAAAAGCCCTCGAGGTCACAGCAGACGTTCAGAGCGAGGCCATGCTGGGTAATCCAACGACGACAACCCACCCCGATGGCAGCCACTTTGCGGTTGTCCAACCAGATCCCCGTGAGTCCTGGAAGTCGTTGCCCCTCCAGGCCAATNTCCGCCAAGACATCGATCACCACCTGCTCCAGCTGCCGNAGGTACCAGTGGAGATCTGGCTGCCGACGGCGTAGGTCGAGCACNGGATACACCACCAGTTGACCAGGCAGGTGATGGGTCACCTCGCCNCCACGATCAATCCGATGCAGCGGAGCCGGTGGATGCTTGGGATCGAAATGGAGATGCGCCTCGCTGGCACCACGNCCGAGCGTGTAACAGGGCGGATGCTGGAGAANCCAGACCGCTTCTGATGCGTCGTGATCATCCAGAAGCCGTTCCTGCCANCGGCGCTGGGCATCCCAAGCCTGTTCGAACGGAACAAGCTGATCCGGCTCGAAAAGAAATGCACGTCCGGGGTGGGCCGAATCGTGAGCCGGTTCTAGTTTGCCGATAACAACCGGCACAGGAGCAAGGCATGAAGTTGCTGATCCATGGTCGCAACCTTGAGATCACGCCGGCCCTCCGGGACTACACCCAGAGCAAGCTCGAGCGGGCCACNGCCCATTTCNGCGAAACCGTGCGGGAAGCCGATGTGCATCTCTCGGTCGCCCGGAACCCCCGGATCCCGCAGCAGACAGCNGAAGTCACGGTGTTCGCCAACGGAACGGTGATCCGAGCCCAGGAACGCAGTGAAAACCTTTACGCCAGCATCGATCTTGTTGCCGGCAAACTCGCCCGGCAGCTGCGGCGCTGGAAGGAGCGCCATAGCGACCATCACCACAGCCACGGCCATCGCGCCAGCAGCACCCCCAGTACGGATGCCGTCAGCGCNGACAGCCAGGTGGATGCCTCGCTGCTGGAGGGGCGTGAGGCTGAACTTCCGGATCCCGGTGTTCGCCGCAAATACTTCGCCATGCCCCCCATGGNGCTCGAGGAAGCCCGCCGCCAGTTGGATGTGATCGATCACGACTTTTACCTGTTCCGAGAGCAGGNCAGTGGTGAGCTGCAAGTGATCTACCGGCGTAACCANGGCGGCTACGGAGTGATTCAGGCTCGGGACTGAGCACGATCAACCNTTNNGCCATGGGCGATCCAGCCAAGGAGCTTCCCGACCTNCCGCCACGGCTGGATCAGGCCATTCTCGACCCTTTGCTCAGTGATGAGCAGCTGGAGGAGATCTGTGATGCCGCGCGACAGGAGGGAGTACGCGCCATCTGCACCACTCCGCTGCAGCTTCCCCTTCTGCGGGAGCGGCTGGGGAAGACGGGAAGCGGCCCCAAACTGATTGCCGCCATCGGCTTTCCCTTCGGAGCCATCCCGATGGATCTGAAGCTGGCGGAGGCCGAATGGGCTGCAGCCCAGGGTGCAGAAGAGCTCGATGTGGTTCCCAATTTCAGCGCCTTGGCCAATGGCAAGGCCGGTGCTTACGCCGATGAACTGGCCGAACTCTGCGCACTGGGATTACCCCTACGGGTGATCCTGGACATGGTGCGACTCAACGACGAGCAATTGGGGATCGCTGTGGAGGCCGCCATCGATTCGGGTGCTGCCGGTGTGCAAACGGGCAATGGATTCGGTCCGGCTTGTCACCCCGATCAAGTTCGCCAACTCAAGGGTCTCTGCCGAAACCGCTGCGCCCTGAAGGCCGCGGGAGGCATTCACAATCTGGATTTGGTGGTGGACCTGGTGGAAGCCGGTGCCGACCTGCTTGGCACCAGCAGTGCACCCCAGCTGCTGCAAGCCCTGCGACGCCCAGCTGGCTGAATGGCGGAACGGCGCCTAACGGGATTGGCCCTGAAAGTGGGTCCGCTCGGCGAACACGATCGTCTGTTGAGCGTGCTCAGCGACGACCTCGGGATCAGCCGCCTCGCTGTTCCAGGAGCTCGGCGACCCCGCAGCAGTTTGGCGGCTGCAGCACCGCTGACACTGCTGGAGCTTCAGGTGGGTGGTCGAAGCGGTTTGGCCCGAGTGCGGCAGCTGCGTGTGCTGCAGAGCTTCTCCGGCCTCGGCGCGTGTCTTGAAACCCTCTCCGCTGCGCAGGTTCTCTGCGATCTATGCCTTCAACTTGCCGCGGAGGACCCGGTTGAGGGTCTGCTCAGCACCACCCTCCTCCACCTCGAACGCTTGGAGGCCCATGCATCCAACCCGGAGCTGGTGCTGGCTGGCACTGTGCAGGCCTGCGTGCATCTGCTCACCCTGGGGGGTTACGGCTTGCCGCTTCAGAGTTGCTGCCTCACTGGAGAACCCCTCAATCCGCCCCTGGGCCGTTGGGAATGGCGGTGCAGCCTCCTACCGGACGATGGCTTCGCGATTGATGATCAGCCCGGTGCCGCCATCCGGCTCAACCCATCGGAGCTGGCCCTGTTGCAACGGCTGACGCGTCCCAACCTGCCGCGGCGACAGGACGGTGAACTGATGGGACCACCCCCGGTCTGGCGCCGGCTGCTGACGGTGGTGGAGATCTGGACACGAACCCATCTCCATCGCCCCAGCCGCGCGCTGGCCATGCTTCGGGAGACGCTGCAGATGGATGGCTGAGCCATCATGGCCGCGATGCAAGCGCTTCCTTGAGCGGTCCAAGCCTGTCCAGTCCTGAACCCGCCTTGCCCACGGGAAGCAATCCGGAAGGCAGCCGTGGCCTGCAAGCTGTGCTGGCGCTGAACGACTTCCGCAAGCTCTGGCTGGGGCAGATCTTCTCCCAGCTCGCCGACAAGTTCTACATCGTGTTGATGGTCTTCCTGATCGATCAGCACTTGTTGCTCGAGGGCCAAAGCAGCGGCGTCCTTGCCGACATGGCGTCGGACTACGGCCTCGACATCAGCACGCGCACCCAGGTGATCACCCTCCTGGCTACCGGCATCTTCGTGGCCAACACGATTCCGGCCATGGTCCTGGGGACCGTGGCCGGTGTCTGGGCCGATCGCTGGCCCAAACGCCGCGTGATGGTGGCCAGCAATGCCCTGCGGGCCCTGCTGGTGGTCTTTGCACCGCTATGCCTTCTACCGGGTCCGCTCTGGCTGGGTCTCCCCTGGGGCTACTGGGGGCTGGTGGGCATGACCTTTCTCGAATCGATCCTCACCCAGTTTTTTGCTCCGTCGGAACAGGCAACGATTCCGGTGGTCGTTCCTGGCGAGCAACTCCTCGCTGCCAACTCCCTTTATCAAGCCACCAGCATGGGAGCGACGATTCTCGGCTTTGCTCTCGGGGAACCCATCCTGCGGGCACTCCACGCCAGCGTGGCGGCCCTTGGGATCGATGGAGGGGAGTTCCTCCTGCTCCCGCTTTGCTATGGCCTAGCTGCGGTGAGTCTCGCCCGGCTCAATCTGCACGAACGACCCGCACCTCCCTCCGACACCTCCGTCTGGACCGAGATCGGTGAAGGNCTTCAGGTGCTGCGTGAGGTGCCNTCCGTGCGTGGAGCCATGCTGCATCTCGTGCTGCTTTACAGCCTGCTGGCNGCGCTTTATGTGCTCGCCCTGCAGCTTGCGGCTCTGATCGACAACCTTGGAGCATCTGGTTTCGGAGCCTTGTTAGCCATGAGCGGGCTGGGCATGGCCATCGGGGCCGTTGTCATTGCTCAAGTTGGTCATCGTTTCAGCCGACGCCGGCTCACAGCNGCAGGGCTCGGCACGATCACATTCACCCTCGTTGTGCTCACCCANGTGCAGGGATCGCTGGGCTTCACCCTCGCTGTCTGCGGAATTCTGGGCGTCGGAGCAGCGCTGGTGGCCATCCCCGCCCAGACCACGATTCAGGAAGAGACTCCCGAAACGGAACGGGGACGGGTGTTCGGTTTGCAGAACAATCTGATCAACATCGCCCTAAGCCTTCCCCTGGTTTTGGCAGGGACCTTGGTGAGCAGCATCGGTTTGCAACCGGTGCTCTGGCTGCTAGCGGGGCTGGCCCTCACGGCTGCCTTGCTGGAGCGACCATGGGAACGCTGCTAACTTGCCCGAACGCCTGAGGAGAGAACCCCCGTTTGGCGCAGATTGCGTGGCTCGGAAAGAAGTCTCCCTTCTGCGGGAATGTGTCCTACGGGCTGAGCACGACAGAGGCNCTTCGGCAGCGCGGTCACCAGACCCATTTCATCCATTTCGACAATCCCCGCAGCCCAGAGCGGGGTGGCACATCNCTGCTGGCCAACGATCCCGATGTCAGCCTGCCGTACCTGGTGAAATCGCAGGTTTACACGATCCCATCACCTGGGGCCCAACGTGAACTGCGCGAATCCCTTGAACGGCTGAAACCCGACCTGGTTCACGCCAGCCTCACCCTCTCTCCGCTCGATTTCCGCCTTCCCGAACTGTGCCAGCAGCTTGGGGTTCCCCTGGTCGCCACCTTCCATCCACCCTTTGACGCAGCAGTNCGAAACCTCACGGCCGGAACCCAGCAGCTGAGCTATCAGCTCTATGCCCCAGCTTTGGCCCGCTACGACCGGGTCATCGTGTTCTCGCACTTGCAGGCGGATGTGCTGGAGCGGCTGGGCGTGCCCAGCGAACGCCTTGTCGTGATTCCCAATGGTGTTGATCCCCATCGTTGGTGCCCGGCCAAGCCCGGGCTCCTCTCTCCTGCTCTGAACAGCGTTCGACAACGCCTGGGCCAACAACGGACGTTTCTCTACATGGGCCGCCTCGCCACGGAAAAAAACGTGGAAGCCCTGCTGCGGGCCTGGCGACTGGTCTCCCCGCAGGGGTGCCGTCTCGTGATCGTTGGAGATGGGCCCTTGCGCAGCAGCCTTCAGAACAAGTTCAGCAACACCGACATCGTGTGGTGGGGGCATGAACCGGATCTCGACATCCGTGTAGCCCTCTTGCAATGCGCCGAGGTTTTCATTCTGCCAAGCCTGGTGGAAGGACTCTCCCTCGCCCTGCTCGAGGCCATGGCAAGCGGTACCGCGTGTGTGGCGACCGATGCGGGCGCAGATGGCGAGGTTTTGGAGGGGGGAGCCGGCATTGTGCTGAGTACCCAAGGTGTCACCACCCAGTTGCGAACCCTGTTGCCGGTTCTGCGGGACCAGCCGGTGCTTACAGCGGAGCTGGGCCGGCGGGCCCGGATCAGAGCACTCGACCGTTACACGATCAATCGCAACATTGATGCGATTGAAATGCTCTACGACGACCTGCTTCGAACGCAGGCACTCGCGGCGTGACGCATCGATTCAGCGCCAGTCCAGACCGGGAACAACGCCAATGATGGCTGGAGTGATGGCGGCGTACTGGTCGTAATCAGCGTGCACCTGACGCAGACCGGCTTCTTCAAAGCGTGCCTTTCCCCGCAGCACCAAGGCCAGGCTGATCAGCAGGGCCAGGTGCAAAAGACTCCCGGTGGCGATCACCACGCCCGCTGAGCAGATCAAAACAGCGCGATACAGCGGATGACGGCACTGGCTGTAGGGGCCGGTACGAATCAACTGATTCGTGGTTTTCGGAGCTGGCAGCGGCGACAGGCTGCTGCCGAGACAGAACAACGCCTGGATCGCCCGCACCAGGCCAAGGGCCAGCAGAAACAGACCCACCCCGAAGAGTGAGCGGGGCCAGCTCACCAATCCCCAGGAGGCGGGTGCAGGCCAGACCGGCAGGAGATGGGCCGCGATCAGCAGCAACTGCGCCAGCAGCCACCACTCTCCCCGTCGGTTGTCCCACCAGCCTCCCCAGCTGAAGCCCCAGTCCGAGAACATTCAGTCGATGACCAGCAGTGTTCGGACCCTACGGCGCTGCACCAAAGCCGCCAGGGAGAGCATGTCTTGGCGGCGGATCAGNCCGACGCAGCCAAGGGTNCCACTGTTGGCGTTGCGGTTGGCACTCGGATCCAGGTGAATCCCAAGATGGCCCCGCCCGGTGGGGAATTGAGGCTCGATACCGATCCACAGCGGACCCAGCTCAGCAGGATCGCCCGGTCCCAAGGGCTCAACCGGGCCAAGGTTGTAGCGGCCCGCCGGAAGCGGAGCGCGGGTGCCAGACACATGACGATCGGCGTTCTGGCGATGGGCCCGACCGGTGACGGCATCGAACTCCTCCNCCGGTTGGCCTGGCGTTTCGAGGCGGAGAGACCAGATCGGATCCCCTGTTCGGGGGAGCTGGCGCGGTGTGCGATTGAGAACCAGGAAAGAATCTCCTGTCGAAGCTGAAGCGAGATCAAACTCAGCGGCGACAGCCGGAGCCGCAGCGAAGGGCACCAGGTTCAACGCGAGCAAAGCCCAAATCAGCACAGCGTCCGAGCACAGGGCCAGCAACCATACCGATTTTCTTAATATTCCCCAAAATAAAAATTGCACACTTCTCCCGTGGGGCTCCAGAGAACTGGGACCTAAAGCTCTGTTTCGGTCAACTTCAGAGCGGTGGCTTCCTGGTCAGGTTCAAGGCTGCATTGCTGTGTCAACAAGGCTTGCAAACGCGGGCTCAACGCCTTCACCAGGGGATTGAGCAGAACCGTGGGGCTGATGCCCAACTCCTCCAGGCTGATGACAAGGGCTCGATCAGCTTGCGCTGCGCTCAAGCGTCCCTGGTCCACCAGACAGTCGCTGTTGGCCTTGGCCATGGCGGCNTAACCGCGGATTCTGCGGGCTAGCACCACCACCGCCACACGTCGCTGCACCTCTGCATCCGATGCATCAGGGCGTGGCGACTGAGCNCNCGCAAGGTCAATACCTCCCCAGAACAGGGCGACCAGACATGCAGTGATCAGTCGGTGACGACGCATCGAACGAGCAACGAACCGATTCAGTCAAGCCCGGGAAATCGCTTCGCGATGGGGTCTCCGGTGAATTGAGCCACCCAACCTTCGCTGTTGTTGAACCAACGCACGGCACAGAAGCGCGGTGCGCTTCCCATGTCGAACCAATGGCGGGTTCCCGCCGGGACACGAATCAAATCACCACGCTCACAGAGAAGGCTGAGCACTTCAGTTCCGATGTGCAGAGAAAACAGCCCGCACCCTTCGACAAAGAAGCGCACCTCATCTTCAGCATGGGTGTGCTCATCGAGAAATTTGGAGCGCAACACCTCCCGGTCTGGATGCTCCGGTGTCATCCGAATCGCATCCACCGTGGCGTATCCCCCATCCCGTTGCACTCGCGCAATCGCATCGCCATAGGCCTGAAGGATGGCCTCTTGATCAGCACCGGGAGCGAGATCGGACTCAGCTGGCCATTGTTCAAAACCAATGCCTCGCTCCAGCAACGCCGACTGAATCACCGCTGGATCGGTGCTCACCACGAGAGGCAGAGCTTTCTCAACTCCAGTTCCATCAGCCTTGTCTGGAAAGATGCTGAGACGACTCATCGTCTGGCTCCCGGGCGCAACGGCTGCTGACCATCATTAATCCTTCCGCAACGGGGCGCCTCACCCTGGTGGGGGTCGGGCCCGGGGACCCGTCCCTGCTCACCCTTGCTGCGGTGGAGGCCATCCGCCGCAGCACCACCATCGCTTATCCGATCGGCCGTCCCGGAGCCGACAGCATGGCGGCACGGATTGCATCGGACTGGATCCGGGACGATCACGAACGGATGCCTCTGTTGTTCCCGATGGTGGAGGCAGCCGAGCCACGCCAAAGCGCATGGCGTGCCGCGGCCCAACAGCTTCGCCGAGCCATGGACTCCGGCCGTCAGGTGGCGCTCCTTTGCGAAGGAGATTCATCTCTGTTTGCCAGTTGCAGTTACGTGCTTCTCGCAATTCGTCAGCACTGGCCGCACTGTTCGCTCTCCGTGATCCCGGGAATCAGCTCTGTTTCCGCGGCGGCCGCCTCCGGCCTCTGGCCCCTGGCCCTTCAACAGGATCAGCTGCTGATCCGCCCGTGCCCAGAGGAAGCCAGTGACCTGGATGCAACCCTCGACTTAGCAGCGGCCCATGGACAGGTGCTTGCTCTGCTCAAGCTGGGACATCGCTGGAGCTGGGTGCAGCCGCTCCTTGCGCAAAGGGCACTGCTGAGCGACGCACTGTTTGCCGAACGGGTCGGCTGGCCGGATCAAAANNTCTGTGCCGCTGACACGGTTGCAGCAGAGGCACGGCCGTACTTCTCCATGCTGCTGATCCGCCAAAACTGGCCAACCGTGCTGCCCTAGGCGAGCTGGCGGCTGCGTTCTGCCGCAGCGATCACAGCCTCGATCAAAGCCGAGCGCAAACCGATGCGCTCCAGCTGCCGGACGCCNGCAATGGTTGTTCCGCCAGGTGAGGTGACCATGTCCTTGAGCTGGGCAGGATGAAGGTCACGGCGGTCGAGCAANTCCGCTGTGCCGGCCAGGGTTCGGTGGCTGAGCCTCAGAGCNAGATCCCTCGGCAGCCCCGCCGCAACGGCACCATCGGCCATGGCCTCCGCAACGAGAGCNACAAANGCAGGCCCTGAAGATGTCAAGGCCAGAAAGGCATCAAGCTTCGATTCCGGCAGCTCCAGAACTTCCCCAACGTCGGCGAACAGCTGCACCACCTCCTGGCGCTGCTCAGCAGGAATGGCCTTGCCCCATGCCAGCGCTGTGAGCCCGGCTCCCACCAGAGCCGGAGTATTGGGGACAGCCCGCACACAGCGATGCTCGGGAAACAGGCGCTCGAGTCGAGCCAGGGTGACCCCGGCCAAAACCGAAATCAACAACGGCTGGCCCGCAACATCAGCGATACCCGACGCAACCTCATCCAACTGTTGGGGCTTGACCGCCAACAGTTGGACAGGAGCCGACCAAACCTTTCGAGCNGCTGGGTCATCCGCAGACATCAGNTGAACGCCGGCAGGAAGNTCNCGCCGGNGCTGTTCCAGGCTTGACGATCGACCAACGATCGCGATCAGTTGATCAGGCGGAATGCGTCCGCNNGTGAGCAATGGAGACACCAAGGCCTGAGCCATCCGACCCAGACCGATCACACCGAAGGCGGGCGGCANGGTGGAGGCGATCAGAGGGCGGTAGCGCCCCAGGCGGGAGATGGAGCGGTTGACGACTCGGACGTGTCGGCAACATCCGCTTCACGACTCACCACTGTGGGAGTCGCGCTTTCTTCCTGACTGGAGTTGGTCACGGTGACNCAGCTCGGAGCGAAGAGAAAAATGCTCTCGCCGACCCGTTCCTGGTGGCCATCGATGGCGAACGTGCCACCTGCAACAAAATCAACNGCACGCTGAGCCTGATCCGGCTCCATCATCGTGAGATTGAGGATCACCGTCTTGCGCTCGCGCAGAGCCTGAATGGCGCGGGGCATCTCATCGAAACTGCGNGGCTCCATCAGGTTCACCTCCGCGGCTGCGGTGCTGATTCCGGGCATGCCGATCACATTCGAACCTGGCATATCTNCNCCCAGNTCGAANGGATTGCTATCGGAGATGGTTGCCAACGCACCGCCTTCNGCTTGCGAGGCGCGCTGGTCATGGTCCTGTGGCTCGTCGTCATAGGCGAAATCGTCCAATTCGCCATCGAGATAATCGTCGCCAGCGACGACAGCACGGAGACGGGAGATCAGCGACACCTTGGNAATCCTCTCGGTCTGAGACGTGGTTCGAAAACCATGTCCCTGGATACCGTTTTCCCNGAGGCGGGGCAAGTCAGNCTGACGCTTCTTTTGACAGGATTCGCGGGCCAAACAAGGCAGAACCCAGCCGCAGCCAGGTNCTCCCCGCTTCGGCAGCTTCCAACCAGTCGCCGCTCATTCCCATCGAACACTCGTCAAGGCCCAAGCGTTCGGCCAGGGCGCGGCAGTCTGCAAAAAGGCTTTTGCGTTCCGATGCATCGAGGCCCTGTGGCGCCATGGTCATCAGGCCACAGATCCGCATCGCGGGGAGACTCTGCAACTGTGGCCAGGCAGCGATCAGCTCTTCCTCGTTCAGTCCACCCTTGCTGGGGTCGGGCCGCAATTTCACCTGCAGCATCACAGACGGACAGCGCTGCTCTTCTCCAGCGATCCGGGACACCCNNTCGGCAAGAGCAAGGGAATCAACCGAATGNATCACGGAGAAGGCCTTCACCACCGCGCGCACCTTGTTGCTCTGCAGGCGCCCGATGAAATGCCACTCCAGATCACAATCTCCAAGCTCCTCCTGNTTTGGCAACGCCTCCTGCACACGGCTCTCACCGAAGGCCTTTTGCCCCAACTGCGCGACCGTACGGATCGCAGCGGCGGGGTGGCCCTTGCTGACCGCGAGCAGCCGTGCTGTNGCGGGCAAACGCTCCTGGAGATCCAGCCATCGATCAGGCAGCAATCGATCAGGCAGTGAATCGGTCAAAACTCAGATGAAGGTCTGGTCGAAGAGTTGACACCAGGAGTCGAGATCCTCGGAGCCATCGCGGCGACAACGCCCGATATGAACCTCTGCATGGTGACGGGCGTCGCCATAGGGAATCACTTCAAACTGCGCCCCCCGNGGCTGCAGTGTGACGAGGAAAAACATCCGTTGGGCATACAGGGTGGCGTAAACATCGCGACCCTCACCCGCTGGCGCNACCCGGTAGAGCATGCCGAAGGTGGGGTGATTCAGGTAACGCTCAGACGCCATGGCCAGAACGACGTGTCACAGATCACCGTACTGACCCCGCAGNCCCACCACCACCAAAAGTGCTGCAACGGCCAGTGCATTGAGAACAGCAGCGGGCTGCTCAGGCGGNATCCGGAACCGAGAGGGGGCCATGATCCGACCGCCGCGGGCGATCAGAGCATCNGCGCCCTGTTCTGCCCGCAACAAAATATTGGCGAGGAGACGTTCACCCACCCCAAGCAGCAGCCCGAAGCCCGCTTTGAATCCCAGCTGCCGCAGATTCACCGCTCGACTGGCCAGTGACCGCATCAGGTTCTGCAGTTCCTCCTGCACCAGTGGCAGGAAACGCAGCGCCAGCAACAACTGAAATCCCAACCGATCAACCGGGAATCCCAGGCGTTTGAGCGGGGAGAGGCACCAACTCAAGGCCCAGACCAGGTCTTCCGGTGGCGTTGTGATCAGCATCAGGTTGACGCTGTGAATCACCGTGAAGATCAGCGTTGAGGTCCGCAGCCCCAAAAGCGCAGATGCCCGGTCCACCACCAAAGGGCCGAGAGAGAGGCCGCCCAAGCGCAACGGGCCCAGCCGAATCAGATCCCAGGGCAAACTCTCGGGCTGGATGCCAGGGAGCTCATCCGGATTGCGCAGGGGGAAGGCNGCGGGTGGATCCACCGCGGGCAAGAACATCGAGAGAAGGCCCACCGCCACCGCCAACCCGAACAGCACCAGCACCGAACGCCACCAGAGCATCCGTGGCAGGCCACTGCAGAGCGTGATCGTCAGCAACCCAATGACCAAGGCCACCCGCCAGAGCGGGCCGGCCAGAACAGGCGTCAGCANAAAAACNAGCGACCAGGCAAGCTTGAGCCGAGGATCCAAGCGCCGCANCCACCCCTGGGAGCCATCGACGTACTGCCCGATCGGGATCTGGCGCAACCAGTCCATGACTCAGCCTTTNCGNNTCTGNTGNCGNGCNANATCNCGNTCGGCATCNCGCTGTTGCTTGCCNCGCCAGAANAGNNNCAANGGNNNTCCATCNAAGCCAAGNCCNTCNCGGATCTGTCGTTCCACGTAACGGCGATAGGTATCACCAAACAGCTTGGGATCGTTCACAAACAAGGTGAAGCTCGGGGGCCTGCTCGCCACCTGGGTGCCGTAATAGAGCTTGCCTTGACGCCCCCCACGGGTGGTGGGGGGGCTGCGCCAGCTCAGAGCTTCCTTGAGCACCTCATTCACCACGGAGGTGGTCACGCGCCGGCGGTGCTGCTCAACAGCGAGGGCGGCGAGGGCAAAGATGCTTTCCACCCGTTGGCCGGTCAAGGCCGAGGTGAACAGCATCGGGGCCCAGTCGAGGAAATAAAGCTTGGAGCGCAGTTCCTTTTCCATCGCGGTCATGGTGTGGCTGTCTTTCTCCACCGCATCCCATTTGTTGACGACCACGACGCAGGCACGGCCGTCCTCCTCGATCCGACCAGCCAGACGCTGATCCTGCTCTGTCACACCATCGAGCGCATCAATCACCAAAACACAGACGTCGCTGCGTTCGATGGCCTTGAAACTACGGTTGATTCCAAAAAATTCAGGTCCGTAATTCACACTGCGCCTGCGGCGGATCCCCGCGGTATCCACCAAACGCCAGGGACGATTCTCCCGAACGATGCTGGTGTCAATCGTGTCCCGAGTGGTGCCGCGAATCGGACTGACAATCGCCCGTTGCTCACCACAAATCGCATTCAGAAGGCTCGACTTACCAACATTGGGGCGACCGATGATGGCCATCTGAATCGGCTCTTCTTCATCCCCCTCCTGGTCTTTGGGTGGCAAAAACGTGAGCACCTGATCGAGCAGCTCACCAGTGCCAGCACCGTGAATAGCCGAGATCGGATGGGGCTCACCAAGCCCAAGGCTCCAAAACTCTCCGGCCATCGCCAAACCCTGTTCCGGCGACTCGCATTTGTTCACGGCCAACAGAGTGGGACAGCTGTGACTGCGAAGAAATTCAGCAATCGATTCATCGGCAGCGGTCAGCCCTTGCTGACCATCCACGATCACCAGGGCCACACTGGCTTCTTCAAGCGCCAGAGCAGCCTGTTCACGGATCTCAGGAAGAAATTCACTGTCGTCGTCAAAAACCAGCCCTCCGGTATCGACAACCTTGAATTCGCGGTCTCCCCAATAACCATCCTGGTATGTGCGATCACGGGTCACACCCGGCTCGTCATGGACGATCGCCTCACGGCTGCGGCACAGCCGGTTCACCAGGGTGGACTTGCCGACGTTGGGGCGTCCGATGATTGCGACGACGGGACGCGCCAAGGCTCGATTCAGGCCAATGAAACAGCCTACAGAGAGGTCTCCCAGGCCCTGAACAGAGCCAAGAGGAGCACCCGAAGCGGAATTTTTTCAGCACTAGACAAATAAGTCTCAAATGAGACAGCTAATGCATGTGAAGCGCCAGCCCAGCCATGCTCGAACTTGTTGCCAGCCTTGTGGTCGATCTTTCCGACCAACGCCTGCTCGCTTACAACGATCGCCAAGAAGTCGTTCGGGTGATTCCGGTGAGCACCGGAAAAGCCTCGACACCGACGCCGATCTTCAACAGCAAGGTGTTCACCAAATACCGCTCAACAACGATGTACGGGCGCACATACACCGTTCCGGGGGTGCCGTACACGATGTGCGTGAGTGCCAACGAGGCCATCTGTCTCCATGCCGCGCCATGGCAGGAACAGGCCGGGCAACCATTTGGCGTTCCCCGCAGCCACGGCTGCGTGCGGATGCCGATGAACCATGCCCGCTGGCTGTTCAACAACACGCCAAAAGGTACGCCAATCACGATCCAGGCCTAAGTCAGCGCACGGGCAGATCCCCTGGATGACCCTGCACCGGATCCGCAGGAGCAGGAAGCTCGGGAGCGAGGGGTCCCTCCTCGACGAGGGGCTCGCCTCGCTGCGCCAGCCAGGCCAACAACCAGTTCACCGCAGTGGCACGGCGCGTGCGGCGGGGATACAGCTCACCGATGCGGTATCCCCCAAACGCCAACTGCTGCTTCAACAGCTGCTTGTATTCCTTCGGCACAGATCGGGTCAGGCGAACCGAAGCAGGTCGTTCAGCAATCAGTTCCGGCCCCAGGGGGAAAGGCTCAGCCCACGCGAGGGGTGTCTGTGCTCCGGCATGCCACTGCGCCCCCTTCGGTTCGTAGCCCAGGCGTTCCCATACCCGTTCACACACGAAACGATCACTGCAGCGGTCGTCGAGCATCTGCATCAGCAGTGCACGGCTCAGAGGCCAAGGTGAAACCACGTCGGTAGGCAGCATGGGTCCATGGTCGCCTCCCACCCTCTGCATCTGTCCGGTAACGGAACACCACGCCAATTGCATTGCAGGGTGCTGCAATCCCCCCTGGCCGGCGTGAGTGACCGGATCTTCCGCGGTCTGGTGCGCCGCTGGGCGCCGGATGCTCTCCTCTTCACCGAAATGGTGAACGCCACCAGCCTGGAACTGGGGCACGGCCGCTGCAAGGTGGAAACGCTCAGCGAAGAAAGCGGGCCGATTGGGGTGCAGCTGTTCGATCACCGACCGCAAGCCATGGCCGATGCAGCGCGACGCGCCGAAGACTCAGGGGCCTTTCTGATCGATATCAACATGGGTTGCCCCGTGCGAAAAATCGCACGGAAAGGGGGTGGCTCCGGCCTCATCCGGGAGCCGGACTTGGCCTCCAAAATCGTGGAAGCCGTGGCGACTGCGGTGCAGGTTCCGGTCACGGTCAAAACCCGCCTGGGCTGGTGCGGCAGTGATGCCGATCCTGTGCGTTGGTGCCATCAGCTGCAGGACGCCGGCGCCCAACTGCTGACGCTGCATGGCCGCACCCGTGATCAGGGGTTTAAAGGCTCTGCCGACTGGCAAGCCATCGCTGATGTGCGCCGGGCTCTGAAGATTCCTCTGATCGCCAATGGCGACATCAACGGCCCTGAAGATGCCCTCCAGTGCCTGGCTCAGACCGGAGCAGCCGGGGTGATGGTGGGCCGGGGAACCATGGGCGCCCCATGGCTTGTGGGACAAATTGATGCAGCTCTGAAGGACAACGTCATCCCGCCAACGCCCTCACCACGGGAGCGGCTGCAGCTGGCCCGAGAACAACTGGATGGGCTCCTCGCTGATCGGGGCGACCACGGGCTTTTGATCGCAAGGAAACACATGAGTTGGACCTGCACTGGGTTTCCCGGTGCTCCGCAACTGCGTCACGCCTTGATGCGGGCCCCAACCCCTGCTGAAGCAAGGGCCCTTCTGGACCGGCAGATCGAACAACTGGTGGTATCCGCTTGACTGACCATCGCGATTCAAGCCAGGTGGAGGCTTCGACCAACAGCGTCAAACATTTGCCCCAGCTGGGTGACTGGCGACGCTGGCGAGATGGCGATGCCGACGCCCAGGACATCCTCAACTGGCAAACAGCATTGGGGGAAAGGCTTCCTCAGCTGCCGATGGACTTGTTGGATCCATCCCTGCTGCCAGTGAAGCTGCTGCAGTCACCCGATCAATGGCGNCCCGAGCACAGTGGTCTCGACNACCATGCCCTGCTGGCNTCTCACCCTGCGCTCAAGGATCCCGGNCAGCTGCTNCCCAGCGGCATTCTCAAAGCCATTCTCCAGGGCGATGTTGGCCTTTATGCCGACCTCCCACCCATCCACATCGCGGGCTATCGGGATGGCCTACGCCCAACCGCGCAGNATCCATCCCTGAGTGCGCTTGAGCATCTGGCCACCATCGGGCACGANCTCTTNCATGCCGGCCGGCCCCTGGGCAAAGACATCGACCGNTACCAGCCCCCGATCGAGGANCCTNTACCTGCATCAGCCGACAACTGGCNCCGCCCGNTCCTGATCGTCCTGCATGACNCCAACGACGAGGCTGCAACTCAGAGTGATANCNATGCTCNGGACTGGACAGAGGTCCGGCACNGCTCGCTGGACGACCTCTCCTGCCTNCAGTCGTTCGGGTCAATGAAGGANGCAGACCTTGTGAGCATCTGCCATGCCAGCGATCAGCTGGATCCGCAAGCAGCTTTCAGNATCTCCGCCTNTGCGGCCCAGCATCCCGAAACAGTGCTGTTCACCAGCGACGAGACCCTCCGCTGGAGTCCAGATCCTGGAATCCCAGCCGGGAACCGCCAGAACCGCACCGTAATCACGCCCCTCCGGCTGCTCTGTCGGGGATGCCTGGGGGGACTGGTCACCCTGCGGCGGTCCGCTCTGGAGACGTTGCAATGGCCGGAGCGTGTTCTCTCGCTGCATGAACTGCTGCTGGATCTGGCCTTGCAGATCTGCAGGCGAGAGCAGGCCATGGCCCACTGCCCGGAGGTCCTGCTACAGCGCAGCATCGCCGCCAATCCGAGCATCCCGGATGTGGCATCTCCCGCCGANCGCAAGAGCTGGACTGTGGAGCAGATTCAGCACCTGTTCGCCATCACGCGGAAGCAAGGAACGGTCTTGTTGCACCCAGGCGGGAGCCTGGATTCCATCCCATCCATGCCGGGCTGCCATCGGCTGAGATTGAAACCCGAGCCATCCACTCTGGTGTCGGTTCTGATCCCTTTCCGCGACCGGGTGGACCTGAGCCGTGGCTGTGTCGACTCGTTTCGACGCTGTGCTGGCGCGATCCGCTACGAGTTGATCCTGATTGATAACGGCAGCGAGGAGCCAGCAACAAAAGCCTGGCTGGAGAGCCAGTCGCAGTGCAACGACGTGAGCATCGTTCGGGTGGATGGCCCCTTCAATTACGCACGCATCAACAACATCGGTCGCTCGCAGGCCCGGGGNACCCATCTGCTTTTGCTNAACAACGACGTTGANTTCCGCTCTCCAGACGTGCTTCAGGCACTTTTGAATCCATTCGCCTATCGGCACACATCCGCCGTGGGAGCGAGGCTGAACTANCCAGATGGCAGCATCCAGCATCAGGGCGTCGTGCTGGTGNCAGGCGAACGCCGATGCGTTGTCGAACCAGGCAAACACCTGNAGAGCATTCCAGTGCTCAACACACTGACGCCACTCCAGGTTGAAGAGGAATTCAGTGCAGCNACAGCTGCCTGCCTGCTGATCCGCAGCAGCGACTTCGACCAGATCGGCGGATTGGATGAGTCCCTTGCCGTGGTGTTCAACGATGTGGATCTCTGCCTGCGATTGCGCGAACAGGGTGGATCGATCGTTGTGACGCCCTTCGTCGAGATCGTCCATCACGAGTCGATCAGCCGCGGGAAGGATCGACTCGGATTGGCACTGGCCCGTCACCAACGGGAATCCGGATACCTGCGGGCCCAACACGCAGGGTTGTTCGCCAGCGGGGATCCCTTAACCAGTCAACTGATCCACCCCCACAGCAANCGCTACCAACCGCGAAACCCTCCCCNCATCAGCGCTGGAAAGGTGCCCCATGCCGTNTTGCGGCATTGGCGTAAGCCNGGTTTTCAGCCAAGCCGNGATCGTCCGATCCTGCTCTTGGCCCATTTTTCAAACAATGGCCGCATCCGTGACGACTTGTTCTCATTGCTTGCGGAGTACGACCGCCATGCCGATGTGATCCTCGTCTCCTCCGCAGCAGGGCTGCGCTGGCACCTGCGCACACTCCACCGCCTGCGCCGTTACTGCAAAGCCATCATCATCCGCCGAAACCGTGGTTACGACTTCGGCAGCTGGAAAACCGGGTTGCACCTCTACGGGCGCGACATCGATACAGCCGGCGGTCTGGTTCTCACCAATGACAGCTTCTGGGGTCCGATCACACCTTTGGATGATTTNTTCCGCCGCATCANCACGAGTTCAGCAGACGTCATCGGTCTGACCGATGACTTGATGTACGAACCTCATCTGTCGTCTGCATTCACTGCCTACAGCCCTGAAGCTTTCCGTTCGGATGCATTCCAAAGTTTCTGGCGCAACCTGCAGTTGTGGCCAAGAAAACGGGATCTGATCAAACAGTGCGAGGTGGGATTCCCCGTAAGGCTGCGCAAGGCCGGCCTCAGGCTTGAAAGCCTGTACACGCACAACGCCAATGGGAATGTGCTCCATTACGACTGGAAGGCCTTGATTGAAGAGAAGGCCTTCCCCTTCATCAANGTGAGTCTCTTAAGGGACAACCCCACNCAACAACCGATCGATGACTGGTGGGACGTGATTCAACGTCGCANTCCGAAATTGGCCGAACAGATCAGCCGAGAACTCAAGACAACCCGGCATTCAAGGGGTTGGCTGCCATCCATCTGAAGCCACGTCATTGAAGTGACTGCAAGGACTCACGTGCTGTAATAACCCGGACTTAGGACGTTGACCCAGACGATGAGCACGCCATCGCCTCGACGGGGAATCATCCTGGCTGGCGGAAGTGGAACGCGATTGCATCCAATCACCCAGGCCGTCAGCAAGCAATTGCTGCCTGTGTACGACAAGCCGATGATCTACTACCCCCTCAGCACCCTGATGCTGGCGGGCATTCGAGAGGTTCTGATCATCACCACCCCCCACGACCAGGACGCGTTTCAGCGCTTGCTCGGCGATGGCAGCCGCTGGGGCATGACTATTCAATATGCCGTTCAACCGAGTCCGGATGGACTGGCTCAAGCGTTTCTGATCGGCGCCGACTTCCTGGCGGGGTCACCGGCGGCNCTGGTGCTGGGCGACAACCTNTTTCATGGNCANGATCTGGTGCCGCAATTGGTGAACAGCAACGATCAGGCCCAAGGNGCNACNGTGTTTGCTTATCCCGTCAGTGATCCCGAGCGCTATGGCGTCGCCGAGTTTGACGCCGATGGCCGGGTGCTGAGCCTGGAAGAGAAGCCCAAACAGCCCAAAAGCCGGTACGCAGTCACAGGGCTGTATTTCTATGACAACACCGTGGTGGACAGGGCTCGTCTTGTTCAACCATCAGCACGGGGCGAATTGGAGATCACTGATCTCAATCAGATGTATCTCGACGAAGGCCTCTTGAGAGTTGAACTGATGGGCCGCGGCATGGCCTGGCTCGACACCGGCACCTGTGACT
>NZHI01000048.1 GCA_002691345.1 Synechococcus sp. MED650 | reverse complement strand
TCCCCATCGGGAGGAGGCGTGGAAACACTTTGGCTTCTGCGTCGTAGTGCAGACGGAGGCACTGATTACGTTTGCTTTCGTGGTGAAGATGAGCCTGTGGAAGTGCTCGAGGGCTATCACTTTCCCCCTCAGATGCCGTTGATCAAACGGCGAACCTGGTTAAACCGTTCAGAAGCTCAAACCTGCCGTTGTCGGCTTGAAGGAAGCGAAGGCTTTCATCACGGTCCTCCCCTCTTCTGACCAGACCTCGATACGCTCATCATCAGCATCAATTGACGAATGGCAGCGTTGGGAGAGTCAGGCTCCGATCCCAGCTCGGATGATCCCTTTGTCCGGCTCGGTTTGAGTCGCGATGCAGGCTTCGACCAAGTGCAAGCGGCGCGAGATCGCTGTGTGGCCGAGGCTGGCGCTGATGAGCAGGCAAAGGCGCGTTTTGAAGCCGCCTACGACGCTGTGTTGATGGCTCGATTGCGTGATCGTCAGCAAGGGCAGGTCACTGCTTCAGCTGCAACGGCTTCCCAGCGCGAAGAATCAGCTGGCTCCACCACTTTCCCAACGCTTGCGGCACCAGGGTCAGGTGTTTTGGCATCGCTGCGCAACCGTCTGCCCGATCCATCGCAATCCTTGTCGTCCCTGAAACCGGAATGGTCTTTGGTGGATGGTCAGGGTCGGATTGTCCGGATCATTGCTGGCTTCGTCGGCATTGGCCTGATCCTGTTCTCTGCCGGGAGCATCCAATTGGTGCTCGCCTTCGCCACCATCGGTACCTTCCTCAGTCAAGTTCGTCGTGGCCGACGTCCCCTGGCATCCCTGGGGTGGACCTTTCTTGTGCTCAGCATCGGTCTTGCGGCCGGCTCCGTGATCACCCTGGCGATCTCCCCGACAGTGCTGGAACAACTCTCGCTGCAGCCGCTTCAACTTCAGGCGCTTCCCGCAGCACTGTTGCTTTGGGCCGCTGCCCTGCTGTTGGCCTGAACCTCAGACGGCTGACGGCAGCGCATCAATCAGCTCCTGCAGTTCCGCAGCGCTCACGTCATAGCGGTTGCTGCAGAAATGGCAGGTGAGTTCCGCACCGCCATCCTTGTCACGCATGTCGGTGAGTTCTTCTCTGCCAAGCAGCAGTAGCGCAGCTTTGCTGCGTTCACGACTGCAAGGGCAGAAAAAACGAAGCTCCTGACAAGCTTCAGCGTCGTCGAGGGGCTTGGGATCAAGGTCAGGGAAGACGTCCAGCAGGAGATCCTCGAGTTGGTCACCACTTTCAGCAAGTCGCTGACTGAATCCAGTGATTTCGCGGCAACGCTGTTCAATCAGCTCCACCAGTGCGGGCTCTTCAGCAGCTTTGGGAAGAATCTGAACCAGAAGACCGCCGCAGGCGTGCACTCCCGCACTGCTGACCTGCTCACCCACGAACACCGCCGATGGCGTTTGCTCTGAGTGGAGCAGGTAGGAAGCCACGTCATCTCCGATGCCACCACTCACCAGTTCAACTGTGCTGTTGAACGGCTCTCCCTTGCCGTCGTCCCGCATCACGTGGAGGTAGCCGGTGCCAGCGGCCTCCTTGAAGTTGAAGCTGAAATGGCCGGCCTCATCCTCAATCGGATCAAGTTCGAGAGCAGGCTCTCCCACGTAACCGCGAACGGTGCCATTGCGACCGGCATCCACCATCAAGCCCTTGATCGGTCCGTCGGAACCCAATCGCAGATTCACCCGGCCGTGTTGCACCTTCATGGAGCTGGCCAGCATCAGCCCTGCGCTCATCGCGCGGCCGAGCATCACGGTGGTCAGAAACGAAAGGCCATGCCGTTGTCGTGCCTCGCGCAAGGTCTCGGTCGTCGATACCGCGACGAGCCGAATCCCCCCCTGCGCGGCTGTTGCTCGCACCAGCCGATCGGCCATGTCCTCGTTCAGGCTCTGGGCAATGTAGTCATTGGTTCAAGAACACCATCTCGAAGTCGCATCCGCTGGCAGTCCCATCCGCTGAACAGTTCTGGTTCATGCGTCACCACGATCAACACCTGATCTGTTGCCAAATTCGACAGCAGCTGAAGCACGTCTTCCCGCACTGACCAGTCCAGGCCTGCCGTTGGCTCATCAAGGAGAAGCACTTCCGCGCCACGGAGAAGTTGCACAGCCAAGGCGAGGCGACGTTGTTGGCCTCCACTCAGTCGCTCTGGTGCTGTAGACCCTGCAATTCCTTGAAGTCCGACGCGCATTAGCACCTCCTGTTCTTTCTCTTGACCCAATCGACGATGCCCCAATCGCAGCTCCTGGCTCACAGTTAGACCCAGAAAATGGCGCTCGGGAAACTGAAAAACCATGCCGCAGAGCCAACGTCTTTGGCGGCGGTTCAGAGTTTTTCCCTGCCACTGAATTGACCCTGTCTGGCTTCCAGCCAGGCCACTGATGACCTCCAGCAACGATGTTTTGCCAGACCCGCTTGCGCCGGCAATTAACAAGGGTTGTCCCTTCGCTGCATGAAGACTCACACCCTTCAGAACTGTGGAGCCGACCGTGGCAGGGGCGTAGGTGACCGCCGAGAGTTCCAGCATGCGATCAGCTTGCACGATGATGTTGAGGTTGCGATGGATTCATGGACGTTCGTTTTCGTGAGGTCGATCCGTTCAACTGCTGGATCTGGATCCGCTTCTCAGAACCCCCCAGTCAAGGTGAGCGGAATTATGTGGATGGTGTGTTCGATAGCTGGTATGTCATCGGGCGCCTGGGTGGATTTAATGCTGAAAATCTTCAGACCCATGATGCCGGAGCTGATCTCAGCTGGATGAGTTACGACAACGACGACGCCGAGGCGGCGATGCCGGCGTTGATGCACAACATGGGGCAGCTTGAATATCAACAGAACTGGGGCCGCTGCTGGGTGGATCTCGGTACAACCGATGGTGTGGCCATTGATGTGCTGATCAATGCTCTGCGCCAGCTGGATGCTGACGTGGTTCAGCTTGAGGAACTGGTGGTGGGCGGCGTCAACGAGGACTGGCCTGTCGAAGACCACCCCGACAGCGTGTTCCCTGGCGGTGGCTGAGCGTCGGCGACTGCTGATAGCGCCGGACCGCCTCGGTTCGGGCCCCGAGGTGCAGCTCAGTCCTGAAGAACAGCATTACCTGCGCCGTGTGTTGCGTCTCCGCTGCGGTGATGTTGTCGATGTCATTGACGGCTGTGGCCATTTGTGGGGGGCGGAACTGCGAGAACCACACCGGCTCCAGCTGGCCGCTGAACCCACCATGGCCGATGGGCGTGATGGCGTCGAGCTGGGTCTTGCCATTGCATTGATTCGCCGAGGAATCGACGACGTGATGCGGATGGCCTGCGAACTGGGCGTGGACCGGATTCAACCCCTGCAGTGCGATCGCTGCGTGCCCCAGGCCGAACTGAAACCCGATCGATGGGAATCGATCTTGCGCGAGGCCGTGGAGCAGTGCGAGCGGCTTTGGATGCCAGAGCTTCATGCAGTTACAGCGTTTGAGCCCTGGCTGGGTTCTCTCGAGGCCAGGGTTGTCGCTGGCGTCACCCGAGTCGATGAAGAGGTTCCGCCCTTGCGGCAGTGGCTCGATGACCATCCCCAGCCCAGTGGCACAACGTGGTTGCTGGTGGGTCCGGAGGGCGGCTGGAGTTCACGCGAGGCAACCGTGATGGAGCGCAACGCGGTGACTCCGGTTCAGCTCGGATCAACAATTCTGCGGAGTTCCACGGCCGCTGTTGCAGGAGTTGTGGATCTTGTGCGCTGGCGTGAGGGCCAGCTCAACTCTTGAACAGATCCTGCGCGATGGAACGGAACCCCTTCAGCGCAGCACCCGGTTTGCGCTTGGACTGACGCAGCTCAGACCCTGGGGAGAGATTGGTGGGCGCATAGGTGGAATAAGTCACTGCAGGCCTGGCAGCGTCAGCTGCCGCGAGTTCCGCAGCGATGGCTTCAGCCGTGGTCATGGAACCGGCCGGAGTTGCCGCCGTTGCTTCAGTAACAGCGGCAGGGGCTGGATCGGCTGCAACCTGAAGCGAGACGGGCTGTTTGATCTCCGCCGTCTGTTCAGGCTGGGTTTCGGAATCGGTTTTGGTTTCGGTTTTGGAGGCCGGCAGCTCGAGTGTGGCCGGAGCGGCGGATTCATCGAGGGTGAGGAAGAAACCCTTGTTTGTGTTGAACACCATCCGGCCGCCCGTGAAGGAATTGCTCAAGATTCTCCTCCTGCTTGGCCCTCAGCCAGGAGATGCTTAGGGCACTGCAACACGGTGTGATGCCCGCACTTTGGATTCAGGCACTGGTGGTGAACACGGTTCTGATTTCTCTGGCCCAGCGCACAGCGCTGCTCACCCGCGCTGGCTGGATTCACGCTGCAGCTCTGGGAACCATGCTCTGGGGATGCCTCGGTTGGCAGGGTTGGCTGGCGGTTGTGGCTTACCTCGTGCTCGGAAGCGCGGTGACGAAGATTGGGTTTCGTGAAAAGCAGAGCAAGGGAATTGCAGAGGCTCGCGGTGGGCAACGCGGCCCCGAGAACGTATGGGGCTCCGCAGCTGTGGGGGCTCTTCTGGCCCTTGGGATAGGTGCAGAACTGGAACCACGATCGCTGTTGCTGATCGGTTTTTCAGCCAGCTTTGCAGCGAAGTTGGCCGACACCTTCGGCAGCGAAATCGGCAAGCGCTATGGCCGAACAACCGTGCTGATCACCACCCTTCGCCCTGTGCCCCCTGGCACCGAGGGAGCGATCAGTTTGGAGGGAACCTTCGCCAGTGCCGTTGGCAGTGTGCTGATGACACTGGTGATGTGGACTCTCCAGTTGATTCCGAACGGACCGATGGCAGCCCTGGTGATGTTGGTGGGTTTGATCGCCACCCTGGGAGAGAGCCTTCTCGGTGCGCTTGTGCAGGAGCGCTTCGGGTGGCTCAGCAACGAACTCATCAATGCTGTGCAGACCCTTTTTGCTGCGGTGCTGGCGATGNTGCTGGCTNCTGTTTGATCAGNAACAGCTCTGCAAGAGCAGGCCATCACGCTTNGCCCATTGGCGCAGCGTTTCGATGGCGTCCTTCACCTGTCTGCGCAGGTTTGAACGGCTGCATTGCCAATGGTCCGATAGCTGTTTGAGCGTTTTCCCTTCGATCAGGTGTGCCCGCAGTAAATCGTGCTGTCTGTTGTCCATCTGACTCAGCACAGCGTTCAGCCAGGTGAGTTGTTCATCCTCAATCGGAGCACTTGCCGTCTCAGCTTCCATTGCGCAGGGATCGAGCAGGTGCTGGCAGTGGTGGGCCTTGACGGCTTCTTGCCAGCGTTGGATGCGAACGTTCAAGGCCNGCGCCAGGTCGCCTTCGCTGAGGCGCGGCTGTCCGGCATGCTCCCGTTGGCGTTGNAGCTTCTCACCGGCAACAAACAGATCCCGAAGCCGCCAGGGAATGCGAATGCAGCGGGCCCGATCGCGGCGGTAATGAAGCATTTGACCGGTGGCGCGGCTCATCAGATAGCTGCTGGGCTTCCCTCCTCGGTTCGGATCGAACTGCTCGATTCCCTTGATCAGCCCCAGACTCGATTCCTGGATCAGATCCTCGAAGCACTCCGGTCCACGTTTGTGTTGCCGTGTTGCAGCGAGGTGGGCCAATCCGATGTGCTGCAGAACCCTGTCGTTGCGCTNACGAATGCTGGCCGGAACAGGGCGACGGCTTTCATGCCGACGTTGTGGGTTGGAAACCATTGGAACAGTGCGACTGATCCAAAGGTCCACAGCCTTGAGTTGGTTGTGTTGCCACTTTTGTGCCTCGATTCGGCACGAAAGTGCCTGAACATGGAAGCATCCAAACGACACCCATGGACTGGCAGGCCGACGCCCAAGCAGCGCTCAAAAAAGATGTGCCGTTTTTCATCAGACCGGCCGTTCGCAAACGTGTGGAATCGATGGCGTCCGAAGCCGGCCGTACAGAGGTGGATTTGACTTTTTATCANGAAGCCAAGGCGGCGATGGCCCCGAGCTGATCACCTCAGGAGGGGTCGATCTCGCAGCGTTGGAGTTCCGGGTGGGTCAACCNGTCCACGATGCGCGCCATGTCAACAGCGGTGAGTTCCCCGTTTTGATCCCATTTGAGGGTTGTTTTGCGCTGAGCTGGGGGATGGCTGGAAGCACGTTCTGAGGAGCGGTCAGGNCCCAAATCTGATCACCATTGTCAGGGGATCAACACATTAAATGGTTCAGGGGTGCTGCCTCACAGGCGCATCGGCGTGTTTGTGATGTNGGGAGACATTCCGGCCCACTCGGTCAGAGCAGGCCACTGGCGGATTTGGTGATGGATCCAGTGATGCCCATCAGCGTTGAGATGGATGCCATCCGGTTCCACCCAGCCCAGCCATCCGGGTTCCTGTTGCATCCCCTCGTGCAGGGCCATGAACGGAACATCGGCATCCCGGCATTGCTCCGCCATGGCGAGCTCGGTGGCATGGATCTGATCGTTTCGGTACCAGAGACAGTTCGCGAATGGCATCACCTCCTCATCGACAGGGGTGAGGCCCAGCACGAAAACTTGCACCTCAGTTCTCATTTCGGAAAGCAGTTGCCCGAGTCCGAAGGCGAAGGCGTCAACGTCCAGTTGGGGGCGTCCATCGAATCGACCGATTCGAGCAGCGTCATTCAAGCCGACGCTCAGAAGGAGCCCTTGGGGGCGTTGTCGCCTCAGCTCACCGCGGCAGCTCCATTCGGCTCGCCAACGCGCTGCGACCCGCTCCAGCCCATCACCACGGATCCCAAGCGGGTAGATCACCGGGGCGANTGGGAGGTTCATCCATTCCAAACGAAGCCTTTGGCACCAGCCACCGCCTNCACGATCGCCCCAACCGTGAACGCCGCTGTCTCCCAGAACAACAAGCTGTTTTGGGGCATTGCCTGCTCCGCTCATAACGCCATGGCCCTGCTGTTCCAACAGCTTTGGAGTCGTTCACTCAGGTTCTCACCCAGAAGGGTGAGCAGGGCCGAACCCCCCACGAGCCACAGCACCAGCCACCAGTGAAACGAGCTCAAGGCCTCCAGCAGTTGCCATCCCAGTCCAGCTCCCCCGACCAGTCCCACCACAGCTGTATCCCGGAGGATGACATCCATGCGGTACGTGGCATAAGCGAGGTAGGGCCGGCTCACCNTTGCCAGGGGGCCATACAACCAGCTCATCCGTGCTGACGCTCCACAGGCTTTCAGCATCCCAGTTGTGTGGTGTCTCTCTCGCTGGAGATCGTCGATGAACACCCGCCCCATCACCCCGCCGTGATGGAGGCCCAGTGCCAGCGCTGCCAACGACAAACTCGGTTTGGCCACAACCAGCAAGAGAAGGGCGCTCAAAGGGGGAGGAATGAGCCGCAGTGCTCCCCAGATCAGACTCTGNANCGGGAGGCTCCAAGCCGATGGCCAGAGCAGCAACAGCATTGGCGGCAAGGCTGTGGAAACGCATGTCGCCATCAGGGTGATGCTCAGGGTCGAGGCAATCACCACCGGCCAGTTCACCTCTGCCACCGCTGCAAGGGCCTGTACCCCATNGATCTGAGCGTTCCAGAACGGCCAGAGCTGAGGGTTGGGCCATGGGAGCTCAAGGGTGAGGCTTGATCCCAATCCAGCCGTCATCAACGCAAGCACCAGAGGAATGGGCGTCATCCACCAGCGATGGCGGAACAACCGCAGCACCCGATCCATGAGCACCATCGTGATGGCCATCAGCCAAAGACCAGTCCACACTTCTTGGAACCGGAGTGATTGCAGGCTCAGCATCAGATCGGTACCAAGCCCGCCAAGGCCGAACACGCCAAGAATCAGCGAGGAGCGCAACGCACAATCAAGCCGATGGTTGATGTGATCCAGTACCGGATGGGCCACCGCCGGCACAACAACGGTCAGCAACACAGAAACCGCTGAGGCGCCACTGCTCTGCAGGGCCGGCAAGGCAGGTGGTTCCTGGCAATCAATCTGATCAGCGATCACCCGCGCCAGCAGAACGGTGTANGGAATCACGATGGCGATGATCGCCACCCACCCATTCAGCCCCAGGATCTGGAGTAACAACAGCCCCCAGATCAGTTCATGAACGGCCCTCAAGGGTGCGAGCCCCTTGCGCAGCATCAGCGCAGGCCAGGTGATTCCAGCCCAGAGGCGCCAGATTTTCTTGGATCCGAGCACNCCCAGAAGGCAGCCCAGCACGCTGCTGATGCCCCAGGACACCAGGGTGACCACGAGCGTGATTCGGATCCCCATGGCGACACCCACGAGCACACTCGGCTCCAAGGAAGGATGGAGTGCTGCCGCTGCAAATGAGCACAACAGCGGCAATCCACCACCGTGGACGTCGCCGAACAGGATCAACCCCATCGGCACGAGACAGAGGCCTGGAATCAGGGGGATCAGAGGAAGTGCCGGTCTCATCAACGCGCGAACAACTCCTCAAGCACCTGGCGGTTCACCGTTTCCGGTGATGCATCCAGCACAAGCTCACCGTTGCGAAGCCCGAGAACCCTGTCGAATCGATGCATGAGCTCAGGGCGATGCAGGCTGATCACGCAACTCGGCAGCGTCAGCAAGATGTCGAGAACGTCCTTGGCCAGTGGAGGGTCAAGGGCGGAGAGGGGCTCATCGGCCAACACCAGTTCGGGCATCTGGCGCAGCAACCGTGCCAGTGCAACCCGTTGTCGCTGACCACCGGAGAGGTCTTGAATGTTGCGCATCAACAAGGCTGGTTCCAGCTGCACTTCCTTCATCAGCTCAAGACAAACCTTGGGTTCCAAACGGCCGAGCAGATTTCTGATTGCCCAGAGCAGGCCGTGGCGGCCCAAGGCCCCGCTGTTGATGTTCTGGATCACGCTGAGTTCGTCAATCAAGCGCAGGTCTTGCCAGAGGGTGCCGATGCACCGGCGCTGCTGACGTTTCAGGCCTTGAAGCGGATACCCCTTCCAACGGATTGTTCCGGCCTCAGGTCGAAGACTCCCGTTGCAGAGATTCAGCAGGGTGGTCTTGCCGGCGCCGCTGGCCCCGAGCAACACCACCCGTTCTTCGGCTCGAATCGTGAGCGAGACCGGTCGGAGTCGTTGTCCCAGGCTGACCTGGTGCAACTCCAGTAAGGCGATCAACGGATCTTGCCGAGATCACGACCCACCGATTCGATCTTCTTGTAATCCTCGTCTCTCGCTGGAATGAATCGCTCAGCACCGAAGAGCTCCAAGATCTCTGAACCAGCCTCGGTTTCAGCAGACAAGCTCAGAAGTGCGTTCTGCACACGCTCGGTGAATCCTGAACCGAAACGGCGATCCAGGTCCGGTCTGGCGAGCCAGTGATAGTCCGCATAGGTCGGCGTCCGCCAGATCACAGCCACTTTGGTGGGATCGACGCGACCCTCCTCAACGTTGCTGCGCCAGACCTGCTCGTTCAAGGCCCCCACGTCGTAGGCACCGCTTTGCACAACAGCGATCGTGGCGTCATGGCTGCCGCTGAAACCCGGGCCGCCACCGGCAAGATCCGTGATGCTGACGCCATTCTCAGCCAGGAAATACTGCGGCATCAGTCGACCCGAAGTCGAGCTCTCTGAACCGAATGCCAGGCGCCGACCCTTCAGTTGAACCAGTTGGTCGGAACTGGTGATCGGTCGCAACCCGCTGGCGCCGTTGGCAATGAACACACTTGTGAACTTGGCATCAATATCGCGCTGGGCCAACACCTTGGCCCCAGGCGTTTGCAAGCGGGCCTGCACTCCGGTGAGGCCACCAAACCACACCACATCAAGGCTTCCGGTGCGGAAGGCGCTCACTGCAGCGGCGTAGTTGCTCACCGGGATGTACTTCACCGGCACCTCCAGCGCTGCGTTCAGTTCAGCGGAGAGTGAGCCATACAGACGGTTGAGCTTCTCGGGGTTCTGATCGGGGATTGCTCCGATTTTCAGAACGTCATCGGTGGATGGGGGAGTACTGCTGCTGCAGCTGCTCAAGGTGGCCGCGATGGCGAAACCGGCGATCAATCCGGTCACCGTCACGGCCCGGTGTTCTCGTGCAGACATCAAACAAGGGTCGATCAGGGCGGAGGTCAGCTCGCGCCGAGCAGTCGCTTCAGGCGGGATAGACCGTCTCTGATCGTCTCATCCGACACCGCGCAGGAGAGACGAATACAGCGGTCGTCTCCGAAGGCCAGCCCGGGAACGACAGCGAGGCCTTCCTGTTCCAGTGCCCGACGGCAGAACTCCATGGAATCGCCTGCTTCTGGGGGTAATTGCGGAAAGGCATAGAACGCCCCTCGGGGCGGTATCAGCGTGATTCCTTCCAGCTCCTGCAGTCCGTTGGAGAGCAGTGAGCGCCTGCGGTTGTAACTGAGGGCCATCTCATGAACACCATCTCTGCTGCCTTGAATGGCCGCTAGAGCACCACGCTGGGCAAAGCTGCACACGTTGCTGGTGCTCTGGCTTTGCAGGGCTGCAGCTGCCTTGATCACCTGTTGGTGACCAGCGATGTAGCCGAGCCGCCAACCGGTCATCGCCCAGCCTTTGGCGAAACCATTCACCGTGAAGCATCNCTCCCGCAAACCGTCTGCAATGGCGGCGATGCTGTGATGCTGTTCGCCGTCGTCGAGCAGATATTCGTAGATCTCATCACTCATCACCATCAGTTGAGGGTGACGGGTCATCAGTTCAGCCAGGGCTTCCAATTCAGACTTCGCCATCACCCGCCCGGTGGGGTTGCCTGGAGAATTGATCACCAGCAGCTTGCTGTTCGGGCGAATCCTTGCCTCGAGGGCATCGAGATCGAGGCTGAACCCCGTGGTGGCGATGCTGGGAACAATGGTGGTGGTTGCACCTGCGAGAGAGGCCATCTCCGGGTAGCTGAGCCAGTACGGCCCAGGGATCAGCACCTCATCACCAGGNTTGAGCAGCACCTGAAACAGGTTGTAGATCGCCTGTTTCCCGCCGTTGGTGACCAGCACCTCCTCAGGACGGGTTGGGATCTGGTTTTCAGTACTGAGCTTTTCAGCGATCGCTGCCCGTAGTTCCGGGTCCCCGGCGGCGGGCCCGTATCGGGTGAAGCCCTGGGCCAGAGCGTCCTGGGCGGCCTTCACGATGAAGGCAGGGGTCTCAAAATCCGGCTCTCCAGCACTCAGGCTGCAGATGTCCTGGCCGGCATCCCGGAGGGCCTTCGCTTTGGCACTGATCTCCAGCGTGAGCGATGGTTGAAGGGCCACAGCCCGATGAGAGAGTTCTGGCGGGCGTGGCATCAGCAACGCACCTCTCCGCGGCGCGTTAAAAACGTCATCCTGCCTTACATGGTGTCCCAGACAACCTGTCCCTGCTTNAAGTGATGTCCCCCATGCAGATCAGCTGGGTTTTGGCCGCCGAGAATCCACTGTTGTTGGCAGGCTTTTACGCCGATCTGCTCCAAATCGAGCATCACCGTGGCTTCGCTGACCACCATCGAATTCTGCGTCTGGAATCAGGCACGGNNCTTGAGATTTATCGACCTTCAAGTCAGCGTTCATTCCCAGACCGTGGGAGAGCCTTGGCNCCCTGTGTTCGGCTGGATCCAGATCCACAGCCGATGGTGCGTCTCGAGGCGTTGATCACCGAAGCCATCCGCCTCGGAGGAGCTATTTCAGAGGAAGCGCGGCTTGAACCGTTCGGAGCAGAGGCCTGGCTCTCTGATCCTGAGGGCAATGCAGTGCTGTTGCTCGTGCCACGCAAATCCCAGGCCCCTGTCTGATGACGCTCCACTCACTGGAGAACTGCGGGGTTTGCACAGCCTGCGACCTGTCACGAACGCGCCAGACCGTTGTGATCAGTCGTGGTGATCCAGCGGCTTCGTTGATGTTGATTGGGGAAGCACCTGGAGCCAAGGAGGATGAGTCCGGGCGTCCTTTTGTCGGTCGATCAGGCCAGCTTCTCGATCAGTTGCTTCGCGAGGTAGGGCTCGATCCAGATCGGGATCTGTACATCTGCAACGCCGTGAAGTGCCGTCCGCCCGGCAATCGCAGGCCCAAAAAGGGCGAACTGCTGAGCTGTCGTCCCTGGCTTGATCTTCAGATCGAGCTGGTGAACCCAGAGGTGATCGTGCTGGTGGGATCCACTGCGGTGGAAGCGATTCTCGGGATCAAGGGCGGTATGACCCAACTGCGTGGGCAATGGCAACACTGGCAGGAACGTTCGGTGCTTCCGATCTTTCACCCGTCTTATCTGTTGCGAAACCCCTCCAAGGCGGAAGGGGCTCCAACTGATCTGACTCGCCAGGATCTCGACGCAGTCCGCCGGCGGCTGTGCGAACGTTGACGCGCTTCTGGACCGGCCACCCATGACCGCCCTGGATCGGCGTTACGACACTCAGATTCACCGACGCGTCACCCGAACCGTGATGGTGGGTGATGTTCCGATGGGCAGTGAGCATCCGATCGTCGTTCAATCGATGATCAACGAAGACACCCTCGACATTGATGCAGCAGTCGCCGGGATCATTCGCCTGGCCGAGGCTGGCAGCGAGATTGTTCGGGTGACGACTCCCTCGATGGCCCACGCCAAGGCCATGGGTGAGATCCGGAATGCTTTACGCGCCAAAGGTTGCAACGTCCCGCTGGTGGCCGACGTCCATCACAACGGCGTCAAGATCGCCATGGAGGTGGCCCAGCACGTGGACAAGGTTCGGATCAATCCCGGACTGTTCATTTTCGATAAGCCGGATCCCGATCGCCAGGAGTTTTCCGCGGATGAATTCGCTGCGATTGGCCGTCGCATCCGCGAGACATTCGAGCCACTCGTGACCCTGCTGAGGGATCAGAACAAGGCTCTGCGGATCGGCGTCAACCATGGCTCCCTCGCCGAACGGATGCTGTTCACCTACGGCGATACACCGAAGGGAATGGTGGAGTCCGCCATGGAATTTGTGCGGATCTGCCACGAGCTCGACTTTCACAACATTGTGATTTCGATGAAGGCATCCCGGGCGCCAGTGATGCTCGCGGCGTACCGCCTGATGGCCGACACGATGGACCGAGAAGGTTTCAATTACCCCCTCCATCTCGGCGTCACCGAGGCTGGTGATGGCGACTACGGCCGAATCAAGAGCACGGCAGGCATCGCGACCCTCCTTGCCGATGGCCTTGGAGACACGCTGCGGGTGTCTCTCACAGAGGCTCCTGAAAAGGAAATTCCTGTTTGCTACTCGATTCTTCAGTCTCTGGGTCTGCGGAAGACCATGGTCGAATATGTGGCCTGTCCGAGCTGTGGGCGGACCCTGTTCAACCTCGAGGATGTGCTGAATCGGGTGCGGGATGCCACGTCCCATCTCACTGGCCTTGATATCGCCGTGATGGGCTGCATCGTTAACGGGCCAGGGGAAATGGCCGATGCTGATTACGGCTATGTGGGCAAAACACCTGGGGTGATTTCCCTTTACCGAGGCCGTGATGAGATTCGCAAGGTTCCTGAATCCGAGGGTGTGGATGCCTTGATCCAGTTGATCAAAGAGGATGGCCGCTGGGTTGAGCCTGCCTGATCTCGTTAAGGTGAACGATCAGTATCGAGGGGCCATGGTTATGGGTCAGCGTCTGCGTTCCATCCTTCGATCCACTCCGTTACTCGTTGTTCTTGGCCTCGGCGGTGTCGCCACGGCAGTTGGGCTTGGTGCACCTGGTCTGAGTCTTCCCTCGGCCTCTGGCGGCTCGATCAGCGACAGCCCCAAGGAAGTCATCGATCAGGTTTGGCAGATCGTTTATCGCGATTACCTCGATTCCACCGGCGCCTACAGCGAAGCGCGGTGGCGGAGCTTACGCAGCGATCTTCTCAGTCAGTCTTATGGCGGAAGTGCCGAGTCATACGAAGCGATCCGCGGCATGCTGGCCAGCCTGGATGACCCATACACCCGTTTCCTGGATCCGAAAGAGTTCAAGGAGATGCAGATCGACACCTCCGGTGAGTTGAGAGGCGTCGGCATTCAACTGAGCCTTGACAAGGCCACCAAAGAGTTGATTGTCGTTTCTCCGATCGAAGGAACTCCTGCATCCCGGGCCGGCGTGCAACCCAAGGATGTGATCGTCACGATCGATGGCCAATCCACCCAGGGGATGACCACCGAAGATGCGGTGAAATTGATTCGCGGTCCAGAGGGAACTGAGGTGGTTTTGGGGTTACGCCGCAACGGTCAGGTGCTGGATGTGCCGTTGACGCGGGCGCGTATCGAGATTCACGCCGTCAAGTCTGCTCTCAACGTGGCGCCGAACGGCCAAAGGATCGGTTACGTCCGGCTCAAACAGTTCAACGCCAATGCCTCCCGGGAAATGCGGAAGGCGGTGAAGAAGCTGGAAGCAGAAGGGGCTGAAGGGTATGTGTTGGACCTTCGCAGTAATCCAGGCGGGTTGCTGGAAGCCAGTGTGGACATTGCCCGGCAATGGCTGAATGAAGGCACAATCGTGAGCACACGCACCCGGGAAGGCATCAGGGATGTGCGTCGTGCCACTGGCAGTGCCATCACCGAAAAACCGCTTGTGGTGCTGATTGATCAGGGATCAGCGAGTGCCAGTGAAATTCTTTCCGGCGCATTGCAGGACAATGGACGTGCCCAGTTGGTGGGCCAGAAAACCTTCGGCAAGGGCCTGGTTCAGGCTGTTCGTGGGCTTGCTGATGGGTCCGGTCTCACCGTGACCATTGCCAAATATCTGACTCCCAAAGGCACGGATATCCACAAGAACGGCATCCAGCCCGATATCGAAGCCGAACTGAGCGAGAAAGACCTTCGCAATTTCACTGCTGACGATCTCGGCACCCAGAAAGACAGCCAATACCGTGTGGCTGAACAGACTCTCCTTGGCCAGCTGCAGCGCGCAAGCGCAGGCACAACCTATAAAGCTGGCAGTTCCAATCTGAGTTACGCCCTTCGCTGATTCAAGCGATCGGCTGCATCAATCCACCGCCACCGCCACCGTTGGAATCATCGTCGTCGGACGAGCCTGGTTGAACGAGGGCATAAATCCCGAGTGCGGCGGCACAGAACATGCCGCTGATCAGTTCGAAAGAGAAACCAGCGGTGCCCAATTCGATGAATTCACCCACGATGACCACCACAACATGGTGCCAATGTAACGAACATTTGCGTGGGTGGTGAAATATTCTCATAAATGACGGTATGCCATCAGACCCGGAGCACTTCCGCATTCTTCTGCTTCTGGTCGTCCAACCGCTGAGCCTCAGTTTTGCCCTCGCCATCCGGGACCTGTGCCGCCATCAGCCGCAGCCACTCCATCAGCTGCTCAACCTGTTTGTCCATCGGCAGCACGCCAAGGCCGCGGGCCAGCACTTTGTGTTGTATCCCGCTTCCGGCTTGGTACACCAGACGACCATGCAGGTGCTGGGGAAGCCCCTGACGCAGAAGCCTGAAGGCTGGTTCTTCCATCGGTGTTTCCAAAACGATGTTCGGCTTCTCAGGTTTGATGCGCGCGAAGCCGCAGCGCTTGGCCAGAAGCTTCAGTTCCATCAACTGCAGAAGCGATTGCACCGCCGCCGGTAGTGCGCCATAGCGATCAGCCCAACCCGCAGCCAGTTCCACAAGCGCTGCCGACGAATTGCAATCGGCAGCTGCTCGATAAGCGGCGATCTTCTCGTCTGGGTCGGTGATCCAATCCGCCGGTACGAAGGCTGTGACGGGGAGATCCACCTGGGTGTCTTCCACGCTCGGGATGTCTTGGCCCTGAATCTCTGCCAGCGATTCCTGGAGCATCTCCATGTAGAGGTCGAAACCAATCGTCTCCATCTGGCCGCTCTGCTCCACGCCCAGCAGGTTGCCGACACCACGAATCTCCATATCCCGCATGGCCAGTTGGTAACCGCTTCCGAGTTGGGCAAACTCCTGAATTGCGCGGAGCCGTTGACGGGCGTTATCACTCAGTGACGCATTGCCGGGATAAAACAACCAGGCGTGGGCTTGGATGCCGCTGCGACCGACGCGGCCGCGCAACTGGTAGAGCTGAGCCAGCCCGAAGCGGTGTGCGTCTTCGATCAGGATTGTGTTCACACGGGGGATATCGAGGCCGCTCTCGACGATCGTGGTGCAGAGCATCACATCAGCTTCGCCGGCGTTGAAGGCCACCATGGCGCTTTCCAGCTCCCCTTCCGCCATCTGCCCATGGGCGACCAGCAGTTTCAGGCCAGGCAGCATGTCGCGGAGGCCAGTGGCCACCTCTTCGATGCCTTCCACTCTTGGCACCACATAAAACACCTGGCCACCACGATCGAGTTCCTGACGGATTGCACTGCGCACAGCTTCCGGATCAAGTGATGCCAGATGGGTCTTGATCGGCCGTCGCAATGGCGGTGGCGTGGTGATCAGGCTCATCTCGCGTACGCCNGAGAGGCTCATGTAGAGGGTTCGCGGAATCGGTGTCGCCGACAGGGTCAACACATCAACGTCTTTCCGCAGCACCTTGATTTTTTCCTTCTGATTCACGCCAAAGCGCTGCTCCTCATCCACCACCAACAACCCGAGCTGCTGAAACGAAGCGCCGCGGCTGAGCAGCTGATGGGTGCCAACAACGGCGTCGATCGTTCCTTCCTTCAAGCCCTCAAGGATTCCCTTCCGCTCCGTTGCTGTGCGGAATCTGTTCAGAAGAGCCACCTTGATCGGATAAGGCGCAAAACGTTCCGACAACGTGCGCCAGTGCTGNTGGGCCAAAACAGTGGTGGGAGCAAGCATGGCCACCTGCTTGCCGGCNGTGATCGCTTTGAAGATCGCACGGATGGCNACTTCGGTTTTGCCAAAGCCAACGTCACCGCACACCAGCCTGTCCATCGGCTCCTGTCGCTCCATATCGCGCTTCACATCAACCGTTGCCTTGAGCTGGTCGGGGGTGGGTTCGTAGGGGAATGACTCTTCCAACTCGTTCTGCCAGGGGCCATCCGTGGGGAACGCGAAGCCATTGGCTTGCTGGCGTTCGGCGTAGAGCTTCACCAGATCAAGCGCCACCTTGCGGACGGCTTTCTTNGCACGTTCCTTCGCCTTGGTCCATGCTGAGCCGCCCATCTTGCTGAGCTGTGGCGGGGNTTCGCTCGTCGCTCTGTAGCGCCCAAGGCTGCCGAGTTGATCAGCCGCAACACGCAGAATGCCGTCGGCGTACTGAACAACCAGGTAATCGCGAACATCACCGGAGACGGCGAGTTTNTCCATGGCCTTGAACCGGCCGATGCCATGGTTGCGATGCACCACGAAATCGCCGGGTCGCATCTTGTTGGGGTCGACCGTNCGGCTCGCAGCTTTGCGGCGGCGTCGCACGTAGCCGCTCGACGTGAGGCTCTGCTGGCCGAAGAATTCCCGGTCGGTAACGAGGGCAATCCGCCATGCGGGCAGTTGCACACCTTCCAATTCCGCCGTTCCGCTGGCCTTGAGCGCCACAGGAGTGTTCTGTTCAATCAGGCGGCTGATGGCGTTGGCATCCGCTGCGTTGGGCACAAACCGACTGATGCAGTCATGCTCCTCAAGCAGGGCCACCGCACGGCTTGGCTGCGCTGATACGAGCCAAACCGCTGTGCGGTCCAGCTGAAATCCTTTGATGAGCTCGCCGAGCTTTCCGAATTGGTTCGGATGCGCTGGAACCGGTCTGCTGGCCAGATCAAAGCTGTTGGGATGGTTGTCCTCCTCCAGCAGTTCGGCCATGTCAAAGCCGTCGAATGCCTCGGCAAGCTCATAGGCGGCTTCGATGCTTCGATGCAGCACCGCTGGCCACAGNGAATCCCGCTCAGCATCTGACAGGCCTGCTTCAGTGGCCATCTCCCGGTGGTGATCTTCAACGTGATCCAGCCATTGCTGGCCGTGGGCCTTCCCATGGCGCCGTTCATCGATCACAACGGTGGTTTCTGGCGGGAGATAGTCGAGCAACGANGCTGGTGTCTTCCAGGCCAGGCCCATGAGCCGGCGCATGCCTTCCGGCGTTCCCCCTTCGAGCAAGAGCTCGGTGTCTTGCTCACCGAGCAGACGTTCGAGCCCTTCCGGCATGGTGTCNCGCAGCTGATCGGCGATCAGGGGGCTGAAGCCGGTCGGGGTGAGACGCAGAGCATCGATCGGATCAAGGGAACGCTGCGTGGAAGGGTCAAACTCGCGCAGCTTGTCCAGCTCTTCATCGAAGAACTCCAGGCGCACCGGCAGTTCACTGCTCACCGGAAAGATGTCGACGATGTCNCCGCGTCGGCTCCATGTGCCCTCCTGTTCGATGGTGGAGACTCGCTCGTAGCCCAGTTGCGCCAGGGTCTCGCCAAGCTGTTCGAGGTCCACTTCATCGCCTTTCCGCAACGTGCGGCTTGTGCGCTTGAGCGCTTCAGGCGGTGGAAGATGTGGCTGCAAGCACCGTTCCGTTGCCACGATGGCCCGCCCGGTTGTTTGTGAATCCGAGAGCAGGTCGCTNAGCACTTGAAGCTGCCCCCAGATGATTTCGCTTGTGGGGTCAAACGGTTCGTAGGGAGATCCTTCGCTCGTGGGGTAAAGGCTTGCCGTGTCCCANCCCATCAGCTCCAACAGAGCCGTCCAACGGCCCGCTTCCTCAAGGGTTGGAACCACCACAAGCAAAGGGGTGCCACTGCGTCGGGCCAGTGCACTGGCCACCAGGCCACGGCTGCAGCGGCCGGCACCGCGCATCAANAACCGCTGTGATCGTGCGGCTCGATCCACCAGCTCCCCGGTGAGCGCGGTGTCCCGCAGCTGAGTCACCAGGGAACGAAGGGGCATGAAGCTGAACTCGACAATCCTCGATTTTCGCAATCAATGGGCGTCCTCTGCAGGCCTGGGTGGACGACACCTGAACTCGCTTCACCCATTGCCAGCCTCAAATTGNATCGCTATCAGTACAGAAGTACTANGAAGCGCGCTTGTGTCGGCTGATCGAGGCATCACCAGGGCGAANACGGCTTCCCGTCCCGCACATGTCAGGCCAGGTCATTTCGTGATCGTTGGCGGCGACCACGTGGATCAAGGGGATTGGTGGATGGGGCAGGTCCTTGACCAGGAGGCCAGCGCTCTGANTCACAAGGCNTTCGTNCNNTTGCAGGTGGTGGATGTTGATACAGGCGTCATCCGTTGGATCAACGCTGAAGAGGTCGCGGATGTGATCTGGTCGATGGATGGCTGGCCCTCGATGACGCCAGGTGGTGGGTTCAGCTTCAATTGAGCCCCGTCACCCTCGGCTGAATCCCCCTGGAAGCCCTGCAAGCACTGNCAATCAGCCCAGCTGCATCCCGTCGCGNTCCATAGGATGCGATCAATTGNTTTCCCGGGTCGATGCCGCGTTATCGCTGCCCGTCGTGCTGCTGCGGCCCGGCCCTCGTGCTTCGCCCTCCCAAGGGATCGATCCCCATCTGCAGCCGCTGCCGCACTCCTCTCGAACGCCAGCCTCTGGTGAGACCGATTCCGTTTCTGGTGTTGCTGGCNGTTGGCGGAGTTCTGGTGGCGTCNTCCATTCCTCTTCTGTTCACCCCTGATNCCTCTCCGCCGCAACGCCGGGAGGCGCTGGCCGAAGCACGAGGATCCGGTTCAATGGCGCGGTGACTCTGGCTCCATGACCCTCGGACGATTTCTGATTTTTCTGGTGATTGGGTTGGTTCTGGCCGTTGCCGTTCCCCAGCTCAGCTGGCTCTACTGGGTGCTTGGTGCGGCGTCGATTGGGGTGCTCGTTCAGTTGATCCGTTCCTGAACTTTCAGCTTTCCTTCGCCGCCACCNGATTGACCACCCATCAGCCANGGCTTTGATGGATGCAGCTGTGGAGAAGCGATGCAGGATCTGTCGAGAACAGCAGCTGAAACCATGGCACTCCTGGCCGACATGAAGGCTGATCTGCCGGAATCAGCTCTCGGAACTCCCCGCTGGAGCCGGTTGAGCAGGCTTGAGGATTTGCTGATGCGTGTGGTTGCCCATGCCGATGTTGTGCTTTCCGATCAGCGTTCANCGCAGGAGTCNAGTTGACCAACGGCGCAGACTGATCGGTTTTGTTTTTGGTNTTGGCTTGTCACCAGGCCCTGTTTCCAGCTAGTACTGATGTACTTNTCACTGGTGCGGTGTCTGTTGATCATTCCGTCGTTCCGTTTCAGCGCTTCTCGTCGGAGNCTGAGCCTGTCTTCCTCTCGGTGAAGCCGGGAATGACAGTGATCTGCGGGAATACCGAGTCTGATGATTGGTGGATGGCTGATGTGATCCATGTGGATGGCGGCGCCAGNAATCCTCTGGTNCCAACCCTGTTCCAGGTCGCGGATGTCGACACAGGCACGGTGCGGTGGGTGTGTGCCGATCTGGTCACACACATCGTCCCGGGCTGTTGAGGGTTATGGCAGCGGGGAGTCGCGGGTGAGGGGCCCCGCGACCGTTCCAGCCCCAAAAGTCGACTGAGGTGCTCGCGCCTCCAACGGNTTAGCCGACAATCGGAACGGNNCTGNCTGAGNGTTAATGCCTAAATTCCTAGAAAAACGTTCTGAGGGCTACAAATCAAGGGAGCATTTGAGCCAACCTGGAGATGAAGGCTGTGGTGCCTTCAATGCGTCGAACGGGGGTGGGCTGAGGGGCCTGCTCCTTTTTTGTTCGAGAATNNAGGAGATCTTGCGGGGGCTTGATGCGCAAGCAAACCNATATTGAATGACGCAGCAGAACCAAGGCTGCCAAGGGNTGAAAGATCCAAAACNCAACTACAGTTTNATNGACATATCAGAATNNNCAGCGGTGGCAACAAANCTAGGGACGATCAAGCTCAAGCAGATTCAGCAGCTCAATACATCAGATAGTTCACTACTGATTCGGAAGCACAAAGAGGTTCTGAATCTGATGATGAGAACCTTGTCGCTCGATACGTACGGTCTGACCTGGGCGCAGTTTTTCAAAGGGTTTGGTCTTGGCNGTTTGGTGGTTTGGCTNCTGATGCGCTGATACCGCTAAAGCCTGGTGATCAGTCCATCACANGGCATCAATCACCAGTGACTGTGAATTCAGAGTCTGCTCAACGAACATCAACTTGAACAGACCAGGATTCAAGTGAGCAGTGCGATCTGGAGGAGCAGCAACTGGTGGTCAGCCATTGACCTAAACATGGCATAAGCACAATTTTGGGAAGCTGCTCAAAGACCTCGATATTGAATAAAGTAGATTACAAATAAAATCAAAGATATCCAAAAACAAAAACTTTCGAGTGAGTCAGTCAAACGTTATTTGCGGCACATCTTCAACTGATCCATGTCTTTCGAAGCTCTNATGCAATCAACCTTGGACTGAGCTTTCCTGAGCTTGGCTTCTGCCTTGTTCAGCTTNTGCTCTTTCTTTGCCTCAAATGACTTGGAATTCATATCCTGTGCATGAACAGGATATGCAGCAGTTCCTACGGAAATAGCTGCAATCACCACAAGATGAACAGGTGCTCTCATTTGAAGGGTTGAGATCTCCTGCATGCTAGCCATAGATAATGAAAGGAACCTTGGATGTTTATTTGTTGACGTGTCAGCCGTCCACCGGTTGCATTCCAAGATGGTCTCGCCAAACTGAAAGCAGGCCTGATCCGCTTCTAATGCCTGGCAAGCTTTTGGTTGGTTCCATCTCAGTCTTTTTTGTAGCCTTTTTTGTCTTTGAAAGCTGGTTGATGAGAGGTTTGCCGCACTAATTTCAAAAGTTAGACGATTGGTGATTCTTCCCACCAATAGCAGGCAACATCCCACAGAATCCGCCAGCGGCAATCTGCATAAATAACAAATGCGATCAAAATACTTGCGCCTGATAAAAACAAGATGCTCTGAACCATCACATTTTCAAGTGGTTTCATGATCCTATTAGGTTGCGCTGCAAATGTTCGTGCCATTGATCGGGATGAACTGCCATGTTCGGCTTAGCCGAACATGGACACAGGCAAGTGGCGACCAGCAATGACGCTTTGCTCAACAACTGCTGAGATTCCTTGGCAAGAGAATACTTCAACAGTTTATTGAATTGCATCACGGCATAAGGTTGGATNNCTGNTCGAAACTCGTTGGATCTTCTCTTCTAGCAAGAGTTTCACAAAACTCACCANGANCNGCTGGTGTGAATAAGGATTGAATCAGCATCNAACCATCAAGCTGTCCAGCCACTCACATTCCCTTCATCGCAACCTCTTCGAGCAGCATGTTGAACTGCAGAAGCTGCTCATCACTGAGCTGCTGCCGGGATGTCGATCCNAGATGCTGTTTCAGGAAGTTCCGAGCCTGTTCCCCCCCCCATCCCAACTGTTTCAGCATTTGATCCCCTTGGCTGATCAGATCACCGCGTCGGATTGGAACCCCAGCCTGCTCAGGCGACGNATGGGCCTGAACCAANCGCAGCTGCCGGAGATAGGCCACTAGATCGGCATAGCGGGTGAGTTTGTGCCGGCTACCAAGCCCAAAGGCNCGGTTGAGATAGATCTGTTCCTGATCGCGTTCCCATCCGATCCGCTGGATTTCNAGATCGATGGCGGTGAGCTCCTCGCTCCAGTCATCTGGGTCTGTGGGGGTCTCGGNAGGTGGCTCTGGTGTCGGCTCCGGAGTCGGCTCCGGTGTGGCCATGGGCTCGGTTTGCACTTTTCTTGGAGGCGCTGGCTTCTCCGGTGCCACAACAGCTCTTGCGTTCTCTGAAGCTGTTGTCTGGGCTGGAGTGGTTGGCCCAAGGCGTTGTCGNAAACGCTCTAGAGCCCGCTCTTCAGCCTCCTCCGCATGAGCTGCTTCGCCGAGGGCGCTACCCAGNTGTTNACCGTCGCGCCAGGCTTCCACCCGCACCACACAGCGCAGGGTATCGACATGACACAGCTCAGCCCGGATCTCCATCCCGATGGATCAACGTCTGCACTTTCTAGGCTGCCGGGATGGACATCACCTCCCTGCCGTCGCTGACCGATCTGTTTGAGGGTGCTGATCAATGGCGAGAAGTGTTGTCTCTCCTACCTGTTTTGGTGCTTCTCGAGCTGATTCTCTCCGCAGACAACGCCGTCGCTCTTGCGGCGATCGCCCGCAGCAACGGACAACCGGAGCAGGAGAAACTGGCCTTGAACGTTGGAATCGGAATGGCACTGGTGCTCCGCATCGGCCTGATCGTTCTGGCGCAGTGGGTGTTGCAGAACCTCTGGGTGCAAGTGCTAGCGGCCGTTTACCTGGGCTGGCTAGTGCTGGATCACTTCCTCCCACGCAGCGCATCAGATGGCNACGATGNGNCTACCGCTGAAACCACGTCGGTTCGGCAACGCAGTTTCCTGAAAACTGTTGTTCTGCTGGGTTTTACAGATCTGGCATTTTCGATCGACAGCGTTGCTGCGGCTGTCGCCATCAGTGATCAGGTGATCTTGATCACGGCGGGTGCTGTGATCGGGATCGTGGCTTTGCGGTTCACATCAGCTCTGTTCATCCGTTGGTTGGATATCTATCCACGCCTCGAAACAGCTGGCTTTTTGGCCGTCGCCTTCGTTGCGATTCGCTTGATGATTCACGTGCTTCTACCGGATCTCAACCAACCCGACTGGTTCACACTGCTGGTGGTTCTTGCCCTTTTCAGCTGGGGGTTTTCGATCCGAACCGCTGATCCGAGGAAGAGTGAGAGTCATGCTTGTTGAATTGCGTCATGCGGGCAGCGAGATGTTGCTGCACCGGGTTGAACTCGACGAGCCTCCCCATCCGGGCCGCTGGTTTGAGACGCAAGGCATCACGTTTTTTGTGATGCAGCGCCGCCACCGTTATGCCCTACGCAACGGGCGATATGACATCGCATCGATCACGTTGGTGGTGAAGCCGCAGAACAAACCTGCCGATGCGGTGTTCTGGCGCCATGGCTGGGTGATCGGAGATCCCGAATGCCGCTTTAATGCCCGCAGTCCCCTCCTCCGCTGCGCTGTATGGCCTCAGGGACCCTGCCACTCCTGTTTGCATCGTGAGAACCGTTGATCCATGCAGGCCACCTGGCTCAAGGCACAGCTGATCCAGGGCCATGGCGTTGCCTCTGGCCGCAGTGAGAACTCCCCCTATCCAGCAGGCACGATTGCGATGCAACGGCCCTTGTTCCACGATTTGGGGTTGGACCTATCCGATTGCTACGCGGGAACGTTGAATCTGAGCTTTGCACCGCTGGAGGTGCAACTCCGCGATCCAGATCACACGTTTGCGCAGCTCTGTTGGACTGACCGGCATCCCCCAGAAACCTTCTCGTTTTGGCGAATCGAGGTGAGATGTTCCACTGCTCAAGCGACCCCTGCCTGGATTTATCACCCCCATCCAGAAACCAAACAGCGGCATTGGCAGGCACCCACAACCGTGGAAGTGTTGGCACCCCGTCTGGACGGGCTCTTGGTTGGGGCGACGGTGGAGCTGCTGGACACCCACCAGCGAATCAGACTCGTCGATGGTGCTCGGTTGCGCGCCCGATTGCTGGAATTTCTCAAGTTCAGAGTGCTGGCATCCCAGGATGGGTTCTTCAAGAACGAGTCGATGGACGATCGACGCCTGTGGCTCTCCAGCCTGTTCCCAGAGGCAGGGCAACTGAGTGATTCCGATCTCGAACGGGTGTGGAGNCAAGCTCGGATGCTTTACACCGAAGATTGAGTGGTGTTCGCTCAACCACCCAACTGATCGCCGGCACGGGCGCCCAGCTGCTGNATCAGGGCAGGAGCAGTGCTGCGACTTTTCCCTTCCAGCTGCGCTTCACGGATCAGCAGGGGACAACCTGAACTGCTCACCACAAGTCCCAGATCGTCGATGCACTGAAGAATCTTCCCAGCAGGTTGGGCACCGGTGTCCCAACGTCCCACCAAGGAACGGGCCTCAGCACTGAGCTGATCCTGCAGACGGGTGATCAGTGGTTCGGTGCGGATGATCTTGAGGCGTTTTCCACGCCATGTGGTCACGGCGCCGGGAAAGAGGCCCATGACTTTGCGGTGGATCGCCAAAGCTGATGAAGACCAATCGAGCACAAAGTCGTCTTTGTTGAGCATGCGGGCGTAGCTGCTTGGCTCGCTCTGGTCTCGCACCTTGAGGCGCTTCATCCGTTCCGGTTCAGAACCGGGGCCTGCCGCTTCGATCAGGGGCATCGCGTTCACCATCAACGTCGCCGTGAGTTGGCTCAGGCGTTGACCGAGATCGTGCGCGGTTTCAAGCAGACCGATTGGGATCCGCTCTTCGATCAGCACCGGACCGGTGTCCAGACCTTCTTCCATGGCCATCACGCCGACCCCCGTCTCAGCATCCCCCTCGAGAATCGACCACTGAATCGGACCGGCACCGCGCCATCTGGGCAGCAAGGAGCCGTGTCCGTTCCAACAGCCAAGTGGCGGCTGCTCCAGCACGTCTTTGGGAAGGATTTGTCCGAACGCCACCACCACAGATGCATCGGCAGCGAGAGCAGCAAGCTGGTCTTTACAGGCCTGATCGGATTTGATCCGTTCGGGTGTAAACACCGGCAGATTCAGCTCAAGGGCACGGGCTTTCACTGGGGATGGCATCAACTGTTTGCCCCGACCACGCCTCCGATCCGGTTGTGTCACCACACCCACGATGCAGTGGCCGGCCTCCACAAGAGCGGTGAGGGTGGGAACCGCATACGCCGGTGTCCCCCAGAACAAAATGCGCAAGGTCAGGCTTCGCCGGTGATCGACAACCCATCCACCCATACATGAGGGGATACACCGCGGTGGGTGACCTCTGCTGTGGGTTCGAGATGCAGGATCGATTGGAGCAGTGTGCGGATATCGCCGGCGACGGTTGCTGCTTCAACAGAAACTCTCTCACCGCCCCTCACAAGCCATCCATCGAATGGCAGTGAAAACGATCCCTGCGTCGCCTTCACACCGGCATGCAGTGCTGAAAGATCTTCGATCAAAACGAACGGATCTTGTTCGGTGCAGTGATTGAGATCGCAACCGCTGGTGCTGTTGGGGTTCGTTCCCACGACAAACCAATCAGGGCCAACAGACACCTTGGCTCCAAGGCCGGCATGACCTGTGGGCTCAACACCGAAGGCCCTTGCAGTGGCTTCGGAATGAAGGAAATGCTGCAAGTCTCCGCCTTCGATCAGGCACAGGCGACGGGTGGGAGTGCCTTCCCCATCGAAAGGAGCTGCACTGATGTGGCCCGGATGGAGTCCGTCGTCGTGAAGATCAAGAAAGGGAACGGCAATGGATGAACCGAGCGAATCGCGGTGGCTCAGGCTGACGCCATCAAGAACCGATCGAGCATTGAACATGCTGCTGAATGCTCCCAACAGCGAAAGGAACGCTTCGGGTGTGAAACAAACGCGATAGGTGCCGGTATCAATCGGCCTGTAATCGAGATGGCTGACGGTGCGCTCAACAGCCTCATCAATACAGCCCTGCACATCCAGCCCACCACTGCCAAGCCCAAGCCTCACAGCACCGCCACTGCGTGGTTTCCGCCCCTCTTCTTCAGCACGTGCGTAAAGGTAGAGGCTTGCCTGGGTGCGCTCCATCTCACGCAAGGCACCATCGCTGTTGAGGTAAAGGCTTTGGGAGAGGGATTCCGCTAGGCCGTTGTAAGGAACCGTTTGGATGGCTGGATGGCGGGAGAGCAGATCCGCCTCAGCCTCCCGCAGGGTTTCGAGGAGAGGAAGAATGCCTTGCCGCTTTTGAAGAGGCCGATCAATGTCTGGAAGAGGCGCTGTAGCCAGTGGCGAGAACTGGGGGATGTCCTCGGGATTGCCGAATGCACTGGCTGCATGGGCACCCACCANGGCNTGCTCNAGCCCTTGATCGGAAAGATCGGTGGTGCTGGTGATGCCCACAAGCCCCTCCCGATTCCACACTCGGACGGTGATCGAACTGCGCTGGGCNGCNTTGAGCTGCTTGGCTTCNCCGCGATCCACCTGCACGGAACAATCATCACTGCAAGCAGCGCCGAGATCCCAATGATGGATTCCTGCGCGGGTCGCCAGTTGATGAAGCTGATCGCGCAGGGCGCNGGCGTTGAGACCGTTGCTTTGGCTCATGGTCAGCGGCCTCCCACCGTGATCGAGTCAACTTTGATNTGGGGCTGCCCCACCGTCACGAAGATGCTGCCGCTCACAGATCCGCAGNATCCAGCAGCGAGCTCGAGATCGTTGGCGCACATCGAAATTCGNGGCATCACCTCTTTGGCATCTCCGATCAGGGTTGCTCCCTTCACCGGCTTGGTGAGCTTCCCGTTTTCGATCAGATATCCCTCCTCCACAGAGAAGTTGAATTGACCGGTGGGCCCAACNCTNCCCCCACCCATGGATTTGCAATANAGGCCTTGATCAACCGACTCAATGAGTTGCTCAGGTTGATGAGGGCCNGCATCGATNAANGTGTTGCGCATCCGGCTTGCGGCCGCAAACGAATGGCTCTGACGTCGACCACTGCCAGTGCGNTTGTGTCCGGTGCGCAGTTCACCGGCCCGATCACTGATAAACCGCTGCAGAACACCGTCTTTAATTAGAACGGTTCGCTCGGGAGCCATACCCTCATCATCCATGGAGAGGGAACCGAAAGACCCGCCGCTGAGTCCTTCATCAATGGCCGTCACCGCCGGATGGGCGATCAACTCACCAACCCGCTCGGCAAAGGGGGTCGTTCCGCGTTCGATCTGAGTGGTCTCCAGCAAATGGCCGCAGGCTTCGTGGAAGATCACACCACCGAAACGGTTCGCCAGAACAGCCGGCATTTGGCCGGCATCCACATAGTCAGCGCGGAGCATGGTTCCAGCGCTGTTGCACACTTCAGCGGCACTGGCCTCCGAATCCCAGTGAGCCAACTCTTCCGGGTTGTCGGTACTGCCATACCGGCGCCCGATGCTGGAACGGTGATCGCCATCAGCTGCAAGAACAGAAAGGCCGCTCGATTGATGCAGACGAATGTCACGGGCGAAGGTTCCATCCGAGGCGGCGACGAGCACTTCTTGCCAATCGCGGGCATAGCTGCCACGACGCACCTGCAGGTGTTGGCCAAGACGCTCCAAATGATGTGTGCCACGTAGCAGGCACTGACTGGCGTGGTCGAGGCTGGGGCAGCGACTGAGCCAATCACCCTTCGTGAGGCCATGATCGGTCAACTGAGCAAGCCCCTCAAAGCCTGAGCCAGCCGATAAGTGCTGAGGCTCAAGACCAAGCATTCCCAGCGCTTGATCCAGCGCGTGTTGGAGNCCCCGCTCGGTGAGGTCGTTGGTGCTCACGAANCCGTCCCGTCCNTTGCGGAACACCCGCAAGCCAGCTCCTCGCGCAAATGCAGGATTCACGCTGGTGATGCGATCTTGCTCCGCCAGAAGACCGATGTGATCCGTGCGCTCAAGGAACACCTCGACAAGATCGGCACCAGCTCCTCGGCCCCTCTGCAGGAGGGATTCAAGGAGACCCCTCCATTGATTCGAAAAAGCGTCAGACAAGAAAAATCCTGAAAAGAGATAAGGAGGTGCCGCCTCAGCGCACGGCAGGTTGGTAACGGCTGCTGTCGATGGCTGGCATCAAGAACAGCTTGGCCATTTCGGCTCCGTTAGCGATCCAAAAAGGCAATTTGCGGAGAAGCTTCACCGGGGCGATCGCATCGCTGGCATCAGCTTGATCCAAGGCAGCATTGTTGTTTACGAGGCGCTCGAGACGGATCCAGAACTTCTCGTTCTTCACGTCGAGAACCACCGGGAAAACGCGTGCCGACGTTTCGTTGGTTTTCTCGATCACCATNTTGTCGTAGGTGCGAGCGTCGAGACCAAGGGCTTCGTAGAACTCCTTNCGAGCCACATCGCGCACGTACATCGTGGCGAAAACAGCCANGAGGAAGAAACGGCACCACAGCTTCGCGATCGGGCCACGAACCGTATCGGGTTGAGCCTTCATCAGGGCGTCGAAGAAATCACCGTGGCGATTTTCGTCCTGACACCAGTTTTCGAAGAAGTTGAAGATCGGNAAGATCTTGCTGTCGGGGTTTTGCTCGAGGTGGCGGTAGATGGCGATGTAACGCCAATAGCCGATTTTCTCAGANAGATAGGTGGCGTAGAAAATAAATTTCGGCTTGAAGAAGGTGTAGTCCTTGTTAGCGGTGAGGAAGCCGAGGTCGAGNTGCATTCCAAAGTCGCTCATCGACTTGTTAAGGAATCCAGCGTGGCGGGCTTCGTCCCGAGCCATGTGAGCAAAACACTCAGCAAGCAGTGGATTCTTCTGTTTGATCCGGCGGCTGAGTTCTTTGTAGAGCAGAAATCCGGAAAACTCAGACGTGCAGCTTTGCTCCAAAAACTCGACAAACACCTTGCGGGTTTCTGGATCGAGTTTGTCAGCCGCTCCATCAAATTCTTCGTTGCGCACGAAGTGATGACGGTTGTAGTCCTTTCGGAATTCTTCGCAGATGGCTTCCAGCTCAGCCTCATTGGGCTGAAGATCCATCGCCGCCATCGCTTCGAAGTCGGTTGTGTAGAAGCGTGGGGTCAGGATCGTGTCCTTGACAGGGTCCTTGATGGCGACAGCGTTGCCTTCGGCCACGGCGGTGGGAGGGACCATCAGTTCCAATTGACGATTCTGCCAATGTAGGCGTGTCCGGACAACTCCCGGGGCCGTGACGACGGCTTAGTTACCTCCAAGCCATTTCTGACCATTGAGTCGCTGCAGGAGTCTCGACANAAGCAGNGGGAGCGACATCCGCTTTTCATCGATCAAAAAGCTTTCCAGCAGAGTGGGTTCGCTACCGGGATCGGCCAGTGCAATCACTTTTTGACTGNTGATATCTGCTTTGGCGAAGCAAAGCCAGAACCGACGACCTCCAGGAAGCTCACCGATCACCATCGGGCAACTGCCACCNACAACAGGCCGCTCCCCTTCCACACGCTCGAGCCGTTCCGGCGTGATGTTGTGNTCAGCAAGTTGTTTGGACACCGCTGGCAGGAACAGCGTGTCGATGAACTCAGGGAACGGTTTGTCTTCCGGCTTGGGGGGCTTGGGTTTGGCAGCCGGTTTGCTTTCGGGCGTTTCGCTCACCGATTCAGGATCACTTCAGCAACTGTAAGCAGCGTTGCCGTGGACTCACCAGTCCCGATCGGGATCCTTTCCCCAGTTCGACTCGTCAACGGAAGGGGACTGGGGCTGCGGGCGACTGGGAGCTTGAGGGCCAGACTTGGCTTGTGCTGGCCGTTGGATCACTCGGTAGGCCACCGACACCGTTGGAGCTGGATCGCGNANGTCGCGCTGCGGTCCTGGATCGGCAACAGGGTGTGGTGGTGCTGTTGGAGGGTCTCGCTGCTCAGGCGCATAGGAGGTGTGACGCGTCCGGCGCAGCGGGCGAGCGGATGGTTGCAGCAGAACTGCTGACGCAGCAGCAGCCATGGCACCTCCACCGGCGGCTAGAGCGGTCCATGCGCCGATCGGAAGCATCGGTGAGGTCCAGATCAACAACCTCANACGTGTACTGCTTTCGCCATGGAGGGTCGATACGACCATCACCGCCAGCAAAGGAGCCAGACAGAGCATCAGGAGGAGCCGTTGAATCAGGCTCATTCCAGTGGCCCCGTCCAACGGTTCAAGGGNGTTAGATCTTCGTCAAGTCCATCGAACAAACGCACCACCAGAAAATCCACCATCTCCTCGAGGGACTCCGGNCGTGTGTACCAAGCCGGAATTGGAGGCGCAATCGTGGCACCAGCCTCGGCGAGTCCGGTGAGGTTGCGGAGATGGATCAGATTGAACGGCATCTCGCGTGGAGCGATCACCAGNGGTCGNCGCTCCTTGAGATGAACATCGGCTGCGCGTTCAATCAAATCCGATGCAATGCCGGCATGGATCCGNCCAACTGTTCCCATGCTGCAGGGCACGATCACCATTGCCTGGGTTCTGAAGCTTCCGCTNGCGATNCAGGCCGCCTGNTCATTCCAGCGATGNCAAACNAGTTCTCCACNCGCGACGTTCAGGCGATCACGCCAGAACAGCTGCTGCTTCTCCGGATCAACTGGAACACTCAAACCCTGTTCCGCGCGAAACACCTCATGGGCGCCATGGCTCAAAACAAGATGCACCGAGCGACCGTTCTGAAGCAGAAGTTGCAAAGCCCTTTCCCCTAAGGGTTGGGCAGAGGCTCCGCTGATCGCGAGAACATAGGGATGCATGGATTCAGGTCTCGCTGAGGGAGACCGGAAGCGGTTCGTTGGTGTTGGTGGTCTGGCTGGCTTCCACGGGTTCGGGTACGCAAATCACCTCAAGGTCGATCTGATTGCGCAGCACATCCACATTCATCACTCGCACACGAACAGCATCGCCAAGCTGGTAACTCCGGCGGTTTTTACGGCCAACAAGGAGGTTCTGGCGTGAGCGGTACTCGTACCAGTCGTCGTTGAGGGAGCTGACATGCACCAATCCTTCGACGCGGCTTTCTCCCACCTCAACAAAGAAGCCATAGCTCTGAACACCGCTGATGCGCCCATCCGCCTCTTCGCCAACGAGAGGCTGGGCGGAACGNGCCTGCACCATGGCNAGCAGATCTTTTTCAAGCTCNAGCACCTGNCGGCGGCGGGTGTTCAACCGTTGGATGAGCCGCTCGGAGATCANGCCATTCAGTTTCTCTTCCTGAGCCGCGGTGAATAATGNCCANNTCACATCGGCACCANCACCTTTNTTNCCNAGTGAAACGCGGTTTTTCTGGCGCACATTGGGCCGATCCTTCGCTTCGCTCAGCANGGCCACCAGGATCTGCTGATTGATCAGGTGCGCGTAGTGCAGAGTCGCGCAGGTCCATGGCGAAAAGCCCGGCTGGGGGGGCGCTGATTCATTGCTGCCCTCCTGCGATTCAAGGGCATCGGATGAGGACGCTGCAGCACGGGGCTCCACCGAAGCGAAGCTGGATTGCTGCAGGGCATGGCTGAGCTGTTGTTCGAGCACCCGACGATGCTCACTGTCCCGAAACACCTGAATGAGCTCAACGGCTGTTGGGCAACCGTCTTCATCAAGTTCAAGGGGAAGATCAAGAGCGATGGCTGTTTTGGCCACGTCGGTGAGAACCGTGCGATCGGGTTCATCGCGGAGAACTGTGAGCCCTCCCATCTGAAGATCCGCACGGTGTTGCCCCCAGGCTCGATCCGCTGCGCGGAGCACAGGCTGGAGAAAGGAATGAGGATCCTCAGGATGAAATGCATCCACCCAGCGATGTCGGAACCCACTGGGATCTGCGAAGCGCAGATCCCCCAGTGATTCCAGCTGTGGGGGGCGGAGGTCCAGTTCCACAGCTCCCTGGTTGCGCTCGTTTTGAGAGAGACAGCTGCAACAGAAGCGCAGGGTGTCCAGTTGTCCAAGCTGATCTTTGATTGGCTTGAGAACAGCTGGCACGGTTCGCGATTTTGGTTTGCGTGCCGCAAACGCTTTCAGCTGGTCTGAGCTGATCTCAACCGAGGGTTTCACCGTGCTCAGCATGAATTCCCAATCGATGAGTTCGCCTTCGGCATTCACATCAAGCCTGACGGATATGGCATCAGCCTCCTGCCCAGGCTTGAAGCGGCTGGCTTTGTTGAGCGTTGTTGTCAGGAGAGGTTGCCAAACTTCCCCAAGGCATAGGGCTTCGGATCGATCCCTCAGGCACAGATCCAGGCTGTTCCCACTTCCGATTCGTTCCGCAACAGTGGGAGCATGCACCCAAATGCGAGAACCTCCGTCCTTCGCTTCGACGTAAACAGCTGGGAGACCAGGGGCGTCATCCTGCATCCAGGCCTGCAACAGCAGCGCCGGCTGATCAGTGAGATCTGTACGCCCTTTGGAAACCGGCGACTTTCCTGAACTGCGAGTGGGAGCTGGGCGACTCTGCAGGCCCGCTTTGGTGAGAAGAAGATCCCTATCAGCGGCTGGACCGCCATTCAGTGGCAAGGAACGAACAACATGACCGACAGCGGGATGCTGGGCGACTGGGTAACGGTCAATGTGCACTTCAACAACACTTTCAATCGTGTCGCCTGAGAGGTGTTGAGCATCCTCCGCACCGAGATGGATGTTGGCCAGAACGCGATCATCGAGTGGAGCTGCGATCAACTGATCGTTCTGTTGCTCAACCTGAGCCAACAGGGAGTGGGTGGACCGTTCGAGAATGCATTGAACACCCCCCTCCGGCGATCGTCGTCGTCCTCCGTCGCGCGTCACCTTCACCAGAACCCGGTCGCCGTTCCAGGCGTGGTTCAGTTGGTGGTCACGGATGTAGATATCGTCCCCACCGTCATCTCGAATGGCAAAACAAAAGCCCTTGCTACTGCAGCGCAAGCGGGCATCGATCAGGGTTTCGTCAAGCGCACGGCTGACCTCGCCATCATCAGTCTGATTCAGCACACCGACCTTGGCGAGTGCATGAATTGCAGTCGCAAGAGTCTCTTTCTCGGCCTTGTTCCCCAACTTGAGACCTTTGGCCAGTTGAGCCTGATCCGAGAGCTGATCGGAGGACAGCTGATCAAGAAGATCGGCGACCGAGAATTTCATCGTGTCTTGCGCAGAAACCGACCATCAGGATCGGGAGATCAGGAGAAGAGGCCGACGCCTGACAACAGGACGTGCTGGGACAATTCTCAGCACACAAAGCTTAGGGGTCTGGAGTTCCGTTCCCCTCACCCGATGCCTGTTGACGAGTCATGAGGGGGAGGAGCAGTCGGGTTCCAATCACCAGGAATCCGATGGATGCAATCAATTGCAGAAGATCACTGGGGATCACAGTGGCGACCGACCCCCCGGCTAATGCTCCCAGCAGGCTGGCCAGAACGAGCGCCGAGGACGAGCCAAGAAACACCGCCAGTGGGCGATTGGAGGTTCCACTGATAGCAACCGTTGCCAACTGGGTCTTGTCTCCGAGTTCGGCCAGAAACACGGTGAGGAAGGTGGAGAGAAGAAGGGGAAAATCCATCGGTCCGTCAGCCATTCAGCAGCAAGGAACGCCCGGCCTGAAGCCCGAGCCAGAGACCAAGGGCCACCATCAGCAGACCTGCCATCAGTTCAAGGCGTTCCGGCGGAAGGGTGCGTGCCAGCCATTGACCAACAAGAACACCCACCAGGCTTGAGCAGATCAGAGCGAAAGCGGCTCCGATGAACACCAGCACGGGTGAACCCGACTGCGCCGAAAGCAGCAGGGTTGCCAATTGGGTTTTATCCCCCAATTCAGCAACGAACACCGTTGTGAACGTGCTGACCAGCACGGTGAGGAATCCTGATTTCTCGCCGTTGCTTGCTTCAGTTGGCACAGTTCACGGGCTGTTGTGCACGATTGAACCTACGCAGCACAGGGCTCCTCCCTCCGTACGTGGATCGGATTTGCTGTTGACAGCAGCTGATTGCAAAGTCATCCAAGTTCTCAGCAGGGACGCCGAACAGGGCTCCAAGTTCACTGACACGGCAGAACGCCGGCCTCTCGTTGTAAATCCGGCAACGTTGTCCACCGCTGTCGTAGTGGATGCACCAGCCGTCATCCCCCACCATCGCGAGATAGGTCTGTTGTTGGCTGTCGTTCAACGCAGCCAGGGCTTCCGGCCGTTCGTCTGGTGCCAGACGGCAGCAAGCTCCGCAGTGCTTGATGCACTGCCACTGTTGAACGTCGTGGGTCATGGCCATTGCTGTGACAAGCCATCACAGCGATTCGCGCAGATTTGGCATTCACGGTCGAAAGACCCGTAGCCTGGGTGGTGAAACGTCGTTTGACAGCGCAGTACCGCCATGGGCTTCGACATCCATCTGATTGCCAACTTTGCCGCCCTGGCTCTCATCACCATTGCTGGTCCTGCCGTGATCTTCATCCTCTTCTACCGCCGCGGGGCTCTCTGAACCCGCCCATCAGGGGCGTAAGCCGAGCCCGAGGCACGCTTCCTCCATCAACTGAATCACTCGTTCGTCCCTCACCAAGTCATCCTTGCTGGTGAGGGATTGTTCTTGCTGAAGGTCAGCCACCAATTTGCGCCCTTCACTGTTCACAACAACAAGCGATTCATCCTGCATGCGTGAAGCGATGTAGGTGCGCTCGCCGCGCTCGATCAACACCGTTTCGCTGTGGCTTCTCAGTGCCTTGATCTCCAGCTGGAGGCGCTTCTCTCCTTGCCATCGATTGATGGAGATCGTGTAGGCGACATCGCAGAGATCCGGAACGGGCACGGAAGATTCCCAGCGCCAAGCAATGGCTCGACGCTCGGATTGTCCCTGGCGGAGCCGTAATGCGATGTGGCCACCCTTGAGGTCTCTTCTGTCCTCAACCGTCACACCACGGGACCAAAACAGCGGCGTGGGGTGACCGATACCGAAGGGTGCAAGGGATTGGAGATGTTTCCAGAGATCCCAGTTCACTTCCTCCAGTTGAAGCAAGGCATCAGGCCGGACGGGGCGACCCTGGGACTGGGTGAGTAACCAGGAATCGGCAAGACCACACAGCCGTTCATGCAGCGTGTGAACCAGCTCAGCTCGCACAGTGAACCCCCCAGCTGCTGGGTGCCCGCCATAACGCAGCAGTAGATCGCCACACGCCGTCAGGGCTTGATCCACCGCAAAACCGGACGGTGAACGAACGGAAGCTCTCAGGCACCCCTCCCCATCACCGGCCAGCAGGGCTGCCGGGCGGTTGTATCGCTCCATCAACCGGGCAGCAACGATGCCGATCACCCCGTGGTGCCAATGGCTCTGGGCGAGGAGAAGAAATGAGGGAAGCGTGTCGCCTGGCTCTGCTTCAACCAGGGCAATCGCTTCGGCTTCGATGGCATCACAGAGATCCCTGCGTTGCCTGTTGTAGTCGTCACAGCGGCGTGCAAGAGCCATGGCTGCCTCTGCATCATCAGCGGTGAGTAAATCCACAACCAGCCGCGGTTCGCCAAGTCGGCCAACAGCATTGATGCGCGGCGCGATCTGAAAGCCAATGTCTTCTGCGGTCAGCGGTTGATCTCCAAGACCTGCCAGCTGTTGAAGGGCACGCAACCCCTTGCATTCCGACCGATGAAGCTGGCCCAATCCTTCCAGTAACCAGGCTCGATTGGCACCAAGCAATGGGGCCATGTCAGCAACGGTGCCAATGCAGAAGAGGTCTCGAGCCACCCGGATCGCTTCGGGATGGTCCAGTTCTTCAGCCACGGCACGGGCCAACACATAGGCGAGCCCCACCCCAGCCAACCCTTGATAAGGCGAATTGACTGGTGTTGTCGCCGGATGAATCAACGCTGTCATGGGAGGGCGTTGATCCGGAATGGCGTGGTGGTCCGTCACGATCACCTCGACGCCAAGGTCTTGGGCCAATTCGAGTGCGTCTCTGGCGGCGACTCCGTTGTCCACAGTCACCAGCAGTTGCACACCCCCAGCGTTGAGGCGCTCCACCATGGAGGGGTTGAGCCCGTACCCTTCCTCCATCCGTGAGGGAATGGCAGGAACCGGACGAGCTCCAAGGGGTTCCAAAGCTCTGAGCAGCAGCGCTGTGCTGGTCATGCCATCGGCGTCGTAATCACCGCACACCGCCACCTGCTCACCGTTTCGGCAGGCCGTCATGAGACGTCGACTGGCGGCCAGCAGATCCGGGAAATGGTCGTAAGGGTCTGGCAGCAGACCAGGATTCAACAGCGCTTCGGCATCACAGCTGGTGAGAAAGCCACGTCGCCTGAGAACTGTGCGAAGCGATAACGGGAGATTGAGCTCCCCCAGAGGGGATGGCTCCACCACGGCAGGCAAAGACCAGGACCAATGCGTGGAGGTTGATGGCAACGGTGGCGAAGCAGTCGGGCGATGTCTCAGCATTGTGCCGTTGCAGAGCTGGTGTTGAACGACCTTCTTGCCGTGTTTTGGGATGTGGACGGCACCCTGGCCGACACAGAAATGGATGGGCATCGTCCGGCCTTCAACCAGGCCTTCAAAGATTTGGATCTGCCCTTTCACTGGGACGCTGATCTCTACAACAAGCTCCTGCCGATCGCCGGTGGTCTGCATCGGGTGCGGATCTACGCCAAGGAGCAGGGGCTGGACTTAACCGATGCTCAGCTTGCGCAGCTCAAAGAGCGAAAACGCTTTCACTATTTCGAGCGGGTGCAACAGGGTTTCGTTCGGTTTCGACCAGGCGTTCAACGGATGCTTCACCTCCTTCACGGTGCTGACATTCNGCAATGGATTGTNACCTCCAGTGGTCAAGCCTCTGTGCATGCCTTGCTCNATGCAGCAGGTGATCGGATTCCACCTTTTGATGGGGTGATCAGTGCTGATGATGTTTCCGCTGGNAAACCATCGCCGGAGGGGTATCGCCTGGCGGTTGAGCGCAGTGGCGTGAAGCCAGCCCATGCACTTGCCATCGAAGATTCCGCTGCAGGATTCGCGGCTGCTCGGGATGCCGGGCTCAGCTGTTTACTGACCCCATCTCCCTGGGATCCAGACCTCTGCGGTGACGTCCCGGGAGCCGCAGCTGTGATGGATCACCTTGGTGACCAGGATTGTCCGTTAACTGTGCGTCAGGGCCCCCCTTGCGAGGATGCAATGGTGACGCTGAAGTATCTGCAGTCCTTGCTTCTGACTGATCCTTCATGAGTGCTCTGCAGCGCACCCGTTTGGCAAGTCTGCAGCGGAGCCTTGGATCAGGTCTGAATCGCAACTTTGCTGGGCCATGGTGGAAGCGCAGCGCCTCACTGCTGCTGCTGCTGGCTGGTTTCTTCATCGGAAGCAGCCTCACGGTTCATCTCAATAACGCCATNGGCGTTCGTACGTTCAGCGCCCTGTATTCGCTGCTGATCTGTGANCTGCTNGTGCTGATGCGACGCCGGCTGCCGTGGCTCGACAATCTGCGCCTCGGCTTTGTTTATGCCGTCGTTTTGGAGGCCTTCAAAGTTGGATCCTGANGGACAACGACTGATCCCTGAAGCAGATCTCAATCGCCTNCTCCTGCACCTTGGAGAGNTGCCGTTGGAGTCTTGGATGGCTCAGCAGCGCCGACAGAACCATCACNTGGCAGCCTTGGATCAGTGGCATCCAGATGCCAGTGCCGATTGGCTCTGGTCTCTTGGTCTGCCAATCCTGAGCNTGGCCANNCNTCAAGGCTCNCAACGAACGTTGCTTGGCCTCAGNGCNCTACCCGGTTGTGGGAAAACCAGTTTCGGAGCCTGGCTGGGAGCTGCGGCATCGAGTCTCAACCTNTCCGTTGAAGTGGTGTCGATNGATGATTTTTATTTTGAAGCCGANCGGTTGGATCAGGCCATGGCCGGTAATCCATGGGGTGTCCCCCGTGCCTTGCCTGGCAGCCACGACATGTCGTTGTTGCTCGAATCCTTGACGCGCTGGAAAGCGGGTCAGCGGGTCGAGTTCCCTTGTTTCGATAAGGCGCAGCGGCAGGGACGGGGAGATCGCATCGGCTGGCGGGATTGCAATGCCGATTTCTTGGTTCTGGAGGGATGGTTCGTCGGTTGTCTCAGTGGGGATGACCCCGATGCCGCAGAGGCTCATCTGGTTCCACCCCTAACGAGCGCTGAACGACTGTTCCGAGCCACGGTTCAGGAGTCATTGCGTGCCTATGAACCGATTTGGAATTTATGTGACCGCATCTGGCAACTTCGAGCCATCAGCCCTGCAGCACCGATGATCTGGAAACGTCAGCAGGAAGCCACCATGCAGGCTGAACGAGGTGTTTCCCTCGACAGCACAACTTTGCAGGCCTTCATCAGGATGATTCTCTGTTCGATTCCTTCAGAATCGTTTCAGCGCATACCTGCTGAAGCGGTATTCATGGTGGATCCCAGCCGAGCGTTGCAGGGGATCCACGTTCAACCCTGAATCAGGAGTCGCTGGTGTCGGTTTCGCTCACGGGGTAAACGAAGCCCTGAGCGCGACCGCTGAGAACGGATTTGCCGATCGACATAGCCCGTTGTGCCGCAACGGCAGCCTTGGCTTTCCAGGTTGCACTGCGCGAGTTGCGCTTGGCCTTGGATGTTTTCTTCTTCGGGACGGCCATTGCGCCTGGGACGTTTGCAAACCGAGATTGTCTCGTCTGGAGTCGCCCTGCGTCAAATCGCTAGGCTCATTCCAGTGAAGAAACGTCGTGGCTCCAGGAACGGACCAGTCCAGTGCAACGCCAGCTCCAGAGAAGGAGCTACCCCCGGCGATTCGAGGTCTCTGGAAGCGAGAGCAAGCGGTGAGTTACTCAACGCTGCTGAACGACATTGATAACAAGGAGATCAAACAGCTTGATCTCATCCCCAGCCGCCGGGAGGTCAGGGTTCAATACAACGACGGCCGCCGCGCGACGGTGCCCGTTTTTGCTAACGACAATCAGATTCTTCGCGCTGCAGAGCGTTCCGGCACATCCCTTCAGGTGGTGGATCTGCGGCGCGAACAGGCAGCACAGCAACTGGCAGGAACCCTGCTCATGGTTCTGCTGGTGGTCGTCGGTCTGTCGTTGCTGCTCCGTCGCTCAGCGCAGATGGCGAACCGTGCTCTCGGCTTCGGCCGCAGTCAGCCAAGGCTGAAACCACAGGAGGATCTCCAGCTCCGATTTGAAGACGTGGCCGGCATTAACGATGCCCGTCTGGAACTGGAAGAGGTGGTGACCTTTTTGAAGCAGCCGGAATCGTTCATCCGTCTGGGCGCCAAGATTCCCAGGGGAGTGCTGTTGGTTGGGCCTCCGGGTACCGGGAAAACGTTGTTGGCCAAAGCCATTGCAGGCGAAGCCGGTGTTCCCTTCTTCTCAATGGCGGCCTCAGAGTTCGTTGAGTTGTTTGTGGGAGTTGGTGCCAGCCGCGTGCGAGATCTGTTCCGTCAGGCCAAGGAAAAAGCCCCCTGCATCGTGTTCATCGATGAGATTGATGCGGTGGGCCGCCAACGGGGAGCCGGCATCGGCGGCGGCAATGACGAACGGGAACAGACGCTGAATCAGCTTCTGACCGAAATGGATGGCTTTGAGGAGAACTCTGGAGTGATCCTGTTGGCGGCAACCAACCGGGCCGATGTTCTGGATGCCGCACTCATGCGGCCAGGACGCTTTGACAGACGCATCGAGGTTGGGCTGCCCGACCGTCGTGGCAGAGAGGCAATCCTGGCCGTTCATGCACGGACCCGTCCGTTAGCCGATGATGTGAGCCTGGCGGATTGGGCCTGCAGGACCCCTGGATTTTCAGGAGCTGACCTGGCCAATCTTCTCAATGAAGCCGCGATTCTGACCGCTCGACACGATCAATCCAGCATTGGTCAGCAGCAGCTGGAGGGTGCTCTTGAGCGCATCACCATGGGGCTGAGCAACCGACCCCTGCAGGACAGCGGTAAGAAACGCTTGATCGCTTATCACGAAATTGGCCATGCCCTCGTGGCATCCCTGCTTCCAGCGGCAAACAGTGTTGACAAGGTCACCATTCTTCCCCGAGGCGGAGCCGGGGGTTACACGCGCTTCATGCCTGATGAGGAGGTGCTCGACTCAGGCCTGATCACGCGAGCGTCCTGTCTTGCTGATCTGGTGGTTGCCCTCGGGGGCCGCGCTGCAGAGGAGGTCGTGTTTGGACCCCTTGAAGTGACACAGGGTGCCAGTGGTGATTTGCAGATGGTTGCGCAGCTCGCCCGGGAAATGGTGACGCGATTCGGATTTTCAAGCCTGGGCCCCATGGCTTTGGAAGGCCCGGGTGCTGAGGTTTTTCTTGGGCGCGATTGGTTCAACCAACGACCCGGTTATGCCGAAACCACGGGTCAGGAGATCGATGAGCAGATTCGACATCTGGCCAAAAATGCTTTGGCGCACGCCATCGATTTGTTGACACCACGGCGTGAACTGATGGATCGGCTGGTGGACGCCTTGATCACGGAGGAAACAATCAGTGGTGATCGGTTCCGAGAGATCGCGGGCTTGGGATGACACGCCTTCTGCTTCTGCTGCCATTCCTTGCTCTGGCAGCACGGATGCAGATCGAGTGGCTTTGGTTCGGCCAATTTGAGTGGGAATCGATTCTTTTGAAGCGCTGGCTGTTTCAGCTGCTGCTGATCGCACTGGCCTTGATTCCTCTCATCGGCGCTTGTTTGTGGTCTCGCCAATTTCGCCTTGCCGAGCTGAAACAACCCGTGAAGTCGACCCTCAGGGGATATGGGTTCGGTCTGGCGTTGGTGTTGTCAGGGACGGTTGTCCTGCTGAGCAGCCTGGTTGCCGTCAATCTCGCTTATTTAGCCCTTGTCGATCCCTTCGCTCTGGGGCACTGGAGTGAACGCTTGTTCCAAAGCGGTCATCCCGTTGGGATGACGATCGTTGTTCCAGCTTTTGCTCTCGCAGTGGCCATGGTGTGGCCGCGATGCCGTTGCTGGATTCCGCGCATCTTTTCCGCCGCCATGGTGATGGTGGTGTGCCGAGGCTGGGGGGTCTGGTTCCTCGCTTTAACAATCCCGGATGCAGGCACCCGTGAACCGTTTCTAGGGGCGGACATCAGTTTTGGCCTGGGACGATTCGCTGCCGCTGAGTTGGCGTTGCAACTGGTGCTCATCTCCACCGCTTTCACGATCGCATTCGCTATCTGGCGATTGCTTTCGCGGTCCCAAAGCATTTCAGATTGGCAGTCCCCGGCATTGAGCCAAGCCCAACTTCGGCTTCTGAGGCCGATGGTGGCACTGATTCTGCTCAAGTTCGCTGGCCTGGTCTGGCTATCCCGGCACCAGTTGCTCTGGACGCAACACGGGTTGGTAGCGGGTGCAGGTTGGCTGCAGGAACACCTCACCCTTCCATTACGGGCCGGGCTGACGGTGCTGCTGATTGCCTTAGCGCTGGTATCTCTTCAACCCGGTTTCAGAGGTGTTCGGCGGGGGGTGATTGGTGCCATTGCGGTTCTGCTGGCTCTGGAACTGACACTCACACCCTTCACCCGATGGCTGATCGTTCGGCCCCAGGAGCTGGATCTTCAGGCTCAATATTTGAGCAGAGCGATCCAAGCCACAAAACAAGGCTTTCAATTGGATCGGATGACGCGGCGGGTGTACGAACCCAAGACCCTGCTCACGCGCGACGACTTGAAAACAGGTGCCAGCACACTGGCCAATGTGCGCCTATGGGACAGTGCGCCGCTACTCGAAGCGAATCGACAACTTCAGCAACTGCGTGTCTATTACCGCTTTTCCAATGCCGCAGTCGATCGTTACCCCTTAATTCCCAGCAGTGATACGGCCCAACAGGTGATCCTTTCCGCCAGAGAGCTGGATCAGTCTGCATTGCCACGGCGATCAAGAACCTGGCAGAACAGACACTTTGTCTTCACCCATGGGTATGGATTTACTGTCAGCCCTGTCAACACCAGAAGCAACGATGGTTTGCCCTCCTATTTCATCAGCGATCTAGGCTCAGAAACGCGAATCGAGGGAAACAAAGATCTCGACATCAAACGTGCGGACGTAAAAGAAGCAATTCCAGTGGGTGAAGCGGCTTTGTATTACGGCATGCTTCCTTCCCCCTATGCAGTCGCTCCCACAGCAATACAGGAATTCGATTACCCAGAGGGAGATCGCAATATCGAAACGAACTATCGCGGTTCTGGCGGTGTTCCCATTGGAACAATATGGAGGAGAATAGCTGCTTCAATCTATTTGGGTGAGCCCAGATTGCTCATCACACCTGCCATCAATAGCAACTCTCATTTGTTGATTCGCAGGGAAGTCAGGGAAAGAGTCAAAGCAATCGCACCATTTATCGATTTTCGCGGTGATCCCTATCTCATCTCAGTTCCAGAGGATGATGCTGAAGCAGATGATCGATCCCTGGATCGTCGCCAGCATCAATTTTGGATCGTGGAAGGTTATACACATAGCTCAACCTATCCCTACAGCTCTTCAGTTAACTCAAAAGATCACGATCGCTATCTCAGGAATTCAGTCAAAGCGGTTGTTGATGCATACAACGGAACAGTTCAATTGTATGTCATGGAAAAATCTGATCCAATCATACGGGCTTGGCAAAAACTATTTCCAGAAATCCTTGAATCAAGTAGCTCCATGCCTGATCGCATTCGCGACCACCTGAGAGTTCCGGAGGATTTTTTCAATGTTCAAATTAATCAACTCAAGCGTTATCACGTTGACGATCCAAGGATTTTTTACAATGGTGATGATGTTTGGCAGGTGCCTGTTGAAATTTATGCCGGAAAGAAAGTTGATGTTGAGCCGTACCACATAACGGCACAGGTTCAGGGGAATGACAGCTCTGAATTCTTGTTGCTTCAACCCATTACACCCCTCGCGCGGCCCAATCTCACAGCCTGGCTTGCCGCACGTAACGATGGAAGTCATTACGGAGAATTGCAGTTAATCGAATTTCCAAAAGATAAAGCTGTGCTGGGTCCAGAACAGGTTCAGGCCCTGATTCATCAGGATCCGGAAGTCAGCAAAGTATTTGGTCTTTGGGATCAAGATGATTTGGAACTCGTTCAGGGGAATTTGCTCGTTTTACCAGTCGGNTCCGGTCTTCTGTACGTGGAACCTGTGTATTTACGCACAAGCAAAGTCGGACTCCCCTCACTTGCACGAATCGTGGTGAGCGACGGACGCTCCATTGCAATGGATGAGAGCCTGGATGCNGCAATCGAGCAATTGATCAAAAAATAGCCCCATCGCTTGAAGCGACAGGGCTTGAGATGGTTTGGCTAACAGGGCTCAACCAATGGCGGAGAAGTACTCCTTGGAACCCTTCGGATCAGGCTTCATGGTTTTCTCGCCTGGAGTCCAGTTCGCAGGGCAGACCTCGTCGGGGTTCGACTGCACATACTGGAAGGCTTGGAGAACACGCAGGGTCTCATCAACGTTCCGGCCAACAGGCAGGTTATTGATTGTGGAATGCATGATCACACCATCNGGATCNATNATGAACAGTCCACGCANNGCAACGCCNTCNGCGTCNTCNAGNACGTTGTANGCGGTGGCGATNTCNTTCTTNAGNTCNGCNACGAGGGGATAGTTGATATCGCCCAGGCCGCCCTGGTTCCGAGCAGTTTGGATCCAGGCCAGGTGGCTGAACTGACTATCCACAGAAACGCCGAGAACCTCGGTGTTTTTGCTGGAGAAATCAGAGTAGCGATCGCTGAACGCTGTGATCTCGGTGGGGCAAACGAAGGTGAAGTCCAGCGGATAGAAGAACAGCACCACATACTTGCCCCGATATTGGGACAGGGTGATCTCCTTAAACTCCTGATCCACCACTGCAGTGGCGGTGAAATCAGGAGCCTGCTGGCCCACGCGCAGGCAACCGTTGTCGGTCATGATCGGAGTGCGTAGAGAATGAACTGAAGATCGTTATCGACTTAATACGTAGTCGATACGACTTCCAGTTTCAGGTTTCAATTTATCACGGCTGCTCGCCCGTGACGCCATAAGATCCAGTGATGACTGATCAAAACACCCGTTGGGATCCTTCCCTGTTGAGAAAATTCAGTTCCACAGGTCATTTTCGACTTCTCAATCAGCTGAAGGGTGATCTCAAGAAAAAACCCTTGGTGCGAGACCAACGCTCCGGCGAGTTACGCGTGTTGAGCAGTGGACGCAATGGTGCCTACCGTCGCTCGACGTCATCGCGCAATCCAGCCCCGTCGCCTGTCGTCGTGGCGGAGGTCACCAAACCCAACCTCGATCCAACAGAACAGAATCCAACAGACCAGCCAACATCCTTTCGAGATCGCCTGAACGCCATTGAAATGCGTTGAGTCGAACCCCCGAGATGTATGATGGCTACTGGCGTTAAAGCCAATCCGTCAGAGTAGCTCAGCTGGTTAGAGCACAGGATTCATAACCCTGAGGTCGGGAGTTCAAGTCTCCCCTCTGACATTCCCAAGATCTGATTCGGACACGCAGGACTGCGCCCTGCTGAATGCTTCCGCAAGCGGATCAGGCTTTGCGAGGAGGAAGTTTTGATAGCGGGTTCTGCGCGGCACCCCCGGGTTTTCGGATCTCGAAGTGAAGATGGGGGCCTGTGCTGCGGCCCGTACTGCCCATCAGTGCAATGCGTGCGCCACGAGGAATAATCTGACCCTTCTTCACCAGAAGTCTGCTGTTGTGGGCGTAGCGGGTGGATTCACCATCACTGTGGGCAATTTCGACGAGATATCCATAGGCACCACTCCAACCAGAATGGGAGACAACCCCATCACGAGCAGCAACGATCGGTGTTCCTGTGTTGTTGGCGATATCAATCCCTTTGTGCATGCGCCCCCAACGCCACCCAAAACCAGAAGTAAAAACGCCTTTGGTTGGCCAGAGGTACCCACGCGACGGAGGAGGAGTTGTGGGTTGTTCGAGCGGAAGAATACCGGGTGTATCAGGCCAACTGGCACCACCACTGGTGGTTGGGCGAATCGCCAGAAGTGCTTGTCCAGAGGCAGCTTTCGCAATCCGAAGTTCACGACCCACGGTTAAGGCATTGAGCTGTACGCCGGGATTGAAGCTTTTCAACTGGGTTTTGGTGACACCATGCCTCGAAAGAAATGATGAGAGGGAATCGCCGCGTTGAACTTTGGCAACCTCTGAAACCGGGGGTGGAGCTGGCATCGGGGCAGACATGCGCTCAGTGGACCGATCCAGACTGGAGAGAGTCACAGCGACACTGCGAAGCCCACGAGGGACAACCAGCCAACTGCCAGCAGGAAAAACATGGTCAATATCGGTTCCGTTCAGTTCAGCCAGGGCTTTTGATCCGAAACTGAAGTAACCGGCGTATGTCTTCAGCGCCGTCTCTTCGCGAACCTGAAACCAAAGCTTTTGCTCAACAGTCTCAACGGGCTCCCGGGAAGCCACATTGAGTTCAGGTAGAGGCGGTAATTCGGCGAGATTAAAACGGGTGTTATCAGCGAAACTGGGCAGCGAACTCCAGATTCCCAGGCTCAACAAGGGAGTGGCTGCAGTTGCCAGCAGGAAAGAAACCCGCATCCATCCCCTAAAGACCGCTTGAAGGTAACGAGGCAAACATCGCAGTGCAAGAGGGGCTGGAGCAGTATGTCGATCACCACAGCCTCAGCTGGAGCCCTGCCTGATAGGTCACCAAAGCAGTGGCAACGGAGAGATTGAGGCTGCGAACTCCTCCTTGCCCATCGTCACCGGCTGCACCAGGCATTGGAATCGTGACGATGGCATCGCATCGCTGGCGCACATCATCAGGGAGGCCGGTGTCCTCTCGTCCAAAGAGGAGAACATCGCCCAGCTGAAATTGAAAGGCATTCAGGCACACGCCTGCACGCCGGCTGCAGCCAATGATGCGCTGCTCCGAACGCAGGCTGGATTGCAACTCTGCAAAACCTGCGCTGGTTGAAACATCCACATGCGGCCAGTAGTCAAGTCCGGCACGACGCACACTCCGATCATCAATGTCGAAACCCAGGGGTTCAATCAAGGNGAGCGGAACCTGAAAAGCAGCACAGGTGCGGGCAATGTTGCCGGTGTTGGGCGGGATGCGTGGCTCAAACAGAGCAACCCTCAACGGCGTGACTCGGTTGACGTTGGTCATGGAACGGGGGTGCTATTGGCATGAAGATCAATGGCGCGGCCTTGAATCACCAGCCAGGCAGCATCGGCAACGCGATCCAGTTGTTGTGCGAGATGGCCAAGCCGATCTCGGAAGAGCCCACCAACGCGCGTGGGCGGTACCACTCCCCAGCCGGTCTCCTCGATCACCATCACAACCGTGCAACGTGTCNTGCTTAGCGCCTGCATGAGGTCTGAACACAGGTCAGCCCACTGAACGTCCTCTTGTTGGAGGTGGATCGCAACAAANGCTCCNAGNGCATCGATGAGCACCGCCTGATCCGGTGGCAGGGACGCAATCGATGCNATCAGATCAGCTCCTGGCTCAAGCAGATGCCAATGTTCGGGGCGACGTTCTCGATGCAGGGCAATCCGACGCTGCCAAGCATCATCATCGGGACGCTCAGCCGATGTTGCGATGTAGGTGACGCGAACCTCGTTGCGAAGAAGATGCTCGGCCCATCGGCTTTTTCCACCGCGCGAGGGCCCACTCACCAAAATCAGTGATCCATTGCGCACCGCTTGGGCTGAATCAACCACCACCATTCATTCCTTTGAGAGTGGCAACAGAAGATGGTGACACACGATTCAAATATCTGAAGATCCAATATTTAAAAATTGTCGCCAAGATCACTGGAAAAGTAGCAATAAACGTGTTGACNAAACTTTCGCTTGATGGGAGCCCAAAATGATCGGCCATTCCATCCAAGAGCACAGACCAACCCTCTGGGCTGTGGTAACCCACAAAGATGTCGGTGAAGAGGATGATCGCAAAAGCTTTGGCGGAATCACTGAGGCCATAAACAGCTTCGTCTACAAAGCCGCGCAGAACACGGAGTTCATTGCGGCTGAACAGACAGACAAGGGCAAATGCGAGAACACCAAAGAAATCAGAAAAGACATTTTTAATTGCCCGAAGACTTTCGATATCTGCATCATTTTTAAGTTCGGTTGCTTTCTCAGTGAGCTTTTCACGAAGGAGATCATCATTAAGAAGTTGATCACCTTTAAGGAAAGCATCAAATTCAAGTTCCTGTTTGTAGATTCTTAGTTTTTCGGCAGCCTTCTCTTCAAGCTGAGGTTTCGGATAGCTGAGGAATGGAAGTTCTGGAGAAAAATGATTAACGGCAGGGGAAATGAAATAGGTGCCTGCGATCTGCTGAACCAGCAGAGGAACCAAGATCAGCGTCAGCAGCACACGCAGGGAGATGAGAGTGCTGTCCCGCCTGCGCCGGTAACCCGCGACAACACCCTCCTCGGATGAGGGATCGAGCTGTCGGCGAATGTTGTCGAAAAATCCGAGCAGGGAACGAGGTAGAGCGTCAGGCGCTCGGGTCATCGATGCTGATGAAGAACGCTTCGTCGCATAGCGTTTCGCCACACTCTCGATTAATTGCAGTTGCCTCAGCTCCTGCAGGTCAAGCTGGCCCCGGTTTGGATCAATCGTCTCCAGGGATTTTCGGCAGATCGAAAGNGCCGTGCGGAATCGGCGCAGAATGGAGGCTTGAACAGTTCGTGGAACCGACAATTCAAGATCGGGTCTGACCTGACGATCGCCGTAGAACTCCAGCTCGAGGCTTTGAATCAGCAGTGCTGCTTCGTAGCCCCGTTCGAGATCACTCGAGAGCTCAATAGACTGGCTCTTGTTGAACAGATTGATCCAATTCCGTCTGCCCATCGAGTTCTTTGATTAGCGGGAAAAAACCCACCAAGTGGCCATCGGAATAATTGTGCCAAGAATCAGAAGAACAATCACCCATGTCGTTGCGTTACTGCTCTCTGTTTCGGCTCGCGTTGGAATGTTTGTGGGCAGCGTGACCCGCTCGATCACCTGGGGTGGACCTGGATCATCACCACCCGACAAAACCGTTCCGAGGCGATTCAGTCCATCAATGGAGGCTTGGCGATAACGATCGCCTTCCCGCAAAGGGATCGTCATGGTCGTGCGGGCTGTACTGGTCAGCAAGGAAGCCGGCAGCTGCGTCTGCAACTCGTCATCCGCGATCAGGGCAGCGCGCTTGTTCTGGGTTTCGATCAGCATCAGCAGCAAAGGATTGCCTGATGGGGAGTTCCACGTCTCGAGCAACTCGTCACCGAAAGCGCTCAGGCTGAATCCATAGTCGAGCCGGCGAACGGTGATCAGGCGAGCATCCACCCGATCATCCGAGAAGCTTTTGAGTTTCGCTTCCAACTCAGCACGGCTGGCACGACTGAACACCTCGGCTTCATCGATCACCACCGCATCCGGAAGGGTGCTGCCAAGGGCAGAGGGAGAAATGGCGAAACTGGCAGGTACCGCGAGGAACAAGCAAAGCGCTGCACCCAGCAGTGATGTGAGAAGACGACGGTGCGAGAGAAGCATCCCGTGGGAAAGGACATTCACACCAGTTTGCCGTTAGCTGTCCAACATGTCGCGGTTCAGAGCCTCGATGGACGCAATCACCATGGCGGCTTCATCGGATGGCAACGAGAGATCCCGTGTCAGCTGCTCCAGGAAGGCCATCTCATCAGCATTGACAACTCGGTCGGCATGAACGAGATGCGCAGCCACGGCCAACGCCGACTGCTGCTGGCGAAGACTCAACTCTGGGATTGCATTGCTGATCAAACCCTGAACGCCTTGTTCCCGCAGCATCAAGAGAAGGCGATCAAACAGATCACCCATGGCGGCTTCGGAACAGTTGTTGTAGAGCGAGCGATTCTCCAGCTGGCGGCGGAGAGCATGCGCTTCATCCCGTCCGAGCTTTCCATCACAGGCCACTGCAGCAAGGGCGATCGCTGCGAAAGCTTCAGCAGTGTTCATGGAAGTGACGATCCTCTCCACATTTGAGCAGGATGACTCGGATCTGACAGCACCACAACGACATGCCTGTCCCAGCCCGTGCCGTTTTGATCGGCGCAATTCTGCTCCTGGCGATGGCTGTAGCCAATGCGTTGGGGGTTGAGGCTGTGACGCCTGAGTTTCAGCGCGCCGAGGTGCTCGCGGGAATGGCTGCTGTGGCACTCATGCTGGTCGCAGTTCTTTGGACGCGGGCCAATCCGCAATCAGCGGAGCGAGAGGAACTCAAGGGCGAGCAAGGGCTGGTGATCAAGCCTGGATTCAACGTGCTCCAGCAAGAGGAGTTGGCCTGGGGAAGTCACATGTTGCTCACCGCCACACCGGCTGCCACCGTGCTTGTGTTCTGGCGGCACCACGTGATTCTGCGTCGTGGGTTGGTCAGCACAACCCCGTTCACCCCAGGCGCTATTTCGACACGGTCGATGGAGCGGGGCCAGACCATCTCATTGGTGAACACCGCTTTGTTTCCAGGGCGAGCCGAATTTGATTCAGTACTGGAGGGGCTGCCAGCTGTCGTGGTTTGCCCACTCGGTGGAGACGGAGTTGTGGTTCTGGGGGGCTGGTCCGCCCGCTGTTTCAGCCGATCCGATGAAAGATGGTTGGAGGGCTGGTGCCAGCGGCTCAGAACGTCACTGGCGAGCGACGGGGCTTGTCATTCGGATTTGGCTTGAGCTGGATCGACGACTTCACGCGTTCGCCTGCCCCGCCAAAACGCACCTCACCCTCATCCCCGATGGTGGCCTCCATCCGGGGCGCGCGCGTCACCTGGTCTGGATTTTTGCGCACCAGAACAACATCGCCATCGGCAACCACCAATTCAGTCTCCCAGTTCCAACTGCAGCGATCAGCCTTCAGTGATTGATCAGCTTGGCGAAAGCTGCAGTTGGCGGGAATGATCACTGTATTGGTGCCTTGATTCAGGTTGAATCCCGAACCTTGCACCGTTCCCTGCTTCAACGTCGCCCGAACCGGTTCGGTGGAAATCAGCCGCTTGTTGTTGAACTCCCAACGCGTCAATCCGGCTTGAACGGTGCCACGGTTCTTCTCCAGAGTGAGAACCACCGGTTGAATGAGATCAAGGAAACCTTTTCGGGTGTTCCCCTCCACCCTGGACGCTTTGAGCTGCTGACCAGACCGTTGCTTGGCTTGAATCGGACCCGCTGCCGCAATCACGCCGGTTTCCAGGTTCCAGCTCCCTTTGGTGCCCGTAATCCGGGTTGTCGGTGGTGTATCTGGTTTGAAGGGTCCATCCCAGCGATCGATTTGNATGGGCCCGCTGAACGTTAATTGGTTCTCTTTCTGCAGAAAGGTCACGGATCGCGACTGGATTCGGGATGAACCGTCATCGGCCTGTGGTCGCTGATTGATCACCATCTGTGAACGTTCAGGATTCCAGATCAGCCGGTCCCCCTTGATCAACAGAGGCCGCTCATTCAGTCGTCGAAGCAACACTGAACCTTCAAGCACCATCAGTTCACCGTCTTGCAAAACGGTGGCTAAGTCAGCACTGATGCTGTAGGCGGGTTGATCGTTTTGATAAAGAACTCCCTTCGGCCCACGCGCCCGAATGGTTCGACTGGTGAGGTCATAGCGCGCTTCAGGACTCGTCAGATCCCAGTCACGAAGACCATCCTTACGGCGCTGACTGAGATCCAGCGAGCGAAACACAAACGGTGAACCTGCCTCGGTTTTTGAAGTGGAGCGGGGCTGACATCCACTGGATGAAAACGCTGCGCTGATCACGATGATCAGACCGACAAGGAATTCGCGCTTGTTCATTGCTCAGAGGGGCTCATCGAGTTCGAGCCGTTGCATCACAGGGCTCGGTTTCGGCAGCTCAGAACCACTGGTGAGACCACCCCAGACCAGACGGTCGCGCCAGTCGGGTCCTGCAGGGGGTTGACCCAGTTGTTCCAGAATTCTTGCGCTCAGGTCTGGAAGCAAAGGGGCCAACAACAGCCCCACAAGACGGGTGGCCTCCAATACGGCATAAAGATCCTCGGCAACCGCGGCTTCTTCGCCTGGCTGCTTCATCCGGCTCCAGGGAGCCGTGTCATTGAGATGACCATTCGCAGCGATCGCCAGCTGGAGAATCGCCTCGGACGCCGTCTTGAACGACAACGTTTCCATCGCATCCGACACTGTTGTGGTGGCTTGAGAAGCTCTCTGGGCAAGGGGAAAGTCGGGTGAAGCCGCGGCCCCTGCACTCGGAACAGCATCATCAAACCACTTGCGCGCCATCGAGGAGGTGCGGTTCAGAAGATTGCCAATCGTGTTGGCGAGATCGTTATTAACCAGATCAATGAAGCGTTGCTGTTGAAAATCACCATCGTCACCGAACTGAATGTCTCGCAGGAGATACCAACGCACGGCATCGGTGCCGCAGCGTTCCAGCAGGATTTCAGGATCCAGCACATTGCCCAGGGATTTGCCCATTTTCTGACCCTCACGAGTCAAAAATCCGTGTCCGAAAACCTTTTTGGGGAGTGGCAATCCGGCTGAAAGCAACATCGCTGGCCAGAAAACGGCATGGAAGCGAAGAATGTCCTTGCCGATCACATGCACCGACGCCGGCCAACCGCACTGATCAAGACGATCCAGATCTGTTGAGCCACCGTCGTCGAGAAGTGCCGTCAGATATCCGAGCAACGCGTCAAACCACACATAGAACGTGTGGCCGGGATGATCCGGTACCGGCAACCCCCAGGACACATTCACTCGGGAGATGGAGAAATCTCTCAGGCCCTGAGCAACGAAATTGCGCACCTCTTGGCGGCGGCTGGCCGGTGCGATGAAATCATCCTGTGCCACCAAGGCCTCAATCTCGGCCTGGTAGCGGGACAGACGAAAGAAGAGATTCTCTTCATCCCGCCATTCCAGTGGTTTCTGATGAATCGAACAGGTTGGTGATTCAGCATCAGCTGGATCGTCCTTGTATTCCTCGCATCCAACGCAATACCAACCGGTCTGGCGTCCGCTGACGATGTCACCGGAGGCTTTCACCCGTTCATAGAACTGCTGAACCAGTTGGAGGTGACGAGGATCCGTCGTGCGCACGAAGCGATCATCCGAGATACCCCAGGATTTCCAGAGATCGCGGTAGGTGCTGCTGATGCTGTCGCAGTGTTCCTGAGGGCTGATCTGCTTTTGCTCAGCGGTGCGCTGGATCTTCTGACCGTGCTCATCGACACCGGTCACGAACACCACGGAGCCGTTGTTCAGCCGCTGATAGCGGGCAAGAGCGTCGCAAGCAATCGTTGTATAGGTGCTTCCGAGATGCGGGCGATCGTTGACGTAGTAGAGCGGAGTCGTGAGGGTGTAGGTCATCGGCGGGAGTCGAACTCCGCTGCATGCAGCGACGCCAGATCTTAACGACCGTTCTCGAAACGCCCCAGCCCGAACTGTCTCATGAACCGTTGTGATGTCGTTGTTTGGGGAGGCGGATGCGGTGGGGCTGCTGCAGCGATCCAGGCAGCGAGAGCTGGAGCCAAGACCATGCTGTTCACACCTGGTGTCTGGCTGGGCGGAATGGTGAGTGCAGCAGGGGTTTGCGCGCCGGATGGCCATGAGTTGACGTGCTGGCAAACCGGTTTCTGGGGTGCGTTTCTACGGGAGCTGCACCGTCGGGAACCCTCAGGCCTCGATCACAACTGGGTGAGCTGCTTCGGGTACACACCCACCACGGCAGAAACCATCCTTCAACAGTGGGTGGCTGCAGAAGACCAGCTTCAGTGGATTCCCCAAGCGCAATTGGAGCTGGTTCACAGCCGAGCTGATCGCATCACGGGTCTAGACGTTCAAACTCCGGATGGTCCTTGCCGCGTTACGGCAGAGGTGTTCATTGATGGCAGCGACCTGGGTGATCTGCTGGCCACAGCCGATCAGCCTTTTCGATGGGGGTGGGAAAGCAAGGAGACGTGGGCAGAACCCAGTGCACCCAGCCGAAAGCGGTTGCAGAGCGAACCCTTCTTTCGCGATCAACCGATCCAATCGCCCACATGGGTGGTGATGGGGCAGCTGAACGGAGACTGCCCCGTTGGTCGCGACCAACACCGCCTCCCACCCCCCTTTGAAGCCAGCACTGTCGCCTTTGGTCTCGAGAAAACGATCACCTACGGCCGCCTTCCCGGTGGTTTGGTGATGCTCAACTGGCCGCTTCATGGCAATGACTGGCATCACAACCTTGAACGCGCCATCAGTCCCAACCCGACTGTTCGAAACGATCTCGCTGCAGACATGCAGCGTCACAGCCATACGTTCTTGGATGCACTCCAGACCTGCAGCTCCAACTGGATCGGTCCGGGACAAGCCTTTCCGGGAACCGACACCAGCCTCGCGTTGATGCCCTACTGGCGCGAAGGACGGCGACTGGTCGGACGATCCACGGTGACCGAGAACGACCTGCTCCCCGTTCAACCTGGAGCGCGGCGAGGCCCCCTGCCGATGCATTCGAACGGGAGTTGCAGCAGCATCGCCATTGGGACCTATGCCAATGACCATCACTATCCCGGTGAAGATTGGCCCTTGGCGCCGAAGAGTGTTCATTGGGGTGGTCGTTGGACGGGCACACCCTTTTGCATCCCGTTCAACGCACTGATCGCCGACGCATTCAGCAATCTGATCGTGGCTGAAAAAGGCTTCAGCGTGAGTCACATCGCCAATGGAGCCACGCGACTTCAGCCGTTGATCCTCAACATCGGGCAAGCCGCAGGTCTGGCCGCTGCAATGGCTGCACAGAGAGCCATCCCCCTGGCCGATCTGCCGGTTCGCGATCTGCAGCTCGCTCTCATCCACAACAGAGAGGCTCCCGCCGCTGTGATGCCGATTTGGGAGTGGCCGATTTGGCATCCTCACTGGGCTGAAGCCCAGGAACGTGCACTTCACCATCCCGACCAGCTCAATGCTGACGGGAATCTTGCCGGTCAACTTCAAACTGACCTTCAGCGTCCTGCGCCAGATCAAGCCCCGAGGGATCGGTTTGAACGCACTCATCAAGGCGAGTTTCGTCGTCGTGCTGACGGCTCGATGGAACTGCTGAATGGCAGGAGCAACATCCCCTTGATCACCCTGGAACCGGCGATTCACACCTGTTTGGATTCCTTGGAAGACCGTGGATCAACGCTTGAGCTGCGCGGGGTGATGAATCCCTGGGGACCCTGGTTGCGGGTNACAGGGGTGACGGATCACAAAAGACGCAGCTGAAGTTCTCCGCGCTCTGGATCNGCTAATCCAACACGCAACTGCTTGGGCTCACCAGGCTGTGGATTCCCTTCAACAACCTGACCCACCAGATCCATCGCCAGATCAGGCACATGCACCAGAGCGATGCGGTCCTGTGNTCGCANCCAACGGAGAAACAGAGCTGTCCANGAGTTNTTCANGCGCTCNGANAACCANACCTGTTGCCAATGGCGTTGATCTTCACGGCTGATCTGGATGGACTGGTGCAACGGGTCAGCAAGATCGTCGATCACCTCGGCCACCTTCGCCTCNTCAAGCGGCTGTTCTCCGCCCANCACAGCGAGGATCTGACGGTGGGCGAGCAGATCGGCGTAGCGACGGATGGGTGATGTTGCCTGCACGTAGGCCTGAAGACCAAGGCTGAAGTGGGGCATGGGTCGTGTCCCCTGAACGCCCCGACTCAGACAACGCTTGATCGCCGCATCGCGGGCCGGACCCTCCGGAACAGAGTCGAGCTCAGAGGGTGATGGAAGCTCTGCTGCCGGCTGGCTGCGGTAGGGGAGAGGCAGTTCATGGCACCGTCCGAAGTCAGCGATAACGGCCCCCATGAGCAACATCGCTTCNCTCACCAGCAGTCGAGCCGGTGATGGGTCGATCACCTGCAACGAGAGGCATGCCTCCCGGACGCGGAATCGTCCTTCAGGACGGTCGAACATCACGGCGCCCTGGNGGCGGCGCCAAGCCATACGCCNCTGCATTANGGCAGAGAGCCGGTGGAGACTTTCATCCCCTGGAGGTGCGAGTTCAATCAGCTCGTCACCGTCTTCATAACTCAAGCCGTAGCGCGGTTGAATCCAACTGCGCACCACCCGCTGATCGGCAATCGCACCATCGTCGTCCAGCAGCACGGCCACGCTTAAGGCTGCTGATCGCACGCCAGCACGAAGGCTGAGGGGGCCAGCTGCCAATGTCATCGGCAACATCGGGAGAACTCCATCGGCCAGATAGAGGGAAGTGGCGCGCCGACGTGCNTCNGCATCCAGGGATGATCCAGGAGGGATCAACCGCGATGGATCAGCGATATGAATCCAGATCCATTCCCCCGTGGTGTCCGTTTCGAGAGAGAGTGCATCGTCGATTTCCCTTGTGCCCGGATCATCGAGGCTGTAGCTCACCAAGCCCGTGAGATCCAAGCGTTGGTCATCTCCCGGACAAGCGTCCTCGGAGAGCTTCACCAGGCGCTGCGCCTCAAGTTCCAGCTCATCGGTAAACGAGCNANACCAAACACTTCCGCGAAGTGTTGATGGTTCATGCGGGTCGATCAGGCACCGCTGAATCAGCCATTGNCGAAGACCNGCCGGATCAGGNTCGATGCCCAGATCAGAGGCCCATTGAGAAAATTCTGGGTCGTTTCGGAGCGTCACCGCATCGGCACCTTGCAGTGCGATCAGATGCGTCAGAACGTTCTGATATCGCGGTGACAATTGNGCCCGAATCTCATCGGAAAGAGAACCGCTCTCGCGCAGAAGNGCACGTTCTCGATCGTCGGCCAGCTTGGCGAGTTGATCACGCCGCAGTTGTTGCCGATGGCGACGCACTGCATCAACGCTGATGGGCTGAACGGTGCGGTCGCGCCGCCAGCGAAACCATTCCTGGTCAGAATGAAGCCAAGCCCACACCGCGGCGATGCCGGCGAGATCCGTTGGGGAGACAAGTAACTCGCTGAGATCGATCAGCGATAGTGATTCCAAGGTGGAGCTGGTTTCTGANACCAACAACCACCAAGCTTCTGCTGCCGTTCGGCGGGAAGGCAATCGTTGTTGAACCTCATCGGGTGCTGGCAGTGATGCCTCAATCAGGTCAGGATCTGCACCAGTGAGTTCGATCAAGTCGCGAAGGGGAAGATCCTGATCGCGGCGTTCTCCTCCAAAGGAAACAGCCGCCTTGCTGCCCTTGATGGACAGCAGACGGCCGATGAGGGGAACTCCCTTGACAATGACGGCGATTGTGTCGCCCTGCTTGAAGGTGGACTTCAATCCCCTGGACTCAGCCTTCGGGGTTCACGAAGGGAAGCAGGGCCACGATGCGTGCGCGCTTCACGGCATANGTGAGATCCCGCTGCTGCTTGGCAGTCAGGCCTGTGAGTCGACGGGGAAGGATCTTGCCGCGCTCAGTGATGAACTTCTTCAGCAGATCCACATCCTTGTAATCGATGGGATCGCCAGGCTTGATNGGAGAAAGGCGCTTCTTGAAGAAGGAACTAGACATGAATCAGGAACGGTTGGAAGAAAATCGGAACTGCAAGATCACTTGATCTCCTTGTGGGGAGTCATCTTGTTGCAGTGGGGACAGAACTTCTTGATCTCCAGCCGTTCGGTGGTGTTCCGGCG
>NZHI01000047.1 GCA_002691345.1 Synechococcus sp. MED650 | reverse complement strand
AGCTGGTTTCTGTTGCGGCTGTTTTGGCGGTTGCTTTTGGATCACCACAGGGGTTGGTGCTGCGGGTTGTTTCAGGGCAGGAGGGGGCAACTTTGGGCCAACAGTGCGCTTTTTGGTTTCAGCCATGCGTTTCTGTGCTGCCACCTGTTGGAGCTGGCGGCGATGAAGAGCAGCCAGCTGTTGCGTTGGAACGACACTGAGGAGATGCCCCGGGGTTGCGTCGGCCGGATACACCAGGCTCAGCTTCACGGGTGAGACATCCCCAGGATTCAAGACCAGATCTGTCAGCGACAGGCTCTCACCGGAACGAAGACCCACATGAACTTCCTTGAGAACGTTGCCCTGTTGAATCTGCAGAGATCCGCGAAATGCTGTGAACGGTTTTTTGCCCGAAACAACCGGGTGACTCAGCACCAGTTCATGCTTNCCACTTCCACGAAGATTGAGCGTGACGTCNTAGCGAACGCCATAGGTACCCACGTTGTTCAGGGCCGAATCAATCATCCGCGTCGACAGAGGATTGACCTGAACATCTCTTGTGCCGAAGTGATGGCGACGCGTGCTCGTCAAGGGCACGTGAAGGGAACCTCTGTTGAGATCATGATCAATGGATGCCACATAGGNATCACCGAGAGCAACACCGGCGACGCGTGAGAAAACGCGACCGTTTTGGATTTCACGGATGCGATCGAGGTAGATGCGTCCAGGGGCCAGACGCNTGGCGTCGAGCACAGCAAAAAGATCGTTGTCTCNGGNTGTTTCTTCTGCTGCGACAACGGCCATCGTGAAAGGACCATCNCTTCGACCTCGGAGCAGACCGTTGGCAATTCCGCGTGCCGGCAACACGGTCCTGACGATGACCCGACGNCTTCCTGCAGGGATGGTGATCTTCTCGGGCAGNTTNCGATCCAACTCACCGCGCAACAGNTGAACAGCTGTTGCATCCCCCGGGCCGGTGTTCCAGGGGCGCTTCCCCAAGGGTTTCACCCCCATCAGCTTGTTCGGATGATATGGAGCCTCGAAACTGTTCTTGACGGATCCACGCTCAAAACTCAGCGTGACCGGTTGCGTGCCTGGATTGGATGCCAGCAACGCAAGAGTCATCAACCCCCTGGCCCTGACTCCGCCGAGCTTGCTCTGATCCTTGGGGTAATACTTGTGGTGCATATGCACNCCGAATTCACCGTTGAAGGTGTAAGCGGCGTTCTGCAGCGGACGCTGTGTTTCAGCGGCGATGGCAGATCCCCGGGATGTATCCACAAGAATCCCGGGGCCTGTAACGATTTCGGGTTGATTCGAGTGCAGGACCGGAACGTTGTTGAAAACGCCATTCAGAGGACGTGCACGCTGGCCTGACATCAGGGCCACGTAGGCACGAGCCGACGAAGCAATAACAGCCTCACAGCTCGCGCATGAGACCAAGCCCAAGACCAATAATGAGACTCGCCTGATACTCATGCGGGTCGGAAGCCGTTCCACCGAGCGGTATCCGACACAAAACTGAAACGAGGGCTCCCAAGGTAGNTCCACCTCGCGCAGGAGCCAAGTCGATCCAGGCTCGCANCACAGAACAAAATCAGTCAGCATGANCNGGCTTGTATGTGTTGACATGCTCCCCCCTTTCTGCTGCAGCAGCTCCGCGGATCACACATCGTCCCGGCAGCACCACCAGCGCCGCAAACTCGCCATGTTGACCTTCTGGCGTGATGGGGCCGAACGTCAACTTGCAGCGCTGAACGCTGCCATNGCAACGNTGAAAGAGCAGATGGATCGGGATCTTCAATCTCCATCCTGATCTCCTTTCATCCATTCAGACAATTGGGCCAAACCTCGTTTAACCCGTCTCTGAATGGTCATGGCTGAAACGCCGATCTCACGGCCAGCCTGGCGAAGACTGGCCCCTTCCATGATCACGCGNTGAACAGCTTTTCTGTCGTCTTGGCAGAGCCGTTTGATGGCATTGTTCAACATCTTTTGTTGATCACCNCGATCCAACTCTTCCCACTGATTGAGAGTATCCGTGAATTGATCGGCTCTTAATTCGACCCAGTGATGTTTGGCTCGATAATGTTCGAGAACNAGTTGATCTGATCCATTCGCGGGNAGTTCGCCTGTGCGGATCATTGNTNATGCGCGCTCCTCCANNCGTCTCGGCAGCCGGATCATTCCGGCGTTATCCCTGAGGTANTGAAGAATCGCTCCNCGNATGTGCGGTTTGGCAAAAGCGGAAAAAGCCGTNCNGCTGTTTACCTGAAAGCGTGTTGATGCTCTGATCAGCCCCATGCAGCCAACCTGAATCAGATCATCNNGATTCAGACCAGTTCGCCGGGNGTAGTGCATTGCGATGGGTTTNACAAGCTTGAGGTGATCTTCAACCCGTTGATTTCGTTGANGTTGAGCATGTGAAAGCAAGAGAAGGAGGCGTTGAACTCTTCTTCAAGCCATGGCTCAAATTCGGAACGCACACATCCGTGGAACCACGGAATGTTCACACTGAGGCTGGTAAAACACTGGCCAGCAGAGCATCAGGCCCCTCCTCAACAATCCAGTTTCGATCGGAACTCGGCGTACAAAGAAGGGAACCGGCAAACCCCAGGGCATTCACACTGAACCCATGCGTCCCTTCGGCGCCACGGAGGATCAAGGCCATCCAGTCTCTGCACAACAACAGGTTGTAGGCCCGTCTTGGCCGGGGATCACTCTGCGGATGCCCGAGCCCGAGCTCGCCAGCAAGACGGAGATACAAGCCATGAAGAATTGAGCCATCCAGCGGCCCCTTGAGGGCACACACACGCGAAAACTGCTGAATGCGGTCCTTCGGATCGTTGTGAGTTCCATCGGCCATGGCTCGGAACCAACGGTCTCGCGGACAGATCTGCTCACCGGTCGCTCTCGGAAGAAGCTGCAGATGGCGATGGGGCTGACTGGCGCCNGCATCCGGCCCACTGTTGAAAAACCACAGTCCCGTTGTGTCTGCATCCACCGATGCCACTGCACCAAAGTCACTGAACTGAAGCCAGCCCGTTTGCGGTTTCCATTCCCNCGTGATCAGGAGCATGTGGCCGAACTGAACTGGATATTTGTTCAGGATCAGAACGTGTTCGTTGCCGAGCGTCTCCACTTCAAGCCGAGGATCCCAGGGATGGAATGGATTCGGTTTTGGACCAGCCGGCCTGAGATGTTTTGGTGTCGCGCTGATCAGGTGTCTGAGGTCGAACTGGATGCCATAGGCACCGCTGATTTGTTCGAGNGACGTCGCCAAGGGGANCAGTGCACCACTGATCGTTGCGGCTTCACTGGTTGACTGCGCCTTCTGGAAGAAGCGACCATCCGTCTTGGTCATCCTCGACGGGCCTGTTCATCCGCCAATGATCCCATGGGGTTGCTAGACGANCCGGGTGCGGACCACCTCTTGATGGGATCAACAAGCCTCAACGAATGGAGCGGTCTCGCTCTTGTGGTGGGTCCAGGCGGCATTGGCCGTGCCGTCGCNGCTGAGCTCAGCCGCCGTTGCCCACAGCTCGACGTCCTGCTTGCAGGCAGACGGAGCAGCNCTGACGTGCCAATCCAGCTCGANCTTGAATCAGACGACGATCTCGACCGTTTGGCCGAGACGCTCCAACGATCAGGTCAACGACTGCGGCTGGTGTTCAACTGCAGCGGCCGNCTGCATGGCGAGGGCCTCCATCCTGAAAAGCGGCTCGCACAGGTCGAGCGCCAACAGCTGCAGCAGCAATTCAGCATCAATGCAATGGGCCCCATCCTGTTGGCCAGGGCGGTGGAACCGTTATTGCATCGCGATCAACAATTTCATTTCGCCAGCCTCAGTGCCCGTGTTGGAAGCATCGGGGACAACCGCAGCGGGGGCTGGTTTGGCTATCGCGCTGCGAAGGCCGCCCAGAATCAACTCATGCGTTCACTGAGCATTGAGTGGGCCCGCCGCTGGCCTTTGTCCACAGTGACGCTCCTGCACCCCGGAACCACCGACACACCCCTCTCAAAGCCCTTTCAGGGGTTCGTNCCGCCTGAGCAGCTCTTCTCTCCGGAGCGAGCAGCCGAACAGTTGATCAACGTGTTGTNCACCCAGACGCCGGAAACNACCGGTTCATTTCTCGCCTGGGATGGTCAGNTCATCCCTTGGTGATCGTGCTGACGCAGCTGCTCAAGGGTGACAACGCTTAAAGCGGTGTCTTCGGTGGCTTCCAGGCGAACCAAGGGAGCCACACCATCCTCAAAAGCNTGCTTCCAGCGAGGGGCACACACGCACCAGTGATCACCTGGTTTCAAACCCGGGAAACCGAAAGCCGGCACAGGCGTGCTGAGGTCATTGCCCAGAGCCTTGCTGTAGTTGAGAAATTGTTCTGTCATCACACAGCAGATGCTGTGTTGCCCCAGATCCGATGGGTCGGTCTGGCACGAACCATTGCGATACCAACCGGTCATCGGGTCGCAGCTGCAGACCTGCAACGGTTCCCCGAGAACGTTTCTNGAAACGGGTTGTTCGGAGTAGTTGCTGGTCATTTGAAGGGCAANGACAGGGGGAGTCTGCCGAATGAGTGGCACATTTTCGCGTCAGACAGTTGACGAACCCCTAGGGGAACGCGGTAAAGGTCTTTNAGTCATGTCCACTCGATGGATTGGGAGTTCACCGAAGACGCTGCCTTTCTGGCGCTCTGCGATGCGTTTCGCGAGAGCGGGGAATCATCAGCGATTGAGTTCCTGGCCAATGGAGAGGGAGCGTTCCATTTTCAAGATCTCGCCCAGAACGCTGCTGGNGAGGGNTTGGATCTCAGCGAATCGAGCGCACTCGATTCGTTTCAACAAGAGGTGATCGAAACCATGGAGAAGCTCTGCCAGGACTAAGTCCGGCAGAGCCGTCAGGACANTCAGCTGTAGAAGAAGGCGATCTCTTTGTCCTTGAGACCGTCCCANCCAGCTGCGATGAGCCGCTGATTCAACGTTTCCTGGTCAAAGTGTTTGGCGCCGGTCTTCACGACCCGATTCCGCATCGATTTGAGAACCCCGCTGCGGGCCCGCAGACTCTCCAGATCCATCACCTGGTTGTAAAGCGAGAGCATCNCTTCGGGGATGGGGGTTCCATCCAGATCAACTCCCGCCTTGATGGCGGCATCAACGCCGTCTGGTCCGGCAATGGCCATGGTTATCCAAGAGGTGCGCCCCAGGCTATGCGCTGAAATAACGNGCCTGGGAGTGCAGTGCCACCAGGGCTGTTGTGCTCTGTTCTGGTTCCAACTGGTCACTGGCATCCATGCGCAGACCGATTCGATCAGCACCGAGCCATGTGAGTTGCTGGCGTGAATCGGCGACGTTGGGACAGGCCGGNTAGCCGAAGGAGTAGCGGCTTCCTCGATAGCGCTGGGCAAGAACATCACGCAGGGGCATCGATTCCGGATCGGCGAAGCCNAGCTCAGAACGGATGCGTGCATGCACCCATTCCGCCATTGCTTCTGCCATTTGCACGGCTANTCCGTGGAAGTAGAGGTAGTCGCTGTAACGATCGCCCTTGAACAGCTCCTGAGCCATCTCAGAGGCCTTCTCACCCATGGTGACGGCCTGCATCGGCAGTACATCGGTGGGCCGATCATCAGCACTGAGATCGTTGAAGAAATCAGCGATGCAGTAGCGGTTGCCAGAGCGCTGGCGTGGAAGATCGAATCGGCCCAACTCACGCTCACCGGCAGCATCAAAAACTCGCAGGGCGTTGCCATCACGGCCGACGGGGAAATAGCCATAAACGGCTCTGGGGGTGAGCAATCGTTCGTCGATGCAGCGAGCCATCCAATGCTGGAGAACAGGCTCGGCCTTCTCCGCGAGCATGGCGTCGTATTCGTCGCGGCTCTGCTCCTTGGTTTTGCGAAGCATCCACTGCCCCGCGAACAGAGCATTGCGATCGAGGTACTGGAACACCTCNTGCAGNTCGACATCCGATTCCTTGATCACTGCAGAGCCAAGGAATGGCGTGATGGGGCGGGGNTCAGCGGGCACTGCATCCGAGCGTTCGGTCGTTACAGGAAGCTGCTCCGACACTGATTCAGCACTGGCCGGATCCGATGATGCAGCCGCAGGCGTTTCCTCCTGGGTGGATTCATCCAGGCCAACACCCTGGGGAGCGTTGGAGAGGAACCCCTGGGTGTTGGACCAGTTGTCGTTGCCCTTCGCCTCCATGAGAGCGTCCATGAAGCGCAGATCGGCGAAGGCATCGCGGCCATAGATCACCTTGCCGTCGTAAACGTCGCGGCAATCCTTTTGAACAAAGCGAGGTGTCAGAGCAGCACCGCCAAGAATCACGGGAACGTCGATGCCGGCATNGTTGAAGGCCTGCAGGTTGTCCTTCATGAAAGCGGTCGATTTCACCAACAGACCACTCATGGCGATGCAGTCGGCTCTGTGCTCTTTCTGCGCTTCAACGATGGCTTCACAGCTTTGTTTGATCCCCAGGTTGACGACCTCATANCCGTTGTTGGTGAGGATGATGTCGACCAGGTTTTTTCCGATGTCATGCACATCGCCTTTCACCGTGGCGATCAGGAATTTGCCCTTGCTGGTGCTTTCTCCCTCCGTCGTCTCCATGTGAGGTTCGAGGTGGGCCACCGCTGATTTCATCGTTTCAGCGCTCTGCAACACAAAGGGCAACTGCATCTGCCCGCTTCCAAACAGCTCTCCNACAACCTTCATNCCGTCGAGAAGGAAGGTGTTGATGATCTGAAGGGGTGGATAGATGTTCAGAGCCTCATCCAGTGAGGGCTCAAGACCAATCCGTTCGCCATCAATGATGTGCTGCTTCAACCGCTCCTCGATCGGAAGATCNGCNAGGGATGGGCCNGATGCCCGTGCTTCCTTGGCACTGACCCCTTCAAACAATTTGGTGAGTTCAGTGAGGGGGTCGTAAACGCAGATGCCATCCTCGAAACGGCGGTTGTCGTTGATCAGATCACGGCAGACCGTCTGGTGCTNATCACTGATCTTGANCAGAGGGAGGATCTTGGCCGGACTCACAATCGCCGCATCCATGCCGGCCTGGCAGCAGTCATGCAGGAAGACCGAATTGAGATTGATCCGTGCAGCCGGAGAAAGCCCGAAGCTCACATTGCTGACGCCGAGCACCACATGAACACCGGGAAGGTTTTCGCGGATCATGCGGATCGCATCAACCGTCGCTTTGCCGTTCAGCCGGTCTTCTTCGATGCCGGTTGAGATCGGCAACGCCAACGGGTCGTAAAAGATCTCGTGGGCTGGAATTCCAAACTCGAGGGCATCGCGATAAGCACGCTGCGCAATGGCGAATTTCCTCTCCGCCGTACGGGCCATGCCGTCTTCATCAATCGTGCCGACAACCACGCCGGCGCCGTATCGACGGGCCAACTCCAGAACTTTGAAAAAACGCTCATCTCCGTCNTCGTAGTTGGTGGAGTTGAGGATGCATTTACCGCCGGCCACTTTCAGGCCTGCTTCCATCTTTTGCCACTCGGTGGAGTCGAGCATCAGCGGGAGGTTGACGTTGGTGACCAAACGGCTCACCAGATCGTGCATATCCTTCTCGCCGTCACGGCCGACGTAGTCGACGTTGACATCCAACACATGTGCATTCTCTTTGACCTGGCCCCGAGCCACAGACACCAAACCATCCCAATCCTCTTNAGCCAGCAGCTCACGCACCTTGCGGCTGCCACTGGCGTTGAGGCGTTCCCCGATGATCAGAAAGGAGTTGTCCTGCTGGTAGGGGGTGACGCCGTAGATCGATGCTGCCGCCGGGTCGTAATTGAGATTGGGGCGAACATCCTCGGCGGTTGTGGTTGTCCAACGGGAGGGGCGTTCCGCCGGCTTGAGTTCACCTGCCAGCTCCGCCAGTGCACCGATGTGGGCCGGTGTGGTGCCGCAGCAACCACCGATCACCTGCACCCCGAGATCTTCCACGAAGTGCATCAACTGCATCTTCAGCTCCACGGGTGTGAGCCGGTAGTGGGCGACGCCACCAACATTTTCAGGCAATCCAGCGTTGGGAATGCAGCTGACGGTGAACGGCGAATGCTGTGAGAGGTAGCGGATGTGCTCCTTCATTTGCTCAGGGCCAGTGGCACAGTTGAGCCCGAGGATGTCGATGGGGAACGGCTCAAGAATCGACACCACAGCTGCGATGTCGGTGCCGACCAGCATCGTTCCCGTGGTCTCCATGGTCACGGACACCATCAATGGGCGGCGTTCTCCAGTGNCTGCAAACGCTTCTTCAATTCCTTGCAGCGCCGCTTTGATCTGCAAGACGTCTTGACAGGTTTCGACAATGAACAGGTCAACGTCTCCGGCGATTAATCCTTCCGCCTGTTCCCGGAACGATGCGCGCATCGTGTCGAAATCGATGTGCCCCAGGGTTGGCAGCTTTGTGGTCGGCCCCATGGAACCGGCGACAAAGCGAGGTTTGTCGGGTGTGCTGTATTCATCGGCCATCTCACGCGCCAACGCTGCAGCCCGTTTGTTGAGCTCAAAGGCCTTGTCCTCAAGGCCGTATTCGGCCAGCACGATGGACGCGGCACCGAAGGTGTCGGTTTCGATCACATCGCAGCCCACATCCAGGAACTGTCGATGCACAGCCTTCACGGCATCGGGCTTGGTGACAGCCAGGTTTTCATTGCATCCCTCAAGATCAGGNCCGCCGAAGTCTTCAGCGGTGAGCTCCAATCCCTGAAGGCTGGTGCCGGTGGCACCGTCAAACACCAGCACAGGCCGCTGAGGCCCATGCAGATGCTCAAGAAAGCGGGACGTGCGGGCCTGAACCTTTGCCTGCGTCACCGCCATGGACGAACTCCGCTTCAAAGGTTGATCTTAGGAAAAGCTCAGCTTGAACTTCAGCCGACGGGGATTCTGGTGACCCAATGGTCAAAGGCTGGGTCCCGGCCTTCCGTGATCGCCACCAACTTGGCCTTGATGGCATCCATAACCGGCCGCGTGCTGTTCAACACCGTCGATTCGATCTGACGAATCGGGGTGACCTTGGCAGCTGTCCCGGAGAGGAAAACCTCGTCCGCAATCAACAGTTCNGTTTTGTCGACNGGTCGTTCAACGACGGGAATATCCATCGCCCTGGCCAGTTCAATCACGCTGGCCCGCGTGATNCCTTCAAGGATGTCCTGATCCACNCCTGGGGTAATCAGTTGGCCGTCACGNACCAGGAANAGATTCATCCCACTGGCCTCACTGATCTTGCCGCGGCTGTTCAGGAGCAGGGCCTCATCAAATCCGCTTTGAACGGCCTCGGTTTTGGCCAGAGAGCTGGTGATGTAGGCGCCGGAAATTTTGCCGCGAAGGGGAAGGGAACGATCTTCCTGTCGTGTCCAGCTGCTGATGCGGCAGCTCACACCCTCCGGGGAGAGGTAGTCACCCAAGGGAAGGCCGTAGATCAGAAAATCCGTTTCGATGTTGTGCAAACGCGGCGCAATCCCCAGATCACTGGTGTAAACAAAGGGCCGCAGGTAGATGGGCTGGTCCGGCTTGTTGGCCTGAAGCATGGCAGTCAGCGCATTGAGGATCGTCTCCTCGCTGAGATCCGTGAGCAGCAGTCGTGCACTTTGGCTGAGCCGTCTGGCGTGCCGATCAGCTCGGAACAGCAACATGGTGTTGCTGCTGTTGGGATCAGGGATGGCTCGCATCCCACCAAACGCCCCAGTGCCGTAGTGGAGGGCGTGGGTGGCGATGGAAATCTTGGCCTCTTCGAACGGCACACACTGGCCCCGAAACCAGGCATAAGGCAGGAACTGATGCATCGCAGGAGAGGCCTGATCGGTGAATCTTCTCACCACCGGTCTCGAGCGGCTGGAGAATGCGGCCATGCATCGTCTCGCCAGCTGCCCCGGTCTCGACCCTCCCGAGGATGTGGTGCTCGTGGAGCAGCCGCCGGCTGAGGTTCTGTTCCTCACCAGTGCTGGTACGGATCTGAGTTGTTTGGCGGCCTGTCTTGAACATCTCGAGGGCTGGACAGATCGGATCCGGGCTCTGTCGCTCTCCTGCCTGGAGCATCCCGCTCAGCTCGATCACTACCTTTCCAGCACGGCTCAGCAGGCTCGTCTCATCGCGGTTCGACTCCTTGGCAGCCGTGGGCACTGGAGTTACGGATTGGAGCAACTCCGCCTGTGGCAACAGGGTGCTCCGGAACGCCACCTGATCATCCTTGCCGGAACCGCGGATCAGAACCGCGACCTGCACGAACTGGGGAGTTGTGATCCGGCGTTAGCTGATCAACTGGCCGCTCTTTTGCGCGAGGGGGGTGGCGACAACATTCAGGTCTTCCTGAGAGCACTCGACGCGGTTCTCTGCGGGGAACCACCGGATCCCGCCAGTGTTGTGATCCAACCGCTGGCAGACCCGCTGCCATGGGATTGGAAAGACAACCCCGGGCCAACGGTGGGAGTTGTGCTCTACCGGGCGCTTTTTCAGGCGGGAGACCTGCGGCTGGCAGAGGCTCTCAACGAAGCCCTGCGGGATCAGGGTCTGCGGCCACGACTCTTGTGGGTCAGCAGTCTGCGCGATCCCGCGGTTCAGGCCGGTGTTGCTGATCTCATGCGTCAGCAGCAGGCGGAATTGATCATTGCCGGTACGGCGTTTGCATCGGTGCAAGCCGATCAGGCTGGGCTGGGCAGCCCGCTGTGGGATGAACTCAACTGTCCAGTGCTTCAGCTGCTGAGCAGCACACGCAGCCGGGACTCCTGGCTGAGCAGCAGCCAGGGGCTCGACCCCATGGATCTCTCACTGCAGGTGGTGATGCCGGAACTGGATGCTCGGATCACCACCAGACCAGCCGCTTTTCGGTCTCACCACAGCGGCATCGGCCCCCTGGCCACGGCCATCCCCTGCTTGGAGCCGGATAGCGATGGACTCAGTTGGATCGTGGAGCACAGCCGTCGATGGATCGAGCTTCGCGTCACGCCGGCATCGGAACGTCGGATTGCCATGGTTCTGGCGAACTATCCGGTGCGCGACGGTCGCGTCGCCAATGGCGTCGGTCTCGATACACCCGACAGCAGCGTCCGCATGCTGCATTGGCTGCAGGAAGACGGTTGTTGGCTAGGACCAGATGCACTCCCCAGCTCTGGGGATGCCCTGATGCGGAGGCTGCTGGAGGGGCGCACAAACGCGATGGAGGGCCACCACCGTCCACCACTGGATCACCTCCCCCTATCGGTGTATTCGGAATGGTGGGGCACCCTTCCTGAGCAAGCCAGAGCGACGATTGAACAACGCTGGGGAGCGCCTGAAGAAGCCTGTGATCTAGAGCCTGAGCGGGGATTCCCGGTGCACGGGATTCGTTTCGGTCATGTGGTGGTGCTGATTCAGCCCGACCGCGGCTACGACCCGGATCAGATTGCCGACCTCCACTCTCCGGATCTACCCCCACCACATCGGTACCTCGCTCAGTACCTCTGGCTGCGACAGACCCATGGAACACAGGTGATGCTCCATGTCGGCAAGCACGGAAGCGCTGAGTGGCTGCCTGGCAAATCCGTGGGTCTCAGCAACAGTTGCGGTCCGCAGCTGGCCCTCGGAGCCATCCCGCACCTCTATCCCTTCATCGTCAACGATCCTGGTGAGGGATCACAAGCCAAGCGTCGCGGACACGCNGTGGTGCTGGACCATCTCACTCCGCCGCTGGGGCGNGCTGGCCTGCATGGCCCCCTGCAGCGACTCGAAGGTTTGCTGGATGAACTTGTGGAGGTTCGTCAACTTGGCGGAGAGCGTGGTGCCGTTCTGGAGAAAGCCGTTTTGCAAACCCTTGTGGAGCTGAACTGGCCGGGTCTTCCCTCGCTTGAGGAGACCCTTGATCAACCGGACAAGCTGGATCAATGCCTGGATCAAGCCGAAACCTATCTGTGTGAACTGAAGGAGTCTCAGATCCGAACAGGGCTGCATCGGTATGGAGTCACTCCAGGTGGGGCAACTGCCGCAGAACTCCTGATTGCTGTGGCTCGAGCACCGCGGGGNAGCCTTCCTGGTTTGATTCAAGCCATGGCAACGAAGGCNGGTCTCAGCTTCGATCCATGGCAACAGGAGGATGGCGACGATCTTTCCGCCGAAGATNCAGATCGCCTGCATGATCTNGGNTGCCAACGGCTTCGCCGGGTTGGGGATGGGGTGGCTTGGTTAGAAGAACAGGCCCTCGTGCTGGTGAAAGGGCTGATCCACGGTGATCCAACCGATGGCNTGGCGTTCCCGTTCCGGCAATGGTCGATGGAGGAGCCGGTGCTGAAGCAGCTCCGGCATGANCTCTGGCCGCGCCTTGAAGCCTGCGGACTTGCCGAACAGCAGGCCTTTCTCAAAGGCATCCGNGGCGAACGNATTCAAGCCGGACCTTCCGGAGCACCCAGCCGAGGCCGCCCTGATGTGTTGCCCACTGGACGCAACTTCTACTCCGTTGATCTGCGGGGGCTCCCCACTGAAGCGGCCTGGGATCTGGGTCGTCGATCTGCAGAACAACTGCTGGATCTTCACCTGCTCGAACAGGGGGAACCCCTCAGGCATCTGGCTCTGTCCGTGTGGGGAACTGCAACCATGCGCAATGGCGGGGAAGACATCGCACAGTTGCTGGCCCTGATCGGCGTCCGTCCCGTCTGGGATGGGCCCACCCGGCGCCTTGTTGATCTGGAGGTGATTCCAGTGCGGCTGCTCGGGCGGCCTCGCGTTGATGTTGTTCTTCGGATTTCCGGTTTGTTTCGGGACGCCTTCCCACAGCTGATCAGTTGGGTGGATCAGGCCCAGAACATGGTGGCCTTGCTGGATGAACCCGAGGCCGATAACCCACTGGCTGGGATCACCCGTCTTGATGGGCCCCAAGGCCGGATTTACGGATCGGCCCCAGGTGCCTATGGAGCGGGTCTTCAGGCTCTCATCGACAGTGGCGCTTGGGAATCGCGAGGCGATCTGGGCGAAGCGTTCCTGCAGTGGAGCCAGTGGCGCTACGACGGATCAAGTCATCCTGCGCAGGATCGGCCGGCCTTGGAGGCTGCGTTATCGAAGGTGCAGGTCGTGCTCCATAACCAGGACAACCGCGAGCACGACGTGCTCGACTCCGATGACTACTACCAGTTTCAGGGTGGTTTAAGCGCCGCCGTCGAGCGGGTTGCGGGGCAGCGCCCAGATCTCTGGTTCGGAGATCATTCGCGACAGGAGCGTCCGCGTCTCCACCGTCTGGAGAAAGAACTCGACAAAGTAGTGCGCAGCCGCTTGCTGAATCCGCGTTGGATCCATGGCATGAAGGCCCATGGATACAAAGGGGCGTTTGAGATGGGCGCCAGCCTTGACTACCTGTTCGCCTACGACGCAGCCACTGATCGAGTTCCGGACTGGTGCTACGGAGCACTTTGCGATGAATGGCTTTCCAATGAGAGCACCATCGACTTTCTCCAAAGGAGCAATCCCTGGGTTCTGCGGGACATGGCAGAACGTCTGCTCGAGGCCTCCAACAGAGGCCTCTGGAGCAAGGCGAGCAACGATCAGTTGGACCGACTGAAGGAGTTGGTGAGCACCAGCGAGGCCAAGATCGAACGCGGTGGCTTCACTTGTTGAGATCCCGCACCATCTGACGGAACGGATCGATCGAACCGGGCTTGTTGGATGGAGCAGCAGCTCCTGTCCTTGCGGTGGGTTCGTCCTGGGGCTTGAGCTGTTCTTTGCGCGCAACAGGCGCGGCATCAGCGGAACTGGCCACGTTCACCCCGGCGATGGCTACGCCCTTGAGGCGCTTGTTCATCTCTTGAGCAGAGACTTGTTCGGCGAAGGTTTTTTTCACCGGCTTGGGAATGCCTGCAGTGAGATCAACCGACTCCTCTTTTTTCACAACACCGCCAAGACCTTCGCTGCGCCTCTCCAACTTCTCCGTCTCAGCAGCCACTTCCATGATTTGCTCTTTCGTTCCCGGGCTGTCTGCCGTGCCCGGGAACGTGCGCCGAATGGTCTTGGACTCGCGCATGTAATTCACGTCGCCCAGTGACGACGAAGAATCTGCATCGAGGAAAAACTCGGAAGGTTTCTCCTTCGCGGGTTTGCGCGGCTTGATCGTGGCGTCGGCGTCCGACGCGTCGTTTTTCAGCAGACGATCAAAGAAGCCCATGCCGACCGGTTCTGAGTTGGATCGAACTTAGCGGCCACCAAGGTCAATTCCGTGGGTGTCGGTGCCACACGTACGCAAAAGGCCAAGATTGCTGAGTTGCTGGTCGATGGCTTCGCAAATCAGCGGGCTGGGTGACCAGGTGGTTTGCATGTCGTAGTCATACCAGGCTTCACCGCCATCAAAACCAAGCCGGGCCGCCTCATCGATCAAGTCGGCATGCCCGAGCCGGTAGCGCGCCGGATGGGCCAAAACAGCAAGCCCACCGGCTTGATGGATGGCCTTCACCACGGCGTCGGCCCGCAGAGCTTCCCCAACAACGGCATCGCCGCGGTTGTAGGGCTGCAATGCAGGGTGGTTGAGTTCAAAGCCAAGCGCCAGCACATGCACCAAACAGCCCTTGAGCAAGGCACTGATTTCCATGCCTGTCCAGAGGGTGGGGCCGCCTGCGTTGTCAGTGAGCCATTGCTGCATCAACGCATGCGCATGGGAACTGTGGTGGTCTGTGACCGCCAGATGTTCGATGCCACGCTCGGCTGCCTGGGCGATCAGAGCTGCTGGTTCGAGGCTGCCATCACTGCAAACCGTGTGGCAGTGAAAATTGAATCGCCCCGGGCAGGAATCCGGGCCGACCTGATTGAGGATGGCGCGCAAGGGATGTGCCATGTCAGCCCTCCACAGCAGCTTCGGCCCGGAGCCGACGCCAGCGGGCGTAAAACTGTATTGAGGCGGCCATGAACACCACCAGCGCCACGATGAACCAGGTGGCGGCACTCGTGGGGAACTGGGTCTTGAACACCACCAACATCACCACAATCACAAGCAGCAATGTGGGTAATTCATTGAGAGCACGAAGCTGTTTGCCGGTCCAGCGGCATTGGCCTGCCTGCAGCTGACCCATCAGCCGATAACAGAATGCGTGGTAGATCAGCAGACCTGCCACAAAAGCGAGTTTGGCGTGCATCCAGCCTTGCTGAAGCCAGCTGGGTTGTGCCACCAGAAGGCCAATGGCCATCGACACCGCAACCACCATGCCCGGGGTGGTGATGATGTTCGCGAGCCGTTTCTCCATCAGGGTGTATTGATCGCGGAAGGGCTGTTGGAGTTCGGGGGCCAGCTCGGCTGTTTCCACGTGATAGATGAACAGCCTCACCAGATAGAACAACCCGGCGAACCAGACCACCACACCCACGATGTGAAGGGTCTTGAACCAGAGGTAAGCCTCGGGTGGAAGTGACATCACCGCCGCCATACTGCGGCGACCTTACGCAGGGCTCAGCCCAGCCCGTCAAGAAAAGCAGCCGCGCGGCGCTGATGCCCTGTGAGCACGTCTGCAGTCATTCGATCCAGATTGCGCGCCATCATCGCCAGCCGGTACTGGCCGCGGAAGAACTCCTCGTGGCGTTTGATGAAAGTCCAGAACAATCCGTCCCAGACCTCACACCAGTCACCTTTGCGGTAATTGGACATCTTGCGAACGTAATTCGACCCTGACAAATAAGGCTTGGTGGTGAAGATCCCCCCATCGGCAAACTGGCTCATGCCATAGACATTGGGAACCATCACCCAGTCGTAGGCGTCCACAAAGAGCTCCATGAACCAGGTGTAGATCCGGTTCGGGTGAAAACCGCAGAGCAACATCACATTCCCGAGCAGCATCAACCGTTCGATGTGATGGCAGTAACCGGTGCGCAGAGCGTGATGAATGGCGTCATCAATGGGAGGCAGGCCGGTGGAGCCGGTGTAGAACGCGGAGGGAATCGGGCGATCCACAAACCCCCAGAAATTTCCATTGCGCATCTCCACGCCATGGCGCTGGTACATGGCCGCCATGAACTCGCGCCAACCAACGATCTGACGAACAAAACCCTCAAGGGAATTCAGCGGTACATCTCCGGCTTCCGCCCGTTCCAGAGTCCGGTCCAGCACCTGCTGAGGAGTCAGCAATCCGATATTGAGCATCGGCGTCAGGACGCCATGCCACATCACGCGATGCTCGGTGCTGATCGCATCTTCATAAGCGCCAAATTGCTGCAGCCGTTCATCAAGGAATTGATCCAACCAACGGCTCGCCTCCGCGTGGGTGATCGGATAGAGAAAGCCATCCCAACAACCCAGGCCCTGCAGGCCTTCATCCATGAGTTCGGTGCGGGCCTGGTGCACCAACACCGATTCAGGCTGGCTGGGTTCATCCGGTACCGCGATGCCCTTGGGCAGCTTTTTGCGATTGTCGGCATCGAAACTCCAACGCCCCCCAAGCGGTGATCCATCGGGTTCGAGCAGAAGCTGGAGCCGCTTGCGCTGCATTTCATAAAACCGCCCCATCACAGGCTTCTTGCCACGCTTGAAGTGCTCATCGATCACCTGCGGTGGCGTGAGCAACATCGGGGTGGGATGGATCTCNAGGNCGCAGCCGNGTTGAGAACTGAAGGCTTTGATCCGTCGACTGAGCACATCGTCAACCGGATCAGCCAGGTGGAAACTGCGGTAGCCACGTTCGAGCAGAAGGGAGAGGAAGGCGCCTGTCTCCGGGGCATCACAGTGGCGAAAGTGGAGAACAGAGAACCGCTGCTGCTCAAGCGATTTGGCGTAGGCCGTCATCGCCGCGCGGTGCAGCAACAGCCGTTGGCGGTGCACCTGAATCGGCCAGTGAGGATCGGTTCCAAAAAACAGTGGGTCCTCGATCAGGGCGACCGCACGGCCGGGCTTCACGGCTGAATGATGCTCAAACAGCTGATGCGGATAAATCAGGCTGATCTCCACGCTCAGGCGTCCTCACCAGCGAGTCGACAGGCCCGCAGACCGATGGCCGTGGCGTAGGCACGGTCGACAGGGCCACTCATCGGGCTGAGTTGCCCCGCGCGGCAATTCATCACCACCTTTTCGCGATGCCCCTGTTGATCGTTCAGGCGCAGCACCAGTTGCCAGTGATTCTTGGCACTCCGGGTGATTCCGTCAGCACAGACAGGGCCCGTGCAAAGTCCGGGAGAAGCCAGCGCCGGCTGAACCATCAGCAGCAAGAGTCCCAGGCTCAAACAGAACAGGCGAATCATTGAATGAGCTTCTGAGACAGCTCTTCTAGGGCAGCCGTGTTTTCAGCGTCGTCTGCACCCTCGTCAGAGGGATGAAAAAAGGCGTGAATGTCCCGGGCCAGTGCTGGCCCAACACCAGGAGCNTGGGCCAGCGTCTCCACCGAGGCGAGTTGAATCGCGTCGATGGAATGGAAATGGGCCAGGAGATCCTTCACCCGTTTCGGGCCGACCCCTGGAATATCGGATAACCGCGATCGTTTCATCCGTTCCCCTCGCTGCTGACGGTGGAAGCTCACGGCGAATCGATGCGCTTCATCACGGAGACGCCGCAGCAGCACAACGCCAAGTTGATCGGCTTCGCTCTCCAGAGGCTTGCTCTCACCAGGGAGAAACACTTCCTCNCGTTGCTTGGCCAGGGAGCAGACGTTCAAGTCTTCGTGCAGATCCAGTTCCCGCAGGGCTTCCATCACGGCGGAGAGCTGGCCCTTGCCCCCGTCGATCATCACCACATCAGGCCAATCATTCAGGCCATCGGTCTGCAGTGCGCTTCCGCCTTTGTGGCGCAAGGCTCCAACGTCGATNCCTTCAGCCTTGGCNCGAGACCAGCGGCGGAACCGTCGTCTCATGATTTCGGCCATGGCCATGAAGTCGTCGCTGTGGCCGGCGCGGATGCTGCTGCTGCGGATTTTGTATTTGCGGTAGTGCTGTTTGGCCGGCAACCCATCGATGAACACCACCTGGGATGCAACGGCGTCACTGCCTTGGATATGACTGATGTCGTAGCCCTCAATCCGCCGCGGAGGGATGGGTAACTCCAACAGCTGAGCCAGATCCTCCGTNGCCAGGGCCTGTTGCTCCTGCCCTTGTTTGGCTCGNTGCAGTTCGTACTCTGCNTTGCGCTGCACAAGTTCGATCAGATCAGCTTTCTGGCGCTGTTTCGGGCAGTGGATCTGAACCCTGCGTTCGCGCTGTTCCGACAACCATTCCTCCATCAGCGGCTGTTGGGGCAAGGCGTGTTGAACCAGCAACTCCGGAGGGATCTCCACGGAATCCACCTGGCTGTAGTGCTCCTCAATGACCCGTTGAAGAATCAATCCGGGGTTGAGCCCGGAGGCGTCAGCGGTGTAACCGAGGCGACCCACAAGCTTGCCGGCTCGCATCTGAAACAGCTGCACCGCTGCCACCCTNTCATCGGCCGCCATCGCCAGCACATCTCGGCTCACCGATGAATCCGGAAGGCTCATCTTCTGGTCTGCCGTGAGCTGATCGAGACCCTGCAGTTGATCACGGGTGCGAGCGGCTGATTCGAAGTCGAGGCGTTCGGCGTAGCGCTCCATCTGCTCTTGAAGTAGATGCTGCAACTCATCACTGCGCCCTTGAAACACCATCGCAACCTTGCGGAGCGTGCGGTGGTAGTCCTCAGAACTGATCTTCTCCTGACACACTCCGGGGCATCGACCGATGCTGAAGTTCAGGCACGTGCGATCGGCATACATCGGCCGGGGTCTCTGCCGAAGCGGGAAGACCCTCTTCACAAGAAACAGGGTGCGTCGCAATAAGCCAACATCCACATAAGGGCCGTAGAAACGATCCAACGGGCTGCGGAATCGACGCCGACGAGTAATAAAGATCCGCGGATAAGCTTCACTCCAGGTGATACACAGATATGGATATTTCTTGTCGTCTTTCAGCAGCACATTGAAATGTGGCTGATTGTTTTTGATCAGATTGGATTCGAGAGCGAGAGCTTCCGCTTCGCTGTCTGTCACGATGAATTCAATCTCACACACTTGCCGGGTCATCAACCGGATCCGTGGGGACAGATCATGACGACTGCGGAAATAACTCCGAACCCGGCTTCGTAGCGACTTCGATTTGCCCACATACAGGATGCGGTCTTCACCGTCCCGCATCAGGTAACAACCCGGCTCGGCAGGGATCTCCTTGAGACGACGTTCAAGCCGCTCAGGCTGCGTCAGCAGGGGTGCTGCAGAAGACGCGTCCTCCAAGATCGATCAGCCGCCGTAGTTCCAGCCAGTGCTGGCCAGATTGAGTGCTTCGCCATCAGCGATCAGACGAGCCGTCTTCACTTCACCCACAAAAACCGTGTGATCACCGTGCTGAATTGAGCCCACCAGTTCACACTCCACCCCGCCAATCGCATCGTTCAGCAGAGGCAGGCCGAGCTCACCTTCGTCGTAAGGGGCCGCGTCGAAACGTCCACCAAGGGCTTTCTGGGGTTTGAAGAAGACGGCTGCCAAATCCTTCTGATCCGCCCGAAGAACATTGAGCGAGAAACGCCCTGTGGATTCGATGATGGCGTGGCTGCTGCTGTCCGCCCGAACACCCATCACCACCAGAGGCGGTTCGAACGATCCCTGGGTGACCCAACTTGCCGTGAATCCATTCACCTCATCGCCGTTGCGAACCCCGCAGATGAACAANCCGTGGGGGATCTTGCGGAGCAGGGTCTTCTTAGCGTCGGCGTCGAGACTCATCGGGGCTGCCTTTTGAACGGAATCTAAGCAGCTTGCGCCTGCATAGGATCCGGCGATCGCCGATTGCCGATGCGAGCGCTTTACCCAGGCAGCTTCGACCCCCTCACCAACGGTCATATGGATCTGATCGAGCGGGCCGTGACGTTGTTCGGAGAGGTGATCGTTGCTGTGCTGAGCAACCCAAGCAAACGTCCGGCCTTCACCGTTGAAGAACGCGTTACACAGATCTGTCGTGCCACAGATCACCTCAGTGGTGTGGAAGTGATCAGCTTCGACGGATTGACCGTGAACTGCGCTGTGACCCATCAGGCCGATCTGATTCTTCGCGGGCTGCGTGCCATGAGCGATTTCGAGTACGAACTCCAAATCGCCCACACCAATCGCTCATTAACGGAGGATCTGGAAACGGTTTTTCTGGCTACNACAGCTCGCCACAGCTTCTTGAGCAGTTCAGTGGTGAAAGAAGTGGCCCGCTTTGGCGGATCCATCGATCACATGGTTCCACCTGAGGTGGCGAAGGAGCTCAACAGGCTCTTTAATTCGGCTTTGCCGCCCCGCTGAGATGGACGACGTTCGGCTCACGGTTCTCGAACAACTCGATCAGCTCGAAGATGTAGTTCTCGAAGGAAGTCGGATTCCGTTCACCGGCGGTCGTCTGGTGAATGAAGGCGATGCGGTGGAGGTGCTGGATACGGTGCGCGAGAGCCTGCCCAAGGATCTCGAGCGAGCTGCAAAGCTGCTGGAGCGGCGTGATGAGTTCATCAACACCGCACGCAAACAAGCTGAAGACATCGTTGAACAAGCTCAACGTCAGCGCGAACAGTTGGTGAACAACGCTGCCATTCGCCAGGAGGCCGAACGGCAGGTGAATGAGTTGCGCGAACAAACCCGTCAACAGTGCGAACAGCTGCTGCAATCGACGCGGCAGCAAGGAGCGAAACTTGAGCAGGAGATGCAGGCGAAACTTGCTGAACAGGAGCAGCAGTTTTCAGGCCGGCGCCAGCAGTTGGAGCAGGAAGCACTCCAACGCCGCCAACAGTTGGATCAGGAGGCTGTTGACCTCAAACGTCAACATGCCGAGCAGCATGAAGCCAGCCGGCAACAGGCTCAGCTTCAGATTCAGCAGTTAGAGAAAAACGCTGTTGAACTGAAACGTCAGCACGCCGACCAACACGAGGCCAATCGAAAACAGGCCCAGTTGCAGCTCCAAGCCATGGAGCAGGAAATTGCTGAGTTGAAGCGGCAGCATCTCGAGCAACACGAGAACACCCGTCAACAGGCTTTGCAGGAACTCGAGAGCATTCGCCGCGAAGCGGTTCGTGTTCAGAAGGAAAGCCGAGAAGAAGCTGAACGCATTCACACCGACGCGCTTCAGTTCCGTCAGCAGACACAGCAGCAATGTGAAGCTCTGATCCAACGCAGCCGTCAGGAGGCCGCGGGGGTGCAAGACGGCGCCAACCGTTATGCAGAACAGACCCTCGGGGAACTGGAAGTGCGGCTCAGGGAAATGGCCAAGGTGGTGATGGCGGGTCGGGAGGAACTGGTCAAGATCCAGACCATTCAGAGCAGTTCTCCCGTGCCTCAGGCCAATGAAGACTCCAAAACGGTTCCGATCAGCCGTGGGAGACGAACCGCATCACGCCTGCGGTCTATGAAGGGCACCGGCTGAGCCGTTGGCTGGCCTGTACAACGCTCGCCATGACGCTGTTTGGGGCGTAACTGCCGTTGGAGATCATGCTCACGTAACGGGGGCCATCGGGAGTGTCCAAGATTCCTGAAATCGAGCGCACACCACTCAGCGTGCCTGTTTTGCCCCAGAAGCGCCCTTGAACAGACGTGCCCCGTAGAAACCGACGCAGCGTTCCACGTTGGCCTGCGATCGCCATGGACGCTTGGTAGTAACCGGCCAAGGGATGCTGAGCCATCCGCCAGAGCAAAACGGTGAGGGATCGGCTGGTTAAGCGGTTGCCCCTAGAGAGGCCGCTTCCATCACGAACCCGCACGCCACGCATTGGAATCCCCTGAAGCTGAAGCCAACGTGTGGTGGCCAGCGCTGCACGGTTCACATCCCAGTCGTCAGCCGCCTCGCGCATCAGCACTTCGGCGGTGAAGTTATGACTTTCCGTGTTCGCCAGGCTGAGCAAGGCGTGCATCGGTGCGGAATCTTCGCTGTGCAAAACCACCGAAGAATCGTCGTGACGCGCAGTAACGGCCTCACGCTGAGCTTGATTCACCAACTCGAACCGGAACTGCCCACCCTGTTGGCGAACGGTTGAGTCAAGAATCCGCTGCAGCCGTGCCGCTGGATCCATGACAGCCATATGCAGGGCATTGCTGGTGAGAGCGAGCCGGGTGATGGGTGCGCCGTAGGCGTAGGAACGATCAACGGGATCCCAATCACTGGGCCACCAGTTGCGGCGCGGTTCTTCTCGCACCAAGAGCCGCACAGGGCCTGAAGCCGCACCAGGAGCTGACTGGGAACCACCCCTCCCCAGAGCGACCATGGCGAATTTCTGGATCTCGGCGATGCTCAGATCCGGATCGCCCTCCCCGACGATCTCCAGGCTGCCATCGGGATGGCGCAACAACTGTGTTTTCAGCCGAAAATCCGGCCCGAGCCGATCGAGGGCAAACGCAGTGCTGATCAGTTTCTGATTCGACGCCGGAATCCGAGGAACAGCGCCGTTCACATCAGCGATGAGCCCTCCCCTGCTGTCCAGAACACTGATGCTCCAGACCTTCGACTCACTGCCGACGGCCTGCTGAACCGCTGACTGGAGTGCGGGGCAGAGCCCAGCAGTGGTGAGTGCGGTGTGGCCTTGCCTCTGCACAACAGGAGGCGGCGCCAACAGCGGATTCGCCTGCACCGAAGGGGTGGCAAGTGCAGACAGCAGCAGAACAAACCATCGGAAGCGGATCACAGCGTTTGAACCCCGCTCACGACGCCATTGAGGCGATAGAGGCGACCCTCCACCTCCACAGGAACACCAATCTTGAGCTTGGTGCCACCGAGCACAACGCCGGAGGGTTTGACATCAGCGTCTGCCTTGAGCACAAACCGCACATATCGGGGAGTGGACGCATTCGGATCGACTGCCGTCGCGAGTGAGCCATCCGGCTGAACCGCGATGAGCGAACGCGTGAGGTCGTCCACCGAAACGAGCGTGAGGCGACCGGCTGGTTGGTTTCGAACCACGATATTTAAAGCGCCTTCATCCCGTACCGACTCCAGCAAGCCCTGCGGATCAGAGGTGATCAAGGTTCGAACATCGACGCTCACCTGCACAGGCTTCAGGGAGCCGGTGGCCTTGGCCACGGCATTGGTCAACTTGGGAGACCAGATGACACCACCGAGGGCGATCACGGCAACGAGACCCGCCACCGCGTCGATGGGAGACAAGGCTTTGAAGCGATTGGTGACCATCAGTCGCACCTTGGGACACGAACCTTAAAGAGTGTCGGGTGCTGGATCAAGCACGCGCCGGCTCAGTTACGAAGCCCGTCGAGAAAACGATCGACCCCCGAGAGCTGCTGCCCCAAGCTGTCGGGATCTTCGCCAGCCAGGAGCGCTGCGGTTGTGTCCGGATCAGGACGCTCCGGCAACACCTCCAACTGCCGGTAACCATCAGGGTCCTGCCGATACAAACGCCAGTCATCCGGAAAACAGCGGAGTAGAGCTCCCCCCTCCAGGGGTTGAAGCCAATAGGCCTGACGCCATAGGGCAACAAAACCCTTTCGGCGTTCCCGGGCCACACTTCCGATGCCGATAGCAGCGTCTTCAAGGCGACCATTCAGCATCAACACCGGGCCAGCATGAGAAGCGCAAAGGGCCTCGAAGTCTTCATAGTCAGCCGGGGTTGGATTGATGGCTAACAACAGCCGTTCATCGGGTTCGGAACCCGATGAACGCTTCAATTGATTGAAATCTTGAATGCTCTCTTTGAGATCGTCGGCATCGCGGCGTGCAAGCGCTGCTGCCCCGGCATCGGGCCACACCATCACCACCTGTTGTCCCTTGGCAATCAGGCCTCGCGCCAGCCGAATCGCTACCGGTAACAAACGCAAGTTTTCGAAGCGAAGCGATGCCGACCAACGACGGCCATCACCGGAGCCGATGGCGGCCAAGCACGCTTGAAGCATCTGCTCTTCTGCGGCAAGCAGATCAGCTGGCAGAGGAACAGTGGTGGGATCGGATGGGGTCATCGCCAAAGCATCTCAGGAAAAGGTTGCGTGCGTGGCCTCAAATCGCCGGGCCACCTCCTTCAGGTCGTCGCTGGTGAGCCACGGGCCAAGCGTGAGGCGGATCCCGGAACGGCGCAGGGAGGGCGGCACCTGCATGGCCGACAAAACTGGACTGTCACTGCTGGCACCACTGCTACAGGCACTGCCACTGCTGCAGGACACCCCGGCGGCAGCGAGCCTGCGCACCAGTTCGCGCCCCGGAATGGGCACACCATCTGCGGTCGTGACCAACAGGGAGATGTGATGGGGAAGACGCTGGCTGGCGTCAGGCCCGATCGCGCTCACGCCGGGGCGCTTCAACAGCGATGCCAACAACGCATCCCGCTNTTGCTGAATGAACGGAGTNGAGCCAGGGGGGCAGATCCGCTCGTCAGGGACGTANTGGGGCAANACGNCTAGTGCCTCGGCCATTCCAGTCACNAGAGCAACGGGTTCAGTGCCGGAGCGAAGGCCATGCTCCTGCCCGCCGCCACCTTGAAGGGGGTGAAGTTCAGTGTCTCGTGAGCGAATCAACAGACCCACACCACGGGGCCCCTGGAATTTGTGCGCCGAAACACTNAGCAGATCAACGCCAAGGGCGTCGAAGCTGCAGCACCCCTGGGGGATCAACTGGGTGGCATCGGTGTGCATCACAATTCCGCGCTGCCTGCAGGCCTGAGCAACGATGCGAATCGGTTGCACAGCACCGATTTCGCTTTGAGCGGCGATCAACGAAACGAGTTGTGTCGGCGGTGATAAGAGCCGGTTCAGTTCCTCCAGTCGAATCAGCCCCTGGGCATCAACAGGCCAGGTCTCCACCATCCACCCNCTGGCCTGCAGATTCATGGCTGCCGCGATCACCGCCGGATGTTCAACAGCTGAAATCACGATGCGTCCGGGTTTCAGCCGGGCTGCGCAACCCTGGATGGCGAGGTGCACAGATTCCGTTGCTCCCGAAGTCACAATCAGCTGATCGGACTGAACGGAGAAGCGATCAGCCAAACGCCATCGCGCCCGCTCAAGAGCTTCAGCCGCTGCAAGCCCAGGGCGATGCAAGCTGCTTGGATTGGCCCAACAGGTCTGCTGGACCTGTTGCATGGCCGCGATCACCGCCGGTAACGGAGGCGTCGTAGCTGCGGCATCGAGGTAAAAATCAGAGCCCTCCATTTTCGAACCGAGCTCGGGTGCGCTGCTCAAGAGACTCACTGGCGAGATTGAGCATCGAATCCAGAGAGGTGTTGTTCAGGAATGCCTGCACCCGCTGCTGGGCTTCATCCCGAAGGCATTGATCGGGTCGCTGGCACTGTTCCGAGCAAGCGCTGGCGCAATCGAAGGGTTGCTCATCGCGAGAGGGTGCTTCCGGTTGCGACGTGATGGCCTGAAGCGCTGTTGACGCTGTCCCCCCCGGAGAGAGTTCGGGTGTCAGAACTCCATCGAACACGGCTTCCGCCGGACCAGTCATCAACACCGATCCCTGACGATTCGACCAGGAGATCTGCAGTGGACCACCCGGAAGCATCACTTCAGCACTGTCGTCCGACAGGTTGAGCAGAACAGCTGCCACCAAAGTGGCGCAGGCACCAGTTCCACAGGCCAACGTCGGCCCTGCACCGCGTTCCCAGACCCGCACTTCAAGGTGAGAGCGATCGTGCACCTGGAGGAAATGAACATTGGTTTTCGCCGGAAAAGCCGGATGCACTTCCAGCGCTGCACCCCAGGCGTCAAAGGGAATGGTGGCGAGGTCGTCCACAGGCACAACAACGTGGGGATTGCCCATGCCCACCGCGGCCACATCAAGTTGAGCCCCCTCGAGCATCAGCACTCCTTTGGGGAGTCCGTCGTCAACCATCAACGTGGTTGGGATGGTCTCGGGGGTCAGGAATGGTGCACCCATATCCACCTTCAACTGACCATCAGCCATCAGCTCTGGCCGGATCACTCCCGCGAGGGTTTCAATCGCCCAGACACGTCCGGGGCCATCACCATCGGTGTCGGCCAAGTAACGGGCGAGGCAACGGATTCCGTTGCCGCACATTTCGGCTTCACTTCCATCGGCGTTCATGATGCGCATGCGGAGATCTCCATCCCCCTGCGGAGGAAGAGCAAGGATCAGGCCATCACCGCCAACACCGAAGCGACGATCACAGATGCGCCGCACCCAATCGGCATCGGGGTCACTCACGGCCACAGGTAATTGGCCCTGACGCCCTTCAACGATCAGGAAGTCATTGCCAAGTCCCTGATATTTGCTGAACTGCAGCATGAGCGGACGAAAACACTCCCGAATCCTATGGAGACCACGCCTCTCGATCCGAGCCTGCCGGGCGTGCGACTGCTCCAGAGTTGGATTCGTGAACAACTTCCCATCAGCATCGGATTGAACGGCCAGGAGGCGATCGAGGGTCGTCTTGTTTGGCAGGATCCAGAATTTTTAGCTGTCGAGTGGTCTGGGAGCAGCAGGCCGATTCTTGTGAATCGACGCCAGGTCACCGTGATCCGCTCCCTCGGCTGAAGACCAGGTGTGTGGCACGATCGCTCCGCTGCCTGGAGCCGGTCCCTTGAACGCTGCCAATTCCACTGCCACCGACAGTGCACAGCCGGGGCGCTACGAACCAGTCGAACTGGAACAGCGCTGGCAATCGCACTGGAAGAACGAAGGGCTGGATGCCACGGATGACAGCAGCGATAAGCCCGCATTCTTTGCCCTCTCGATGTTCCCCTACCCCTCGGGGAGTTTGCACATGGGCCATGTGCGTAATTACGTGATCACCGATGTGATCGCCCGCGTGCAGCGCATGCGGGGGAACGCGGTTTTGCATCCAATGGGGTGGGATGCCTTCGGACTTCCCGCTGAGAATGCAGCGATTGAACGCAATGTCGATCCAGGTGAGTGGACCGATCGCAATATCGATCAGATGCGAGCGCAGCTGGACCGGCTCGGCTTGTCGATCGACTGGAGCCGTGAACAAGCCACTTGCCACAGCGATTACTACCGCTGGACCCAGTGGTTGTTTTTAGAACTGCTCGATGGCGGGCTGGCCTACCGGAAAAACGCAACCGTCAACTGGGATCCGGTGGATCAAACCGTTCTCGCCAATGAACAGGTGGATGCCGATGGACGGTCTTGGCGGTCGGGTGCATTGGTGGAACAACGGCAGCTGAATCAGTGGTTCCTGCGCATCACCGACTACGCCGAACCGCTCCTGAATGACCTCGAAACTCTCCACGGTTGGCCGGAACGGGTGCGCACGATGCAGGCCAACTGGATCGGCCGTTCCGAGGGTGCGGAGATCAGTTTCAACCTCCAGGGAGACGAACAACACGCGATCACGGTGTTCACCACGCGGCCCGACACCCTGGCAGGCGCCAGCTATGTGGTTTTGGCACCGGAGCATTCCCTCGTCGATGCGCTCACCACGTCAGATCAACAGGAGGCCGTCCAAACGTTCCGAAAGGAGGTGGCTCGTCTCAGCACCATCGAACGCACCAGTGACGACAGACCCAAGCGGGGCGTTGCGATCGGTGCACAGGTGGTTAACCCCCTCACTGGAGAGCTGCTTCCCGTTTGGATTGCCGACTATGTGCTGGCGGACTACGGCACTGGAGCGGTGATGGGCGTGCCCGCCCATGATCAGCGCGATATCGCCTTTGCCCAGTCCTATGGACTGCCGATCCGCCAGGTGATTGATGCGGAGGGCGCTGCTGAAGCGATCGCTGCGGGAAAGGCCTGGACCGAAGCAGGCCAGTTGATCAATTCCGGTCACTTTGACGGCATCACATCAACCGATGCCAAGGCAGCCATCACCAACCATGGGGTCAAGGAGAATTGGGCTTCAAGCAAGGTCACCTATCGCCTTCGCGACTGGTTGATTTCGCGTCAGCGCTACTGGGGGTGTCCAATCCCAGTTGTTCACTGCGACGACTGCGGCACTGTGCCTGTTCCACAGGATCAACTTCCCGTTGAACTACCCCGGGGCATTGATCTCTCTGGCAAAGGTGGGTCCCCCTTGAGTCAGCAGGAGGACTGGGTCAATGTGAGCTGCCCTCGTTGCGGCAAACCCGCGCGCCGGGAGACCGACACGATGGACACGTTCATGTGCTCCTCCTGGTACTTCCTGCGCTTCGCGGATCCTCACAACACTGAAAAACCCTTCAGCAAGGAAGCTGTGAACCGGTGGCTGCCGGTGAAGCAGTACGTGGGTGGCATTGAACACGCCATTCTTCACCTGCTGTATGCCCGCTTCTTCACCAAAGCATTGAAAGACCGCGGCTTGATTGATGTGAATGAACCGTTTGAACGTCTCCTCACCCAGGGCATGGTGCAAGGAATCACCTATCGCAATGCAACAACCGGCAAATACATCGCTCCTTCCGATGTAACCGATCCGGAGAATCCCTGCGATCCGAAGAGCGGCGAAACACTTGAAGTGCTCTTCGAAAAAATGTCGAAGTCGAAGTACAACGGCGTTGATCCTGCAGCCGTGATCGATCGCTATGGCGCCGACACTGCACGCATGTTCATCCTGTTCAAGGCCCCCCCTGAAAAGGATCTCGAGTGGGATGACGCTGATGTGGAGGGCCAGTTCCGTTTCCTTCAGCGCCTCTGGCGACTGGTGGAGTCTTCAGCCTCCCGCATCGACACCCTGGAGCCATTGCAGTGTCCTGAGAGCCTCTCCGAAGCAGAGTCGACCGTGCGTCGGGCCTTGCATCTGGCGATCGAAGCTGTGTCGGAAGACCTTGAAGACGACATCCAGCTGAACACGGCCATTTCGGAGCTCATGAAACTCTCCAACGCCATCAGCTCCGCAGGCCTGGAGGCCCTCAGCACTCCAGTTCTTCAGGAAACACTCTCTGGGTTGATTCGCCTTCTTGCTCCCTTTGCACCCCATTTGGCCGAGGAGTTCTGGTGCAAGCTTGGCGGCAAAGGGAGCGTGCATCGCCAGAGTTGGCCCGTCGTTGATCAAGCCGCCTTGCTTCAAGACAGTGTTGAAGTGGTGATCCAGGTGAAAGGAAAAGTGCGCGGGAAACTCAAGGTTCCAGCCAGCGCCAGCAAAGACGATCTTGAAAAACTCGCCCTTGCCAGCGAGGTTGCCCAGAAATGGCTGGAGGGTGCAGCTCCGCGCCGGGTGATCGTTGTGCCAGGCAAACTGGTCAACCTGGTGCCGTGATGATCAGGCCTTCGCGAAGCGCATCGAGGCCGGGTTGGACCAGTCCCCCTGGCTGATGAATCCACGCTGGTTGTTGGTGAGATGGCGAAGAATCCAGAAAATGGATTCCTCCGATCCCTGCCCCAGGGTTTGACAAATTTCAGCGGCGGAACGGGCCACCCCATCCTGAAGAAGAGACTCAACCTGGCCTTGCAGCCCGAGGATTGACGCGGCGGCTTTCTTACCGGCCTCCACCCCAGGTTGGTGATAGGCATTGATATTCACAAGCTCGCCATAGAAGCCCACAGCCCGCTCAAACAGTGCGATCAAAGCGCCGAGGCGTCGAGCATCAAAGCGTCGCATCGTGATGGTGAGGCTCTGTCGACCTCCCTCGGTGAGCGCAGCGCGTGTTCCCTGAAGGAACCCATCCAGAAAATCACCGGGGCGTTCGGCGTTGATCACCGGAATCGACTGAACATCCTCGAGCACTTCAATGAACGTGGCAAAGAAGTTGTCGACACCATCGCGCAGTTGCTGCACATAGGCGTGCTGATCCGTTGAGCCTTTGTTGCCGTAAACGGCAATGCCTTGATTCACGGTGTTGCCATCACGGTCGAGTCGCTTGCCGAGGGACTCCATGACGAGCTGCTGGAGATAACGGCTGAACACCTCCAAACGATCCCGATAGGGGAGAACAACCATGTCGCGTTGACCACGACCATCACCGGCCACATACCAGGAGGCGGCCATCAAGGCCGAAGGATTACGGCGGAGATCTGCAACGCGCGTTGTCTCATCCATCTGGGCCGCGCCAGCGAGAAACTCCTTGATGTCACACCCAATCAGTGCACCCGGCAATAACCCGACAGCACTGGTGATGCTGGTGCGGCCTCCCACCCAATCGAACATGTCAAACCGCTGAAGCCAGCCCTCCTCCTGGGCCTGCTGGTCAAGCTTGCTGTTGACCATCGTGATGGCAACGGCTTGTCCAGCCCACTGGCCACCCCTTGCTTCAAGCCGGTGTCGGGCCTGCTCCATGCCCAGATGCGGCTCAGGTGTGCCACCTGACTTGCTCACCGTCACCACCAGTGTTCGAGGGAGACGATCACCAAGAGCCGATAAAACAGTCTCCATTCCATTGGGATCGACATTGTCGAAAAAATGGAACGGAAGACCTTCGCCGTGATTCTGCAGAGCGCGGATCATCAAGGCCGGGCCCAGGCCACTGCCACCGATCCCGATCCAAAGAACGTCGGTGAAACGTTCACCGTTGGGAGCCTTGATCGCTCCATTGATCACATCACGGCCGAACGAGGCAATCAGCTCAATCTCGCTCGCGATGTGTTGCTGCACCTCTGGAGTAGGTGCCAGCTGAGGACTGCGCAACCAGTAATGCCCGACCTGACGTTGCTCATCGGGATTGGCAATCGAACCAGCTTCAAGCTCCTGCATTGCCGTGAATGCACGGGCCATTCCCGGCTGCAACTGGTCGAGATCGGCGGCGTTGACGTGCATCCGGCTGATGTCGAGCCAGATTCCGAGATCGTCGTGAAACCAACCGAGATCACAGAATCGCTGCCACTGAACTTGCGCGTCAGTGGCGCTGAAATCCGGGAAGCTCATGCCGGTGTGCAGTGCATACACGCTGAAACTATCCACAATCCGCCCTATTGCCCAATTCCTGGGACACCCCGGCTAGTTTCATGGCATTCATTTTGAAATGAGGTTTCAACCCTCACCCTCATCGCGTGCGCTGGATAGGAGTTTTTCTCTGTTCTGCCCTTGGGTCTCTTGTCCTTGGGGTCTTGGTGTCATCGGATCCTGACGTTCCAGTTCCCGTTGCAATCAGCCAGGAATCGACCCCCGAACCCACTGATTTCTCGCCGGAAGAGCTCCGGCTTCTGCAAAAACGCTTTGGCGTGCATGGTCCTCAGACTCCCCTAGCCCAACTGTTCACCAGTGGCGTTGACCAGCTCCAACCACTGCGCACGCTGACCCTGGAGCGGCTGACGACCCTGAAGCCGGTGATCCTTCGAGAAGCCAAGGTGCATCGGGTCAACCCGATGCTGCTGACGGCCATCCTGTTCGATGAGATTCAACACTCGAAACCGGGGGAAGACCTTCCTTTCATCGCCCACTCGGGTCTGGTGAAGACCCACGGCCCTGCCCAGATCGGCATCACTGAACTGATCCATCAGAAGCAGCTTCCTGCCAATCCGACAGCCGAAGAGATTGCTTGGGCCCGCGACCAACTGCTGAACCCGGAGATGAATGTGAAATTGCTGGCCGGAAAGCTACGACGATTGAAAGGTGAACTGGGCCTTTCTGAAGACTCCATCCTGCAAGCAAGCCGCTCTTACCTGGATGCCAAAGCCATTGCAACGCTGACCTATCTCCACAACGGAAAACTCGACTATCCCGCCAGAGTTCTCGGATACATGCAGGATCCTGCCCTTCACGGGTTGATTTATTCAGGCAGAAGAGCCAATAGACCCTTGATGATCTGATTCAAGACACGCAGAGATCGCCGAGTGCCGCCAGGCGCACCTGCAACTTGGACCAGTCAAAACTGCGTGGATCACTCCGCTCGCCACCGATGTCGACATGGCGATGGGTTGTGATCGCCGCAGGTGGCAGGTTGAAGGAACGAATCCAACCCGACAGCACCAACGCCAGGGCGTCGTATTGCTGGGTCGTGTAGCCAGCGTGGGAACCACTGGCGTTCGCCCCCGAGGGTGGTGTTTCCAGGCTCAGATGCAGCGCGAAGTTGTTCACGGATCCCTTGAGCTTCTTGTTCGTGATCGCCCACTCCCCAAGAAAGGCTGAATAGCCCGCGCCGTAGGCCCGATTCAACGGGTCCACCAGATCCAAAACACGACCGTCCTGGCCAATCAGGGTGTGATAACTGACCTGGTCTTCATCCCGTGGGTGCGGGGTCATGAAGGTGTTCACCGCTGAGCCAAGGGAATAAACCGTTTCATGCAGCACCACCACTCGCGGTGTTGCATCCAGTTGCCGGCCAAAGGCATCGGTTTTGAACCGCTTGCCGTAGTTGGTTGGATCAATCTTCACGAATGTCCGCCATGAGCTCGCCCGGCTCTGGAGTTGTTCGAGACGATTGAGCACACCACGATCAACTCCAGAACACTGCCGAGAGAGAGGCGAACGCCAGGAGCGTGCACGCGGCGCCATCGGCGGTGCAGAGGACGGTTTCTCCTCCAGCTGGCGCCCCTGTTCACCACTCACCTGGTCCAGCAGCTCGATCAATGAAGGGCGATCACCCGCGTGAGACTGTTCACCCTGCTCGACCACGAGCCAGCTGATCAGCACCAGCGTGAGCGAGCCTGCCGCCGCTGCTGTCAGGGACAGTGCACGATGGCGATGGATCGCTTGCTGGAGTGCAGCCCAGCGCTGTCTCAAAGAATCTCGAACCATCGATCCCGAAGACTGCGCTGTTCAGGGGTGGCTCCAGGGTCCCAAGACAGCTCCCAATGGTCCACTCCTTTGTCAGGAAACAGTTGTGTCTCCCGCATGAGTCCGCGGCGCGAGAAGGTGACGGCCACGCTTGCATGACCGCCAAGGAGACCGGGAAGCTCGGAGGAGCGTCGGAGACGGAATCCATTCACAGCGATGAGTTCATCCCCGACCACAAGACCAGACGACTGACCAGGGCCCTGATGCGTCACGCGCTGGACCAGAACGGATCCATCCCGGTCTTGGAGCATGAGACCAGCATCCGGATGGTCCATGGGAACAGGGTCTAGACGCATCCCAAGACAATGCACCGTTTCACTGAGTGGCAAGGAATCAGGCTGATCGAGCCAGATCTCAAGCTCAGCGGCCAGGGCCGTGTTGAAACGGGACAGTGCATCAAGAACCTCGAGGCGACTGAAACCCCGCTTTGCCACACCATGTGTGGCCCAGAGCTGGCGCAAAAGCTCGGAAAGGGAGTGGCCGCACTGACGCAGACGCACATCGATGCAGAAAGCCGCCGCCGTACCAAGCCGGTAATAACTGACTTGCGTATCACGAGATGCTGGCGTTGCCTTGTACAACTTGACCCAGGCCTCTCGAGCGCTGTCAGCCAAGGACTGAATCGAACGGCCTGGAGTCATCAACACGCTCGACAGCTCCTCCCCGAGATCCTTGATCAGGGTGAGCCGGTCTGAACACCCCGCCAGCATCGGCAACGACAAATCGAAGTAACTGGTGATTCCTTCAGCAAACCAGAGCCCTTCACTCACAACGGCCTGGCCGTAGTCGTAGGGCAGGAACTCCACAGGGCGCAGTCGCCGAACGTTCCACTGGTGCAGATATTCATGGCCGATCAGCTGAAGCAACTGGCGATACCCCTTGGCGGTGGCCAGGGAGCTCCAGCTGAATTGAAGAACAGCACTGTGGTCGTGTTCCAGTCCCCCATATCCCTTCTCCAGGAGCTGCAGAACAAGCTGGTAGCGATCACCAGCCGGTGGTGGCGTTTGCATCAAACGGCAGGTCGCCTCACACACGCGCTCCACGTCCCGGAGAAACTGTGTCGGCCACGCGTTGGGCGGTGCACCGATCAGAACGAGCTCGTGGGTACGCCCAGACACACTGAACTGTTGTGCCGCGAAAGGCCCGGCATGAAGTGGACTGTCGACCAGATCATCAAAATCAGCTGCCGTCCAGCCATCGCGATCACGCGGAAGCGGCAAATGCACCAGCCAATCATCCGGAGCGATGACGTCCAACAGGTGCGGACTCCAGCGACAGCCCTCGATCTCCATGGCAACAGCTGCCAGACAAAGGGACGCAAAGTCCGGATCGAGCAGCCCGGTGCGCACTGTTAGGTCCCGGGCTTCGAGGCTGTAGCGAAGGGTGAGAGGGGAAAGATCAGGAAGATCACAGATCCACTGATGCGGGGCCAACCGCCGAACCTGCAGGTTCTGGTCTCCACAAGACAGCTGCAAGCTGTGCAGATGCTGCACGTGATCCCGCACCGTGTACGACCCAGGAGTCCAGACCGGCAGTTGAAACGTCTGCCGGTGGACGACAGGGGTCCAAGAGATGGTGACCGCAACGGTCTGCGTGGCTGGTCGACTGAGGTCGAGCCGGATCTGAACTGGAGCAGTCACGTCAATCGTGCTGAACGATCAGCTCAGCTGACGTGAGAGAGCTCAACTCAACCTGGCTGAAAGCGTGAAGAAGGGCATAGCGCCTGGCCAGGCGTTGCAACCGCGCCTCCAAGCCGGAGTGAAGACTGATTCTCTGGAGATCGCCGTGCATCTCGATGGTTCCGTCGGGACGCCTGGTCCAGCCCAAAGCAAAGCCATCGCCAATCTGAATGAGGAGATCAACCGCTGCTGGAGCGGCATCGAACCGATGCAACATCCCATCGATGACAACCTCGAATCCCTCAAGACGCAGTGCATCGGCCAGGCGATCGAGATCGGTGTAGACGGTCGGCAGGATGGAGAGATGGGACATGAACCGAACCCCGCTTTGACTGACACTAGCCAGCACAAACCGGATGACCATGCCCCCCTCCGGCTCGGGCTGATGGCATCCGGGAACGGAAGCAATTTCGAGGCGGTGGCTCGCGCCATCGAGGCTGGCTCCTTGAATGCCGTGATCAAGCTCCTGGTGGTGAACAATCCTGGCTGCGGCGCTCAGAAGCGGGCTGAGCGGCTCGGGATTCCCTGCAGCGTGGTGAACCATCGCCAACTCACCAACCGCGAGTCGCTGGATCGCGAACTGGTGCGGCAGTTTCAGGCCGCTGATGTCGAAGCGATCGTGATGGCGGGTTGGATGCGCATCGTTACCAGCGTTCTCATCGCTGGTTTTCCTGATCGCCTGGTCAACATCCACCCATCCCTGTTGCCCAGCTTCCGCGGACTCGACGCCATTGGTCAGGCTCTTGCCGCCGGTGTGAAGGTCAGTGGCTGCACAGTTCACCTCGTGACAGAGGATCTGGATGCCGGCCCGATCGTGGCTCAGTCGGCTGTGCCGGTGCTTCCAGGCGATGACAACGCCAGCCTGGCTGAGCGTATCCATGAGCAGGAACACCGACTCCTGCCCATGGCCCTAACCGAGCTCGCCTTGCGCTGGCGTCAGGGATAGAACGATTGGAGGGGGAGTCCGGTCTCGCCAGGCAGACCCACCATCAAGTTCAAGCACTGAACGCCCTGACCAGCCTGGCCTTTGATCAGATTGTCGATGGCACTCATCAGCACGAGCTGTCCTGTGCGGATGTCGACCTGCAGGGAGAGCAAGGCCTTATTCGCATGCTTGGCCCACTTGGTGGCGGGGTACGTGCCGACAGGCAACACGGAAACGCATGGGTGATGGCGATACACAGCCTCCAGCACCGTGGTGCAGTCTTCAGCGGTGAGGCCGGGGTCCCGCAGACGGGCATACACAGTGGACAGCAGACCCCGCACCATGGGCACGAGGTGAGGCGTGAATTGCAGCCTGATGTCCTGACCAGCCACGTCCTGTGCCATCTGCTCGATTTCAGAGGTGTGGCGGTGACCAATCACCCCATATGGCGCGATGGACTCAGAAGCTTCAGCGAGAAGCATGGCTTCCTTCGGAACACGGCCTCCGCCGGAGGTGCCTGTCTTGGCGTCAATGATGATGCCGCTGGTCTCGATCAGGCCCTGCTTCAGGAAGGGGAGTAGAGGCAGCAGGCTGGCGGTGGGGAAACAACCGGGAGCTGCCACGAGCTTTGCCTCCGCGATGGCAGGCCCATTCCATTCCGGCAGGCCATAGACGGCCGAGCTGCATAAATCCTCGTCTTGGCGATTGAGCTTGGCCGCCTCCTGGGCGTACACCTGGCTCCACTTCTCCAAGGAGCGATAGCGGAAGTCGGCGGAGAGATCCACCACACGAACACCACGCTGAAGCAGCTCCGGTGCCAGCTGACTGGCCAAACCGTTGGGAAGACTGAGAACAGCGAAATCAGACGTGGCGGCGATGCGATCGGGATCGGCCGATTCCACAAGCGGATCATCCGGAAGAGGGAAGAACGAACACACTGAGCTCCATCGCTGCCCGGCACTCCGTTCGCCCCCCAGAAAGCTCACGCAAAAGTGAGGGTGTTGTTGAAGGAGCCGCAAGGTCTGCAGCCCTCCATAGCCAGAGGCGCCGATCACAGCGACGCGACCTGGGCCGAACGATTCGGTTCCTGCCATCGACGCGGTGCTCGTGCTGGCCATGGGAGCTTGCAACCAACGGGTGATCGTACAGAGATCGATAATGACCACTGATTGGCTTCACCAAAATCCAGAATTCCAGTTGCCCAACGCCGGCGAGCGAACCGATCGCCTTCGACGACATCGCTGATGCCCTGGCTGCGATCAGGAATGGGGCCTGTGTGGTGGTGGTGGATGACGAGCAGCGGGAAAATGAAGGGGATCTGATCTGTGCAGCCCAGTTCGCCACTCCGGAGGCGATCAATTTCATGGCAACGGAAGCCAGGGGCCTGATTTGCCTCGCCATGGAAGGGCAACGGCTGGACGAGCTGGATTTACCGCTGATGGTGGATCGCAACACCGATGCCAATGAAACCGCTTTCACGGTGAGCATTGATGCCGGGATTGAACACGGCGTCACAACAGGGATCTCAGCAGAAGACAGGGCGTGCACGATTCAGGTCGCCCTGAACCCCTCCACCCGGCCTGCGGATCTCAGGCGGCCGGGCCACATCTTTCCGCTGCGTGCCCGGGCCGGTGGCGTTCTCAAACGTGCTGGACACACGGAAGCAGCCGTAGACCTCGCCAAGCTGGCCGGCCTCAGTTCCGCTGGGGTGATCTGTGAGATCCAGAACAGCGATGGCTCCATGGCGCGTTTGCCGGAGCTGCGCTCTTACGCCGACCGCTGGGGCCTGAAGTTGATCAGCATTGCCGATCTGATTCGTTACCGGCTCAACAACGAACGGTTCGTGCGGCGCCAGGCCCATGCCGAACTTCCCAGCCAGTTCGGCTCGTTTCAAGCCATCGGTTACTGCAATTCGCTTGATGGGTCGGAACATATGGCCCTGGTCAAGGGGGATCCCAGTGCCCTCAAGCAACCTGTACTGGTCCGGATGCATTCGGAATGTCTGACAGGGGACGCCTTCGGCTCCCTGCGTTGCGACTGCAGACCCCAGCTGGAGGCGGCGCTTCGCAGCATCGAACGGGAAGGGGAAGGCGTTGTCGTGTATCTGCGGCAGGAAGGCCGAGGCATCGGCCTGATCAACAAGCTCAAGGCCTACAGCCTTCAGGATGGGGGGCTGGACACCGTTGAAGCCAACGAACGGCTTGGTTTCCCAGCTGATTTGCGCAATTACGGCGTCGGTGCACAGATCCTGACGGACCTCGGCGTGCATCGTCTGCGGCTTCTCACCAACAATCCTCGCAAGATCGCCGGCCTCGGGGGGTATGGATTGCAAGTGGTGGAAAGGGTTCCACTCGTGATGGACCCCGGGGATCACAACGCTGACTACCTCGCGGCGAAGCGGGACAAACTCGGGCATCTGATTGAGACAGATACTCCCTGCGTTGTTCTGGCTTTCAACGTTGAAACAGCACCCGAAAGCTGGCCTGACCTTCGCCAACGGGTTGAAGCTCTGGCTGCCGCGCAAGGAATCAGCCTTGAAGCACTGCATGAACCACGCCTTCTCGCCCTGTGGGACAGGCCGCAGTTCGTGTGGAAATTGCTTCCTGAAGGCACAGATCCCACATCGCTGCTGAAGGAAATGGCAGAACTTTCCGGGATTCAGTCGATTGGACTGCTTCAGGTGCCCAGTGAACGGATGGCCCTTCACCCCCCCCAAACATTGGAGCGGGAGGAACGGAAGCTCAACGAATTGAAAATGGGGAGCAGGGTGGTGCTGCCTGGCAGTGCACCGTCCCTGCTCCACTGGAGCTGAACCGACCTCAGTCCTGAATCGTCACCTTGTTGATGCGGGAGCCGTTGTTCAGCTTCAACACCACGTCCATGTTGCCGGTGTGGCCGAACACCGTGTGAACACCATCCAGGTGTGGTTGGCCCTCATGGCAGATGTAGAACTGAGAGCCACCGGTGTTTCGGCCCGCATGGGCCATCGCCAGGGTTCCAGCCTGATGCTTCTGGTTGTTGATCTCGCAATCAATCTGATAGCCGGGGCCTCCGGTACCAGGCATGCCGCGGGAGCCTTCGCGGCTGTTGGGGCAACCGCCCTGAGCCATGAAGCCTGGGATCACGCGGTGAAAGGCCAGGCCGTCATAGAAGCCTTCCTTGACCAGCTTCACGAAGTTGGCCACGGTGTTCGGAGCGTCGGCTTCGAAGAGTTCAAGCTCGATCACGCCTGCGTCGGTGTCCATCAGGGCCTTGGTCATGGTGGCGCGGGCAAAACTGGAGTTTAGAGAGACAGCATCCATGACGGATCTCAGTACTGCCCGCGTTGGTTTGATCGGCGGCAGCGGTCTTTACGCAATTCCCGGCCTTCAGGATGTGCAGGAGCTGTCGGTGGAAACACCATTCGGCCCCACATCCGATCGTCTTCTTCTGGGTCGCCTTGCGGGAATGGAGGTGGTGTTTCTGGCCCGTCATGGCCGGCACCATCACTTGCTCCCGCGCGAGGTTCCTTACCGCGCCAACATCTGGGCGATGCGCTCCATGAACGTGCGCTGGTTGATCTCGGTGTCAGCGGTGGGTTCCTTGCAGGAGAAGCTGCGCCCTCGCGACATGGTGATCCCCGATCAGTTCATCGATCGAACCCAGCAACGCCCCCAGACTTTTTTTGGCGAGGGATGCGTCGCCCACGTCAGTTTGGCGGAGCCGTTCTGCTGCAAGCTCAGCGCGCTGCTGGCCGATGCAGCCGAAGCTGCCCTCCCAGCAGGCAGCACCCTGCATCGCGGTGGCACCTATCTCTGCATGGAGGGTCCTGCCTTTTCAACCCGTGCAGAGAGTGAGCTCTACCGCTCGTGGACCTGTTCCGTGATTGGGATGACCAACCACACCGAGGCCCGTCTGGCCCGTGAAGCGGAACTGGCCTACGCCTCTCTGAGCATGGTGACCGATTACGACTGCTGGCATCCAGACCACGATGCCGTCAGCGTTGAGATGGTGATCGGCAATCTGCGTGCCAATGCCGAAGCAACGGCGCCCATCCTCACGCGGCTCATGAAGCAGATGAGCCACGAGCGTCCGAGCTCGGACGCTCACACCGCCCTCTCCATGGCATTGATCACCCCTCCCGAGCATGTGCCTCCGGCAACACGCCAGAAGCTCGATCTCTTCACCTCTCCCTACTGGGGCAACTGGAATCAAGCCTGATTGAGGCTTGCACCGCTCCGCTGGAGCGCCTCGTTCAGCAACCCGCCAGCCTCCTCCAGAACCGCTGTCGCCTGATCAGCACCGAGGCCGGTGCTGGCCATNAACAACGCCAACTTCACTGAACCTCCAGCGGCCTCAAGCAAGGCGAGGCCCGCGTTCCGTTCCACCCCAGCGAGATCCCGCAGAATCCGCAGGGAACGATCGACAAGTTTGCTGTTGCTCGCCGCCACATCCACCATGCGGTTGCCGAACACCTTGCCGAGCTTCACCATCACAGCGGTCGANAGGATGTTCAACGCCATTTTGGTGGCGGTACCGGCTTTGAGGCGGGTCGACCCGGTCAAAAGCTCTGGGCCAGTCAACAGCCGAATATCGATGTCACAAGGCATGGGGGCCTGGTCGCTTGGCACGCAGGCCATGGCGATCGCCAGAGCGCCGATCGAGCCTGCATGGCTGAGTCCACCGCGCACGTAAGGGGTGGTTCCTCCTGCCGCAATCCCCACAACACAGTCTGCAGACGAAAAACCACGGTCCTCGAGATCAGAGCGACCGGCAGCTTCGAGATCCTCGAGTCCCTCAGAACTGCGAAGCAGCGCCGGGGCACCACCGGCCAAAACGCCTTGCACCATCTCTGGATCACTGCAGAACGTCGGAGGACATTCAGCGGCATCGAGCACACCAAGCCGACCGGACGTGCCTGCACCGAGGTAAAAGAGGCGGCCACCGTTTCGCAACCGTTCCGAAATGGCGTCCACAGCCGCAGCCAATGCCGGAGAGGCTGCGGCAACGGCTTGCTGAGGCCGGAGATCCTCTTCCGTGAACAGGTTGACGAGCTCGGTGGTGCTGAGTTGATCGAGGCGGCTACTGCGGGGGTTGCTCTGTTCAGTGAGCAGATAGCCCCGGTCGCCGCTGGGCTTCAGATCGGGATCAAAGACGGCCATGAATCAGAGCAGTCCTTCCAGACGTTTGCGCAAAGCGTCCAGCTCAGAGCTGGACTCTGTTTCAGTTGATGGAGGCTCAGCAACTGGCTCATCCTTCCAGTTGCTCACATCACGGTTGCTCTGAGGTGGGGCCATGAACAAGCGTTCCTCATCGCTCTGGGGAACAAACCCGGATTCGATGAGTCGAGCTTCGTAACCCGCTTCCCTGCAGAAGAGATTCACATCCTCACGATCCAGAGCTTCCACGCTTGGAACCGGGAAATCCTGGGCTTCCAGCAGACCGGCATAACGCTCAGCATCATCCGGGTTCTCAAAAAGAAGAACAACGGTGCGACCTGCGATCTCCAACGAATGGATGCCTTCGCTGTCCGTACCAGCGTCGAAGAGCAGAACGTGGACGCGCATCGCTGGAGCATTTGAGCCAACCAGCCCGGAGTCTGTCATTGCCGATCAGTCGATGCTGCCGGATTCTTCGGAGAGCTCTTGAAGACGCCGGTACAGCGCCCGCTCAGCTTCACCAAGATCAGCGGGAATCACCACCACGATTTCCACCAGTTGATCTCCTTGCTGGTCATTGGAGGCCAGCCCTCTCCCCCGCAGTCGGAGCAGGCGTCCACTGGATGAGCCGGGCGGCACCTGCAGGGTGACCGGTCCATCCAACGTTGGTACATCGACTGCACAGCCGAGAGCGGCATCGGGTGGAAACAACTGGAGTTTGTAGAGCACGCGAAGCCCATCAATCCTCAAACCGTCTTCGGTGACGACGCGCAGCTGCAAGAAATGATCCCGTCCCCCGGGTGCGACCCCCTCCAGGCGAAGCCGCCAGCCATCACCTGCAAAAGGAGGCGTCTCCAGCTCCACCACAGTGCCGTCGCCGAGGGCGAGTTCAACCCGGGTTCCCTCGAGAGCCTGCTCCGGAGTGAGATCCACGACGGATTCAAGATCCTCCACCGCCCGAACCGGCGGCGGAGGCGGTGGAGCGGAGACGGGGGNTTCGCTCACCGGTTGCGGATCAGCCTCCGCAGCACCTCCCGNCATCGCATCGTCTTCATCTGCAGGCCNGTTGGAACGGCCCGTGCCGAACATCACATCGAGATAGTCCTCGAAATCCGGGAACCCNGAAGAGAAGGGATCGTCTCCCTCGGCGGGGCCTGAAACTCCCCGCTGCCAGGCATCGCGNCGGCGCGGATCACTGAGGACGGCATAGGCCTCGTTGATCAGCTTGAACCGTTCTTCAGCAACAGGATCGTTGCTGTTGAGATCGGGGTGCCAACGACGGGCCTCCTGGCGAAAGGCTCGCTTCAGCTGCTGTGGAGTGCAATCCGAAGAAACGCCAAGCAGCGACCAATAGTCGGGCTCAGCGGTAGAAGTCATCGTCCCAACCACCGTCGTTGCGTCGACTCATTCCCCGCTCACGGTCAACGGGCCGACTGGGGGCTCCCCAGGGGTCATCGTCCCAGTCATCAGCGAACAACTCATCCTTGAGAGATCCAAGCGTGTTCCGGATTCCTTGCAGCGGCCGACCGTCGCTCTGACGTTCGGCCGAGAGACGGCGATTCAAGCCGAAGAGCGCCTCTTCAAGCCCGCTGACGCAGAGATCAAGCTCTTGCATGTCGTCGGCAGCCAAGCAGTCCTGAACGTCGCGGATGGCCATCTCCACAGCACGTTGCTGGCGTTCAGCGCCATAAGGGCCGAGTTCCAGGGCCGCATCACGCAAACGACGTTCCGCCTGAGCCAGAAGTGTTTGCGCCCGATTGCGTCGCTCAATCTGGTTGCGCTTGCGGCGGTCCTCATCAGCCCGGGCTTCCGCTTCCGCCAGGAGGGCGTTGATGTCCTCCTCATTCAGGTTGGAGCCGCCCTGGATCGACACGGATTGTTTGCGTCCGGTGGTGCGATCGGTGGCGCTGACCTGTAACAGGCCATTGGCATCGATATCGAAGGCCACCTGAACCTGGGGAACGCCACGGGGGGCCGGAGGAATCCCGGAGAGACGGAACCGGCCGAGGGATTTGTTATCGGCAGCCATCTGGCGCTCCCCTTGCCAGACATGGATGTCAACGGATGACTGGTTTGATTCTGAAGTGCTGAACACGTCCGACTGACGCACCGGAATGGGGGTGTTCCGAGGGATCAACACCTTCATCAACCCGCCGATGGTCTCCAAACCAAGAGACAGCGGGGTGACATCGTTCAGAAGAAGATCGCGAAGCTCGCCCGTGAGGATTCCGGCCTGAACGGCGGCTCCGATGGCGACAACCTCATCGGGATTCACAGACTGGCAGGGATCGATCGGCACCAGGGTGCGCACGAGTTGCTGAACCATGGGCATTCGCGTGCCACCTCCCACCAACACCACATCGTCGATGTCATCCGCTGCCCATCCGGCATCCCGCAAGGCAGCCTGAACCGGATTGAGCAGACGATCGAGCAGATCGGGGCAGAGACCCTCGAAGGTGGGGCGATCCAACTGAGTTTCGATGTGGAGTGGCCCCTCAGAACCGGTGGCGATGAAGGGCAGAGAGATGGGGGTGCTCATCACCCCGGAGAGCTCCTGCTTGGCTTTCTCTGCCGCTTCCGTGAGTCGCTGGAGAGCCTGACGATCCCGGCGCAAATCGATCCCATGCTGGCTCTGGAACGCGTCGGCAAGCCAGTTGACGATCCGTTGATCGAAGTCATTACCGCCAAGCTGCGTGTCACCGCTGGTGGCCTTCACATCGAAGACGCCGTTGGCAATCCGCAACAGCGACACATCGAACGTGCCGCCTCCGAGGTCGAAGACCAGCACGCGCCGAACAGCACTCCGATCAAAGCCATAGGCCAGTGCTGCTGCCGTGGGTTCGTTCAGAATTCGCTCAACCGAGATACCGGCAAGCCGACCTGCATCCCTCGTGGCCTGACGCTGGGCATCGTTGAAGTAGGCNGGAACCGTGACAACGGCAGCTTCCACAGGCTCACCGAGGTAGGTGCTGGCGTCGTCGACAAGCTTGCGGATGATGCTTGCAACAAGTTCCTCGGGTGCATATTCCCTCTCCGTAACCGGACAGGGGATGCGCACCTGATTCTGGTCATTGGCCCGAACGGTGTAGGGCACAGACAGGCTGCTTTCCTCGAGTTCATCCCAGTCACGACCGACGAACCGCTTGAGGTTCGAAAAGGTGTTGCGGGGACTCAGCACCAGCTGACGTCGGGCCAACTGACCCACAAGCAGCTCTTGATCCTTGCTGTATCCGACCACGGATGGGGTGGTCCGGCCTCCCTCTGCATTGGCGATGACATGGGGACGGCCTGCTTCCAGCACAGCAACGACCGAATTGGTGGTCCCCAGATCGATCCCGACGATCCGCCCCATAGTCGTCAACATGGAATCTCCACGCTAACTGGAGCTCCCAGCTCTGTTCGAATCAACCCCTTTTTGGCAGCCGACAACGCCCCGTTAAGACGTTCTTAGTGACCCAGATCAAACTCGCAGATACCTTGTGTGAGCGAGTTTTTGCGTGAATGTCCAGCGAAAAGGACAACCAATATCGGCTACGGAACCGCCCACCATCTGAAAAGTTGGTGGACATTGGTTTCAAGAATCTCGCCATCGCCCTGGCTTCGATGGTGGCGATCGTTCTGTTTTCCATTCTTGTGGTTGTCTTTCATGGCAGCCTGGAATCCATGGGGCGCTACGGCTGGCAGTTCCTCGTNACCTCCGAATGGAATCCAGTCGATGATCAATACGGAGCTGGCGCAGCCATTTACGGCACGTTGGTCACATCGCTGCTGTCGTTGATCATTGCGGTGCCCTTGGGCGTCGGAACGGCCATTTTCATCACCGAAAACATCATCCCCGTACAGATCAGAAATGTCCTGGGNGTGATGGTGGAGTTGCTTGCAGCAATCCCTTCTGTGGTGTTGGGCTTGTGGGCAATTTTCGTGCTNGAGCCTTTTATCCGTCCCGGCCTGGAATGGCTGTACCAATTGTTCAATTGGATTCCCTTCTTCAGCACCCCGCCAATGGGTCCCGGAACAATTCCAGCGGTGTTGATCTTGGTGGTGATGATCCTGCCGATCATTACCGCAATTTCAAGAGACTCCCTCAACCAGGTTCCGCTCAAGTTGCGTCAGGCGGCCTACGGCGTTGGAACAACACGNTGGGGAGCCATCATGAATGTGATCCTCCCAGCAGCGGTTTCTGGAATCGTTGGAGGTGTGATGTTGGCACTCGGAAGAGCGATGGGTGAGACCATGGCCGTAACNATGATCATTGGTAATTCCAATAACTTCAGTATTTCGTTGTTGGCTCCCGGCAACACCATTGCTGCCATGTTGGCCAACCAATTCGGAGAAGCTGATGGCTCTCAGGTTTCATCCCTAATGTATGCCGCCTTCGTTCTGATCATTTTGACCCTGGCGGTGAACATTCTCGCCCAGTGGCTCGTTAAACGTCTCAGCCTGAAGTACTGACATGACTTATTCCTCCATTACACGAACTGCTGACGGTCGCCCCGATCTGTCGTACAAGCCGACGTTGGTTCGCAACGTTGGCAGCCGGATCCTCACCNTGATTGCCGGCCTTTTCTCCGGAATCGCGGTTCTACCGTTGATCTTGGTGTTGGCCTACGTGCTGATCAAGGGTGGAAGCCAACTGAGCCTCACTCTGTTCACTGAGCTGCCTCCCCCGCCCGGCCTTGATGGTGGTGGTATCGCCAACGCGATTGTCGGCACATTGGTTGTCACCATCATTGCTGCCCTGATCGCCATCCCGGTTGGCGTGGGAGGGGGCATCTTTCTGGCTGAATACTCCAGAAGCGGATGGTTTGCTCAATTCATCCGCTTTGGTACAAACGTGCTCTCCGGCGTTCCCTCAATCATCGCCGGCGTGTTCATTTACGGCACGATTGTCACGAGTCGGATTCTTTTTGGTAACTCCTACAGCGCCATTGCTGGGGGAATGGCTCTTTCAATTTTGATGCTGCCAACGGTGATCAAGACCACCGATGAAGGATTGAAACTGGTTCCCGACGATCTGCGACGCGGTGCCCTCGGGGTTGGCGCATCGCGGTTTGTCACCGTTTTAAGGATCACATTGCCGGCAGCGTTCACCCCGATCGCGACTGGCGTGGTTCTCGCCATTGCGAGAGCGGCCGGTGAAACAGCCCCGTTGATTTTCACCGCACTCTTCTCACCATTCTGGTCTGACCTCCTGACTTCAGACGGCATCTTTGCTCCGATTGCCACCCTTTCGGTGTTGATCTACAACTTTGCNATTATGCCTTATGAATTTCATAACGAACTTGCTTGGTCCGCCTCGTTTGTACTCGTTGTGATGATCCTTGGCCTCAATCTCTTCTCACGCTGGTTGAGCCAATTTGCATCGAAGTAATCGGTATCAACTCTTGTTCCTGATTCAGATCTAACTTTCCTCTCTCCAGAACCATGACTGCTTCCGCCCCTCAAACCAACCAGCCTCAAGTTTCTGAAGAAACAGCGATTTCACTCCAGAACGTCACCATCAGCTACGGCAGTTTTGAAGCTGTCCGGAACGTCTACTGCGATGTGCCCCGGGGNAAGGTCACNGCCTTCATCGGCCCATCAGGTTGCGGAAAGTCCACTGTTCTGCGCTCTCTCAACCGCATGAACGATCTGATTGAAGGATGTTCTCTCAAGGGCCGTGTGTTGTTCGATGGTGTGGATCTCTACGACAAACAGGTGGACCCGGTGGAAGTGCGGCGACGCATCGGCATGGTGTTCCAGCAGCCCAATCCCTTCCCCAAGACCATTTACGAAAACATTGCATTTGGAGCACGCATTAACGGCTTCACCGGCGATATGGACGAGCTCGTCGAGCGTTCCTTGCGGCAAGCAGCTGTATGGGACGAATGCAAGGACAAACTGAACGAAAGCGGCTACTCGCTTTCAGGCGGCCAGCAACAGCGTCTNTGTATCGCTCGAACGATCGCCATTCAACCCGAAGTGATCCTGATGGATGAACCGTGTTCAGCCTTGGATCCGATTTCCACGTTNAAGATCGAGGAAACGATGCATGAACTCAAAAAAAGCTTCACGATTGTGATCGTGACGCACAACATGCAGCAGGCCGTGCGTGTCAGCGACATGACCGCCTTCTACAACGCTGAAGCCGTTGAAGGTGGCAGCGGAAAAGTGGGTTATCTGGTGGAGTTCAACGAAACCGAAAAGATCTTCAACGCNCCCCAACAACAGGCCACCCAGGATTACGTTTCAGGGCGATTCGGNTGATTGNTCCNAGCAGCCTNAACCACTGAAGGGGATGGATCAATCCATCCCTTTTTTTGTCGACATTNAGNCAAAAAAAATCCGGTCCTTTCGGACCGGAGAAGCGGAGAGCGAGGGATTCGAACCCTCGATAGAGTTGCCCCTATACAGCATTTCCAGTGCTGCGCCTTCGACCACTCGGCCAGCTCTC
>NZHI01000046.1 GCA_002691345.1 Synechococcus sp. MED650 | reverse complement strand
GGCGGCGGGGGTGCTGATGAAATCACTGGTTCCAGCCAAAGCGATGTTTTGGCTGCATCGACCTCTCGGGATATTTGTGATTTTGGAAGCGGAACGAACCTTATCGAAAAAGTTAAAGATGTTCTTGCAGGCAAAGGTGGTAAAGATATTTTTTATGTCGACAATGGCACGCATGTGGCCGATATAGAAGCCGGGGAAGTCATCCATCTCTTCAACCACAGCTCCTATGATTTAAGCGAACTTGCCAACAAGACACCGGTCTTCAAGCAAAAACGCAACAAAACAATTATCAAGATCGGAGACTTGACAGTCACCACAAATCCCGCCAAGTTTGACTTTCAATACAAGTTTTTCACTTCAGAATTTAAACCATGCATAACAGACCAAAACGGAACAGACTGTGATATTCCATGGATTCCTGGCGAACCTGAAGGCTATTCATTTACCGCAACTGAAATACTATGATGTCGCCACCAATGATGCAATTACCACAAAAAGAAGCATAGCCTTCAAAAATTAAGGCCCAATCTTAGCCATATCCAGAATGTCACGAAATGCTTCATTTCTGAGCAAGGGTTGCTGAACAGCATTAACACATGAACAATGCACAGATTGATGTCGTTGGCGCGAAAATTTCAGCTCACGGGTGTTTAACCTCGACTGTTGACGTCATCACAGGCATTCACATCCAGAGAAGCAATATACCGCTTTCTCTGTGCCGAATCGATTCCCGAAAGGCAGAGTTTCATGGGTTGACGATTGCCTTTCTGAGTTCGCTCACCGCCAATATGCAGCGTAGAGAGTCGTCGGTTTGTCATCACTTTGATCTCCTAGAAATGAGTTTTAAAGCCATCAAAGATGGCGGGATAGCCCTATTTGGGGATAACCATCATGGAGTTTGCCGTGAACAAGAGCACGCTGCACTTTGTGCCAATGCTGGATCACTTGCGCAAAGACGCTTCATCAGTTCGTGATGGTCGTGTTTGGAGAGTGAGCCATCAGCAGACCATTTCAAACAGGTCCGACCGGTACAACTTTCCTGTCCAGAGGATGCAGACATCGATCTCCTTGTTGAGAGATGATGCCACTCTCTGCTGAAGCATATGAATAGCACTAGCCCCATTTGGGGGTAGTGCTAGAGCAAAGAATCGCGCTGATTTATAAAACCTACTGAGGGAAGCGAAACCTCCCATGTGCAACGACCGATGGCCTGGAGCCATCTCCCCATGAGGTTTCTCACCACCTCATGGAATGTCCCCAAATGGGGAATAGAACTTCGGTTCCATTCGGATTAAACCGATAAGGTTCAGGGTCAAGCCATGCAGATCGATTTAGCTCAAGCGCAATCCATGGGGAGCCTCATCGTTGAAGGAACCCACAGACCCTATTCACGCGCTTGCCTGTGCTCTCAGGCCAGCAAGTGTGCGAATGGGACGGAAAGTTACTGCCGGTTGTATGACCAGCGTTGATTCGATGCTCTTGGCAGCCTGAGGATTGAAGCAACTCTCGGGCAGCTCGCCTAAGAAGGACAGACGATGCTTGAAATCAAACCCTTCACAGAATCCGACCTTGGCTTCGTAACAAGATTGGCACGTGACCAAGATTTTGCTCCCGGGGTTGGAGATATCGAGATCTATGCCAACACAGACAGGCAGGGCATTTGGCTGGCCTGGGAGAACAACAGGCCCGTTGGATGCATTGCTGGGGTGACTTATAACCCTAGCTACGCCTTTATCGGCCTATTCGTAGTTAGCTCTCTTCATCGCGGCAGGGGAATTGGCCGACACTTATGGAACCATGCCCTGAAAGCCCTGAGCAACGTGCAGTGCATCGGGCTGGAAGCAGCCACACAGATGGTGCGTTTCTACGAAGCATCGGGATTCAAAAAAGAGAGCATCACCACACGCCAGCAGCTGTTATGCCTGAGCGAAGAATCACAACATCCAAACACCACAACCCTGCACCGCACCGATATCTCCGTCGTGCCCCTGCGCGACATCCCTCTTGAAGCAGTTCAGAGTTACGACGAACGCCACGAAATCAGCCCGAGGCCCCATTTCCTCGAGCAGTGGCTTCGCCATAAGGCTGGGGATGTGTTTGTGGCGATCGATTCCAAGGGTGCATGCCACGGCTACGTGCGCATTCGCCCCTGCCTGCTGCCTGTTAACGAGGGGTGGAGGGTCGGCCCGTGGCTGGCTGAAGAATCTGGAATCGCCTCCCTGTTGCTGAGCAACGCCTTGGATAGGCACAAGGGAGTCATCTTNATCGATACCCCTGGTCACAATCCAACAGCCAAAAAAATCACCGCAGCCACAGGCTTCAAACCCTTGGGCTCAACAGTGCGCATGTACAGAGGCCTACTTCCAAAAAGCCACGACCTCAACGTGTATGGATTGGCCTGCCTGGAACTGGGCTGAGATCAATGCTTCTGCTGATTGATCCAAAACAACGATCCTCCCCAAAATATCTGGATAGAGTTTGCGCCTCAAAAGAATTGAAAACAGTTGATCTGTCAGCACATCACCCATTCTTTTCGGCAGAAATATTTGCCTGGATAATGAGCATCAACCGCTCCGGAGATTTATATTGTTTTGGCAATGATCGATTTAACAGGCGAAGACGATCCCAACAAAGAGTTCGCCGCAACTGAGAGCAGGATTTGCCTTGCTTCACAAGGATTTGCAAGGCTTTGCAGTACAGCGGATATTTAGCCTCGAGCTCCCCAATACTGATCCTGGATGTGGTCATGATTGATCAGCCCCGAAGGAAGGAACTGTGCAACAGATGAGGCATCTTCATCTCCTCCCAAATGGGGACAATTGATCTGTCCCCGGATGGGGGTAGCAAGAGATTCGGCGGCAGACTTGGATACGACCGGTATTGCGAAATCACAGTGGAATCAATCGAAACCCACATCGCCAAAGACCGCGAGGAGCTCGCCAAGGCTCAAGCCAACGGAGATCAAGCCAAAGCGCGTCACTTCGCCAGTGAGCTCGAAGGCCTAGAGAGCTATCGCGAGCACCATCCAGGTGACCACAAGGATCCCACCTCCCTTGAAGTCCATTGTGATCTCAACCCCGACGCACCGGAATGTCGCATTTATGACGACTGACAACGCAGGGAAGAGATTGGCGACGTTCGCTGGCAAAGATGGCTCGAAGAAGCAGGGAGGTGCATGGACCTAACCCCATATCTTCAAGGTGAGAGCAAGTCTGGGGATGAAGAGCCTCTGCTGTCCGTCGCGATCAATGGACCCATTGCCTTGGCCATGAAAGGCCGCTTTTTTCTGAGATGTTTCTGCGACAGCTTCAGCGAACGGGCTCGAATCGGATGCGCAGTGACCGATGAAGAGNCCTGCCTGCANTATCTGCAGCAGGACTCATTTGAACTGCTTCTCTGCACTGATCTACTGGAGAAAGGGAATGGATTTGAATTGGCTCGAAAGGCGCGTGATCTGCAGAACAACCTGAAGATCGTTGTTCTGGCCCTGAGTGACGCCATACCCGTGGAGTACGACAACTCTCCATGGCTCGAAGCTGTGGTTGCCGAGGCTGACATCATTGAAGATCGCAAGCCGCTTGAGGCTGCCGTGCTCGCAGTGATGGGACATCACTCCTATCGCAGTCCGTCACTCCGCTCCGCTGAGCTCCCCTATCTCAGCTGCCCACGGCTCACACCCCGAGAGTATGAAGTGTTGGATCGCTTAGCTCGTGGCATGTCAGATCGCGAAATTGCTGAAGATCTCATCGTGACGGAGGAAACAGCCCGCACTTACACCAAACGACTGCTGCGAACGCTCGAGGTGAACAATCGCGTGCAGGCTGTCTTGAAAGGCATGCGCTGCGGAATGGTTCAGATCTGAGCGCATGAATCACCCCAAATGGGGGTAGAGATCAAGCTGATTTCCGCGCCTCAATGGGATGCATCGATCGATCGCGCAGAGATGCCAACAATCACGTTCACAAACGAACCATCCATCGCTGAACTGCGGGAAACAGAAGCGGTGTACACCCGAGCCATGGAATATCTGGTTGCTGATGGTGTGAAGGAGGCAGAAGCCCGAAAAAGCGTTTGCTGGAGGCGTCTGAAGCGACTGCATCAAGCCCTCCCCAAGCGTTACACCGACCCACTAGCTCTGTTTCAATCGCTTCAGGCACACCACGCTGAATATTGCTTTTGAGCAATTCTGCTCTGGATTTTTATACATGGCTCATCGTAAGAATCGAATCATCAGCCCAACGGAGGCTGCCATGTTTGAAGTACTGAAGGGCCACACAGACAGCTGCCAACGCAGAACTTGCCTCAAGTGGGAAATCAACGGCGAGTTATCAGCAAACGACCGACAGAACTTGATGCAATTGCTCTGCCAGGTCGACAAACAGGCCTGCATTGATGCTGATGCATCCTCCGCTGAACCTGATCTCCGCCATTGATCAGGCTGTCAACCAGGGCCAGCGGATCCCGGTGGCTTCGAGTGATTCCATCACCAGCTTGTTGAGCGCTCGGCCCAACACCACCTGCGGTTCATCGGGGCGCACCGGAAGCACCTGATGCTCGCCCGCACCACGCACGATCCTGCGGCGCAACAACGAATTAGCGGCCTCCAACCCGCACACATAGGCCCGCTCCTGGCAAAGGCCCTTGGCCCCATGCTCTCGTGCTCCCATTCGCACCCAGTCGCCGGCGCAAACAACAGCCGCCAAGGAAGTCTCAAGCGGCGGCCGCAGCGCAAAGCTCCCCGGAGAGAACAGCGACACGGATGCCGGATAGCGGCGCACCTCCTGATCCACCACGTGTGCTTTACGGAAATCGGGCTGGGCGGCAGGCAGGAGATCCTCCATCAGCGCATCGACGATCGCCTGGTCGCTGAGCGCAGCGATCGCTGTGGCGTTGTAGAAGTCGCTGGCAACCACGGAACCCTGGGGTGCTTCCCCTCCCCACAGCTCTGCTTGGCTATCGCTCTGCAGCTGATCGAGCATGAAGAAGGTTGCTCCGGCTCCGCGCAACGCCGCAAAACGTGAGAACACATTGGCGGGATCGGCAACCGTCACCTTGCGGTCGAGCCACAGCCGCACCGACACCACATCAATCGCGCCAAGCGTTCCGGCAGCGGTCAGCTCCGGTGTCTTCGCCGCAAACTCCGGCGACTGAGCCAACACCGTCTTCATCCCCTTGGCCCCCACGGCCAGCACCACCGCATCCACAGCGCCGATCACAGACGTGCTCCCGCTGCTGAGTGAACGAATCTCCACGGAGCGCAGGCTCTGGCCATCCGCCTCGAGGTTCAGCCTTGTCGCCAAAGTGCTCCCCAGCACCTTCAGCGGATACCGCTCCTGCAAAACCTGGCTGAGGGGAGCAATAATCCGCTCGGCGATCGTCTTCGAGCGGATCCAGCGCACATCAAAGGCATCTTGATGTGCCAGCGCGTAGTAATAAAGCAGCTCCATCGTCACCGCTGCAGATAACTCCTCAGGCGGCTTGAACAGCCCCACCAGCAGGATCGGTCGAAGGAACTCGTTGATCATCCGCTCGCTGATCTTCAACTGCCGGAACAGCGTCAGCGCATCGATCGCGTCATAGCGAGAGAAAATCTCTGGATTGCGATTGAGATCGAGCATCGCCACCAGTAACCCGGCGATGCTCAGCCGATCGGCAACCGGCAAACGCTTGAAGTTTTCAAAGGTGGCGAAGGCCTGACCCAATGGGCTGGGCAACTGCAGCCCATCTCCAAAAACCGGCGCCGTTGCCTCCAGACCATCGGGCGACCAGAACGCACTGGTGGTGAATGGGGTGAACACCTGCGTCAGCCCGAGTTGGCTGATCAGCGCGTTGATGTTGGGGTAATCCCGCCAGAAACCCCGGGTGCCTGCCTCAAAAGGTTTGCCATTGGCCGTGGTGATCGGCGTGCAACCTGTGGGGTCGGCCATGCCATCCACCATGGTGACGCGCACACCCGCTTCACAGAGGGCTTTGGCTGCACCCCAACCGGCCCAGCCGGCACCGATCACCACCACATGGGAGGGAGCAAGGGGGTCATGGTGCATGAACAGCTCGGGAACCCGTTTCAGGGCATCATCGCTGGGGCCAAAAAAAGATCCCTGAGGCGCGAACCTCAGGGATCATNGCTCTCATGAACACCCGTCCGGGATAAGGGTGGCNCGGATGCATGCCGTCTCGGNACAGGAGAACCGCCCATCAAGGTTCGGATGTCTGCAACACAGGGAACAACCCATTTTCGGGGAGGAATTCACCCGACAAATCATCGTGTAGCTGCGATCAAAGTGGCCATTGCGAATGGAATCCAGAAACACGTCGAACCGGTGTTGAACAACGTTCGAGATCTCCAGCACAAACACCGATGACNTGCGCCGCGAATCCACCTAGAGAATAAATAGATAGAAGGAGAGCGATGGTGACGATCTGCCTGGGATTCTTTGATCTTTGTCTTCCCGCAAGCTTCAGCAACACAGCCAACAAAACCACCTGTCAGTCAACTGAACAAGCCAACCAGTCGCAACACGACCGTTACTGGAACACGCGCTGTGAAGCCTTCCCCACCGCCNCGGGCTGCAAGCTTTACGACAGCTGAACAAGCCAAGCCGCGAAACTGAACACACCCTTCTGCACCACCTGTTCAGTTTTGAAATCATTTGAAGACACCGATCCTCGGCCTTACGACCGCCACCGCTATCGGGTGACATACCGTGATGGCTCCTTCAAAGACGCCGATAGCTTCGCGGAAGCCACGNATCTCTGGTACGCAACGCGCGTGAAGCCACTCGTGATCGATGTGCTTCCCGCCACCAAAAAAAAGCGACGCAGCGGTTTTGGTTAAACGATCACTCTTCCAAGAGGAATTCACTGCGAAGAGCTCTTGCGTCCTGGATTCTCTGGGCTGAGGCCAGCTTGCTCAACCGGGTATTGAGCCAAGCGCGCAACCGAGTTGAGGACACTGTCTTGCCCAGCAGCCCATCAGAGGGTTGGAATTCACCAAAGGGGATCGTCATCTGATCCAAAAGGAATTTCAACTTAGAACAAAACAGAGCACTGCCGCGATGTAATCAAACCAACCAATCAAGTTAATTAAGCAAAAGCACTCAACTTNCGCGAAAATGATCCATCGATCACATTATTTCTAATAAGTAAGAAAGGTTGATACAAACNCTNGAATCCAAACAAGCCAAATTGATAAAGCAACGCCTTGGATCCATGGAATTACTCCTTGCTGGCTGTCTGATTTTCCCGATCACAGCACTCTGGATTCAATCTCGAGAGGACGAAAACGATGATCAGGATGTCGACTTTCTCTGATCCACAGGGGCTTGATCAGCGCGCTCCAAAGTGCTGGCGACAGCTATCCAAGGTCACAAGGCAGGCCACAACGCTCTCCCGGTCAATCACCCTGTAGGTGCGGCCTGTGGCCATGCATTTGGTACGTGCATGCAGAAACGCCTTGAACTCGGTTTGAAAGCTCATCTCTGAGCGCCATCCCTGCTCATGCAGGCACTCGATTGTGAACATGGCTACAGCTGCGTGCTGCTTTCACCATCATCCCGGTGAGCCTCAAAATCCCAGAACTTTCCATTTGATCTCGGGATCAACGCTCAGTTGTCTTCCCCGGGTGTTTCCTGTTTCGAAACGGTCACCCGAACCACCACCTACGACAACGCAGCAGCTTGCTTGAGAACATCAGTCTTTGCTTGGCGGCTTGATCAACTCACCTGTCTGCAGGGACACAACAGCAAAACTTCCCAGGAACACAAGGGCCACAACGCCGAGGAACAATGCTGTGACGTTGGAAATCTCCAGCTCACCGAGCATGAAGGCCAGAAGAGGAGCCATTCGATTGAACAATCTCGCCGAAAGCTAGGGCCCTGTCCTCAGATTCACGAGAACAGCGCCTGCCATCGAGAGGCCGAGGGCCATCACCACCACCAGTTCCATCAGCGTGATGCAGTCGAGCGGACGTTGGCAGCTGTCCGCACCTTCACGTGCCAGGTAGAGGCTGCGGAACAACGCGTGGGGTTGTTCAACCAGGAGCTACGACCCATTCATCATTGGAAGTTGCGCAAATGATGCCAATCGCGATCTGGAGTGTCTGTCCGATCCGCAACCATGTGGATCATCCACGGCGTCCACCACACACACGCCTTACACAACCGCTTTCTCGAATGCTGGGCAGGTTTTGAACCATGGTGGTTCCGAAGACAAAATCAGCCCATTGCAGCTTTGATCAGAACTGAGGAATCACTGCATCGTTGGGGAAGAACTCCTCAAAGAGACTGATGCGGTCATCCCAGCGCGATTCCACCTCCAGACGCATCAAACGGTGGCGAGCCCAGATCAACGTGTCTGTGTCGATCGGCTTGTTGATCTTTCGCTGCTGAGCTTTGGCCCAGTCGTCTTTGTTGGGAGGTGGGTTCATCGAAACCATCCAGCCATCAAGATCAAGTTAATGAAGAATCCAACAGACGCAGGGAGCGTCACATTCAGTAAGTAGGCAAACACACAATCTCTTGATCAGTAGCGGATCCATCAATACAGATGCAAGGAAGCAGAGAAAATATGAGAAGAGTCACCAGCGTGATGACCAAAGAACCCCCATTCCTCAACCTGCTTCGGCCAATCAGCAAATCAATGCAGAAGCCGCCTCAACTGAAACCAAGACCCGTGCGAACCCCACCGGCGAGGCCCAGAAAGCAGCTGAATGAATCTGGATGGGAGTCGTTCCTTCGGGATTATTCCGGCTTGAACTGATTCACAGCCGTCCATATCGCCAATATGTATCCAGCTGAACGACGCAGCACNCAGCGCTGTNGCTATAAAAGTTATGTAGCAACAGCTACACCATCACGTTCACCTCACCACCGGTGAGGCGCAGTTCGATTCAGGCCATGGAACGGGGACCTGAACTTGCTNCGAGGAACTCATCATGACCCTGACCTATCGCGGCCAGAAGTACGTGCAGAACAACGCTGCTGACACCACCAATCAGCGCCCTGTTCTCGTGTATCGCGGTCAGAAAGTCGCTCGCTGAATTCAAGCGCCGACAACCGAATCAAGCCCNGCAAGTCCGGGGCTTTTTTCATGCCCAATCGTTTGTGCGCAGCTACGAGTTGGACTGTTTCGATCGCTCGAACCAAACCGCGACGGCAAGAGCGATGCCGACTCCAATGCCGGCGCCGATGAACACAAACCCGAATTCGATCGGCATCGTTTGTGAGTGTCAGCTGCCATCATCCATCCTGCANCTCGANCCGACTCAGGCAATCAACGACTGATACGCCTCCGTCACCCGGCGAAACGCCTCGGCCGATCCTCCGAGATCCGGATGATGATGCTTCACCATCCGCCGGTGGGCCTGCTTGATCGCCTCCAAAGTGGCGCCCGGTTCAAGCCCGAGCACCGCGAGGGCCGCTGCGCGGGGATCATGGCGATGGCGATCACTGCTGCGGTTATCGCTGCTGGTGCGTCGCCCGCGCCCCGTTTCCGTCTGGCGTTGACGCAGATCAGCCACAACCCGGCTTGGATCCTCCTCCAGCCATTCACTGGCCCGTACCCCGTACAACGCGAAGGCGGCCAAGACAGCGGTTCCCTTTTTGGNCGGGCGACTCCCCACCGCAGCGAACAGATCCGTTCCAAGGCCGGGCACCAAGCGGTCAAGCCGCTGCTGCAGCGGCAATTGGGAGGGAAAGCCGCTGCGACTGAGCCGTTCGATCAGGCTCTGCAACCCCGCCTGGCGCAAGCTGCTCCAGCCCGGTTGGCACGCCAGCGCATCACCCCACAACGAAATCTGCTCAGCACTGACCCGAGGCGGTGCCTGGCCTGATGNTTCCCGCCACACCTGACGGCGCTGCTTGCGCTGGATCCGCTCCAACTCCCGCGTCAGACGAAACACCTCCCGACGCAGGGCATCGTTCTCCGCCAGCAAAGCATCGACGTTGCTGGTCACCCGTTGGGTCGGCCCGCGACCTGCGGACCAGTTGCGTGGATCAAACCCCAACGTTCCCCCTTGCCATTACCAAGGCAGCTCCTCGCCATTGGCGTGCCAGAAGCAGCCGCTGGTCTCCAGGGTCAGCGCATCGATGCGAGCCAGCAGTCGCTGCACCGATTGCTCCGGCGCAATGCCATTGGGGTTGAACCGAATCATCCGGGTCCGAACCAAACCCGGATGGAGGATCGCCACAGCAATGCCACGGGGAGCCAGATCGATCGCCAGTGACGTTCCGGCCATATTCAGCGCCACCTTCGACATCCGATACCCATAAGAACCTCCGGATCCGTTGTCAGCAATGGAGCCCATCCGACTGGTCATCAAAGCCAGCTTGCCCCCACGCGGCATCTGGTTCACCAGAGCCTGAGCCAGCANCAACGGGGCCAATGCATTCACCTCGAACTGGCGACGGATGCCCTCGGCATCCAAATCCGCCAAGCCCATCGATTGAAGAATGCCCGCGTTCAGGATCACCGTATCGAGCGTCGCACCCTTCAAACGCTTCACAAGCTCGATGATCGCCGCTGGGTCAGACAGCTCGATCCCGGCTTCGATCCGCACGCCAAGTGCTGTGAGCTCCGCACTGGGCTGCCGGCACACGGCCACCACGGCATCCCCACGGGCCTGAAGCTGGCGGCAGTATTCCAATCCGATGCCGCGGTTCGCACCGGTCACCAGAACTGTTGGCATCGGGTTGTTTCAACAACCGCCATCCTGCCGATTCACTGCAGTCCTCAGTGGGAATCGTCAAAAAAAAGCCCCCGCCACAGGCGGAGACTCGGGGTGTGTGAGGAGTCGACGTTTGAATCAAATGCCGACAGTCCGTTCTTAGCCGAACTGCTAATCCGCGTCAGCAAGCACCACAAACCGAAATCAATTCAGAAATAAAGAATGGTGGTGCGGCAGAGCTTTAATGCCTCCCGCACCGCGGGGAGTGCAGTGGCGTCGGGCCGATCAAGACCGGGTGGCACAACAACGTTTCCTGCGCGATCAAGACGCACCCGCGCCGAGAACCAGGTGCCCAGGCCAGGAATGGAAGCCCGACAGAGCGGATTTTGCGCATCATCGAGCCGGCGCTCGATCAGCCAGCCCTCCACCCGGTCCAGCGGCTGATAGCCCTGCGCCGCAACCTGAGCCGGTGAAAGAAGGCTGAGAACCAATGCACAGGTCAAAGCCTTCATGGCAGAGCCAGAACGGGGCAGCTCCATGGTCACAGAGGACACCCGTTGAAGCTCGGCTCTGCGATAGAAGAAGCCGATGAGAGAGCCCGGGTGATGCCACTGTTCCGCTGCGATGGCTGCAATATGCGCATCGAACGCTCAATGGAGGCCTATTGGCGGAACAAAGGCCGCTTGCTGTGCTCTTCATGCCGCGATCAACGGGATTTGTCGCTCACCTCTGGAAGATTTCGTGACAACGACGACAACAACGATCAGACAATCTGAGAAACATAAGAAGGCATCTTCTTCAATCCATGGGATTCCTCGCTGTTGCTGGCTGCATGCTTCTCGCCGCCGCCATGTCTGCTGCACTCACCGGCAAGCCCAGCAAAGCCTGATTAACGCCGACCACTGAACACGTCATCAACCCGGACATGTTCCGGGTTTTTTCTTGGCCATCTGCAACACCCGCGGCACCGAGCGTCTCCGGGAGCGACGTTGGGGGCCCACCACCCCGGGCCAGGCAGGACTTCGTCGTCCGCAATGGGAGCAAAGGGCCGCACGGGGCACTGGCGAATCTTTCGAATGCCCCAGACTCAGCCGATGACACAGCGGACAACTCAAGGAGTAAAGCGGCAAGAGCCTGCAAGGAAGGCACGACAGTTTTATTCCAACAAAGAGATTTCGAACTGCAAATCAAATCACCGAAACAACATCGCGCAGTCGTAAATCCTTTTCATCTCTGAAGGCAGCCATGGACAGCATCAGCCGAATCTGCGCCACCTCAAAAGGCACCACCATCGATGCCATTGGCTTAGGGCGTTACCGGGTGTGCAACCGAGATTCCGTTTGCACCGAAGTCTCCGGCCTTTGGCAGGCCTACGAGACCCTGAGGCGACAGGAACAAAACCTGCACTGAAATTAAGTAGCAACACTTACTGCACAACAATGTTCGGCACGCAACAGTGCAGGCACCCCGGTGAGGGGTATGCGTCGAACGAGGGGAGGGCCTAGGGAACCCTCCTTTTTTATTGGCTTCGCTTCAGGCTTTCTCCAAGCCAGACTCGTTATCACCAAACTCCCGATAAAGGCAACGGGCATCATCGGCACGGCCGCTGTCAATCAGCTCTTGCACGCGCTCACGCCACCACTGCGAAACAACAGCACTGATTTCCTTGTTGGGAAGACCACCGAAAGAGGGATTCACGCCAAAACAGAGCGGGCTTAAAAGCTAAGAAAATCAGAGCATTTGACAATGAAGTCTGTTACCAGTTGTCAGCAGCGATTGTTACCAAATCCAGAGGAATGAATCATCGACAACACCAACAATTTGGTAGTAGTTCATACCACCAAGCCCTTCATTTCAGCGGACAGTGCAGCTGCGGAGAAACCTAGGGTTCCGATCCCCTTCGGGATGTCTGGTCCAAGAGGTTTCGGCCGGCTCTGCCGGTTGCACGGAGGGACAAAAGCCCGGGAGACCGCTCCAACGCCAACTCCCTCGTTTGATGTCATCCCCATTGGATCCCACTGGGGCCTTCCAGCGTTCGCACCCCAGCGAAGGCATGCAGGCTCTTGAAAAGGAACGCAAGCTGCCCCTCACGGGTTGGCAGCAGGAAGTCGACCAGGCCAAGCGCTTGGGGCTCGAGGCCGCCGAAAGCATCGTTGACCGCAACATTTCCACCTTTTCCAGAGGTGAATTGCCGCACTTCGCCGGCATCAACACCTTCATGAAGGCGCCCTACCTGGAAGACGTGAACCAGGTGAGCAACTATGACGTGGCCATCGTCGGCGTTCCCCACGACTGCGGCACCACCTACCGCCCCGGCACCCGCTTCGGCCCCCAGGGCATCCGCCGCATCTCAGCGCTTTACACCCCTTACAACTACGAAATGGGGGTGGACCTGCGGGAACAGATCACCCTCTGCGATGTCGGCGACATCTTCACGATCCCGGCCAACAACGAGAAGAGCTTCGATCAGATTTCCAAAGGCATCGCCCACGTGTTCTCAAGTGGCGCCTTCCCGATCATCCTCGGCGGCGACCACTCGATCGGTTTCCCAACAGTGCGCGGGGTCTGCCGCCATCTGGGTGACAAGAAAGTGGGAATCATCCACTTCGATCGACACGTCGACACCCAGGAGATCGATCTGGACGAGCGGATGCACACCTGTCCGTGGTTCCACGCCACGAACATGGCCAACGCGCCAGCGGAAAATCTGGTGCAGCTGGGCATCGGTGGCTGGCAGGTTCCCCGGGAGGGCGTGAAGGTCTGCCGTGAACGGGGAACCAACGTGCTCACCGTGACCGACATCACGGAGATGGGTCTCGAGGCAGCCGCCCAGTACGCCATTGAACGCGCCACCGATGGCACGGACTGCGTCTACATCTCCTTCGACATCGACTGCATCGATGCCGGATTCGTACCGGGAACCGGCTGGCCCGAACCCGGCGGCCTGATGCCCCGGGAAGCCCTCAAGCTGCTGGAGTTAATCGTGCGCAACGTTCCCGTCTGCGGCCTGGAGATCGTTGAAGTGTCGCCCCCCTACGACGTCAGCGACATGACCTCCCTGATGGCCACCCGTGTGATCTGCGACACGATGGCGCACTTGGTGGTGAGCGGACAGCTGCCCCGCAAGGGCAGACCGGAGTGGATCAACGACGACTGCAACATGAACGTTGACCAGAAGTGGAGATAAGGCATGCACGAAGTCGACATGACCAAATGCCTGCTGATCTCGCTCAATGAGTGGCGCGATAGGCGAGATGACACCTCCGCGATGGTGGACACCATTCATCTGGATGTGGGGCGGTTTACCTGCGTTGAACCTGATCAGCTCGTCACCACGTACAACGCAGCGGTGCAGGGCACCTGGCTCGATGGATCCCGGCTCACGATCACGGAAATCCCCTTTGTGGGGCGTTGTCTGAGCTGCAACGGCACTTACGAGCCCGTGCCGGAAAACGCTTACCGCTCCCCCTGTTGCGATCTCCCGCTCGAGGAGATCGTCAGCGGCCGTGAACTTCGGATCCGCAGCATCGATTACCGCAGCGATGCCTCCACTGCCCTTGAGTCAGCCTCAATCCAGCGCCAGCGCTGAAACCGATACCCCCCCTTTCTGATCATGCACATGCCCCTCGAGGACACCCTCGGCCTCAACCTCCTCGCTGCCAACACGCATCAGGCGGAACACAACAACGAGCATTTCCAAAGCTGGGATCTGCTGTGCCTCAACCTGATGAGCAGCCCCGGCGCGGGCAAGACAGCTCTGCTCGAACGCTCCTTACCTGCTTTGACCAACGAGCTGCGGATCGCTGTGCTCGAGGGTGACATGACCACGCAACTGGATGCCGAGCGCCTGGAAGCCGTTGGAATCCCCGTGGTGCCGATCACCACCGGTAGAGCTTGTCATCTGGATGCCGCCATGGTGAGTGGAGGCCTGAAGCTGCTCCAGCAGCGGCTTGATCCCGCCGCCCTGGATCTGTTGCTGGTGGAGAACGTGGGCAACCTCGTCTGCCCGGCCGAATTCGATGTCGGCGAGCACCACAAGGTGGCTCTGCTCAGCGTCACAGAAGGCGACGACAAACCGCTCAAGTACCCCCTGATGTTCCGTCAAGCGGATGTTGTGCTGATCACCAAGGTGGATTTGCTCCCCCATCTGCCCGTGGATCTGGCGGCGATCCGGCGAAACATTCTCAGCATCAATCCCAACGCCACGGTGATCGAGGTCTCCGCCCTCACCGGTGAAGGCCTCGACGCCTGGCACCTCTGGGTTCGACAAGCCATCACCAGCCGGATCCCACCGGCCCGTGCTTTGGCCACCGCCTGAGCCCCAACCCCTTTGCATTCACCCACCACGCCCATGCCATGACCAGACAACTCCGCAACCTTCTTTTCGCCAGCCTCGCCATCGTGCTGGCCGTCGCCTGTTCCAAACCCTCCACACCCGCGGTGGGCGGCACTCCGATCGTGCTGGGCTACAGCAACTGGGCCGGATGGTGGCCATGGGCCATTGCCGTTGAAGAAAAGCTGTTCGAAAAGAACGGCGTGAATGTCGAGATGAAGTGGTTCGACGGTTATGTGCAGTCGATGGAAACCTTCGCCGCCGGCAAGATCGATGGCAATTCCCAAACTCTGAACGACACCATCTCCTTCCTGCCAGGTGAGAACGGCGGTGAAGTGGTGGTGTTGGTGAACGACAACTCTGCCGGCAACGATCAGATCATTGCTGACGCCTCGATCACATCCATCGCCGAGCTCAAGGGCAAAACCGTTGCTGTGGAAGAGGGTGTCGTCGACGACTATCTGCTCAGCCTGGCCCTGAAAGACGCTGGCCTCAGCCGTGAAGATGTCGTGATCAAAGGCATGCCCACCGATCAGGCAGCCACAGCCTTCGCCGCTGGCCAGGTGGACGCTGTGGGGGCATTCCCGCCCTACACCGGCACGGCCATGAAGCGTGAAGGAGCCCGGGTGATTGCCAGTTCGAAGGAATACCCCGGTGCCATCCCTGACCTGCTCACCGTGAGTGGAGATCTGATCAAGGAACGTCCCGACGATGTTCAGAAGATCGTCAAAACCTGGTGGGACGTTCGCGACTTCATGGCGAAGAATCCCGAGAAGTCGGAAGCGATCATGGCGAAGCGTGCCGGCATTCCCACCGAGGAATACGAGCAGTACAAAGATGGCACCCGCTTCTTCTCGATTGAGGAGAACCTTGAGGCCTTTAGCCAGGGTGAAGGCATGAAGTTCATGCCCTACGCCGCGGAATCAATGGCCGACTTCATGGTGTCTGTTGGCTTCATCCCCGAAAAGCCAGACATGAGCAAGTTGTTTGACGACAGCTTCATCCAGAAGGTCGCCGCCTCCTGATGACTGCCACGGCCGCGACTGCCAGCAAGGAGAGAAGCACTGGTCTTCTCTCCTTGTTCACCCTGGGTGCCATGCCATCCAGGGCTGTGCGGGGTGGCCTGCAAGTGGCATCTCTGCTGGTGCCTCTTCTGCTGTGGACCGCCATCGCCTCCCTTGGTCTGGTGGATGAGAAATTCCTTCCCTCACCACAGGCAGTTCTCCGCTCTCTGGCCTCCATGGCCGAGAGCGGAATCCTCTTTCAAGACATCGTGGCCAGCACAGGCCGGGTGTTCGGAGGTTTTCTCCTGGCCACCCTGTTGGCGGTGCCGATCGGCATCTGCATGGGGGTCTATCCAGCAATCTGCGCCTTGTGCGAGCCGCTGATCGCCATGCTCCGCTATATGCCGGCAGCGGCATTCATTCCCCTGCTGATCATCTATCTCGGCATCGGAGAAGAACCGAAAATCGCCCTGATTTTTCTCGGCACGATCTACTTCAACATCCTGATGGTGATGGATGCGGTGAAGTTCGTACCCAAAGAACTGATCGAAACCACGCTCACTCTTGGCGGCCGCAGCCGTCAGGTGCTGGTGCAGGTGGTGGCCCGCTACAGCCTCCCCAGCATCATCGACACGCTCCGGATCAACATCGCCACCTCATGGAACCTGGTGGTGGTGGCTGAATTGGTGGCCGCTGAAGTTGGCCTTGGCAAGCGCATCCAGCTGGCCCAACGGTTCTTCCGCACGGATCAGATCTTTGCCGAACTGATCGTGCTCGGCCTCATCGGCTTTGCCATCGATATGGGATTCCGGCTGCTGCTGCGGCTCAGCTGCAAGTGGGCTGTGTAAACCATGGAACTCATCGTCAACAACCTCAGCAAGCGTTTCGGGGAGAAGTTGATCCTCGATCGCCTGTCGTTCTCCATGAAATCCGGAGACTTCATGGCCCTGGTGGGCAGCTCTGGATCCGGGAAGAGCACGATCCTCCGCCTGATCGCCGGCCTGGATCAACCGAGCAGTGGCTGCATCACTGTCGACGGCACCCCCGTAACCGGCCCTGGACCAGACCGGGGCATGGTGTTTCAGAAATACAGCCTCTATCCCTGGCTGAACGCCGCGCAGAACGTTGCCTTCGGCATGCGACTTCAGAGCATGAAATTGGCGGAAATCAAGGAGCGAACGGCCTATTTCCTGGAGGTGGTAGGCCTCAGTGACGCCGCCACAAAACTGCCGCGCGAACTCTCCGGCGGTATGCAGCAGCGGGTGGCCATTGCCCGTGCTCTTGCCACCAATCCCAGCGTCCTGCTGCTGGATGAACCCTTCGGTGCCCTGGATCTGCAGATTCGCGAATCGATGCAGGATTTTCTCTTCAACCTCTGGCGAAGCACTGGGCTGACAGTGCTGCTGATCACCCACGACGTGGAAGAAGCTCTTGTTTTGGCACAGCGGGTGCATGTGCTGGCCCCCAATCCAGGTCGGATCATTCGCTCCCTTGATGTCGACCTCCACAAAGGCGATCTTGATCAGTTGCGCTTGAGCAGCGACTTCCTCTCGATGCGTCGCTCCCTCTCGGCCACCATGCGAGAGCTGGAACCGGCACTGTGCTGAGTGGAACTGTGCTGAATGGAACTGTGCTGAGTCTGCCGTTCCTTCCTGCGTCGCTTTACTGCGATGAAGCAATGCATCACTGGGACGCTCATAGCTACGCCACCCACTACTGGCATCCGGTAGCCGCAACCTCCGATCTGCATCCGGGCGAGGTGCTTGAGGTCTCACTGCTGGATCAGTCGCTTCTGCTCACCTGGCCTGCGGACGCGCAGCCCCGGGCCTTTCGTAACCGCTGTCCCCACCGCGGTGTGGCATTCCGGGCCGAAAGCAGTTCAGGCAAACCCTGTCGACGTCTGGTCTGTCCTTATCACGGCTGGACTTACAACCTCCGAGGTGAACTTCAGGCAGCGGCACGTGAATCGGAGTTTGAAGAAGGCTTTGATCGCAAGAGATGGGGAATGCTCGAGCTTGCCTGCCGCATCGATGGCCCACTGATCTGGATCGCATTCAGCGATCAGGCCCTGCCGCTTGAAAACCAGCTGCAGCTCATTCATGCCGAAGCCAGCGATTCCTGGAATGCAGCTGGTCAACAGCTCCGTGTCAGCCAACAAAACCTGGCCTGCAACTGGAAGATCGCCCACGACAACACACTCGACGACTACCACGTTGCCATCGCCCATCCCACGACTCTGCACCGCGAGCAGGGGCCGGTGCGGGATTACGTCCATCGCTTCAGCCAATACAACAACCTGCTTGAAACTCCCCACTCAGACGGAGGACGCTTCCTCACCTTCGGGCTACCTCCCTGGAGCCATCTGCTCGTGTGGCCCGACGGTCGGTTGGCGTTTCTGGAATTTTTGCCGAATCAGCCCGACCATTGCACGATGCGATTGCGATTGTTCGCGGCCGCCGATGGCAGGGATGCAGCCTCAGCAGACACCTGGTTGCAGCAGCTGCTCACCTTTCTTGAAGAGGACAGGGCTCTGGTGGAATCAGCTCAGCGCGGGTACAGCGAAGACTTTCAGCCTGGTCCACCCCACCGGTTGGAACAGAGGATCCTTCACTGGCAGGGTCTTTATCGAGAACGGTTGCGGGCCGATGGAATCAGCAGGTTTGAGCGAAGCCAAGACGCCATCTCCGCATTCAGGCGCTGAACATCCGCAAGAGGTTCAGCGGTGAACGGCCGAAGCGGCATGTAGCCATCGGGGCCGAACTCGGGGGTAAGCGTGATCGGCCGGTCCGGCCGAAAGGTTTTGTCGATAAACAACTGCCAGCAGGAACGATGGCTCTCAAGAGCTTCCGCCCATTCCGGGGCGAACGGATGGCTGACTGAGGGACCCTGGGCATGACCGACTCGGGCATGGATGTGGTCAACCCGAGAGGCCATCGCCTGAACGGGGGGCAGATCGGATGTCATCAACCGTTCCGACACGGCACACCAGTGGCTCAGATCCGCTGTGAGACGCAGGCGTGGATGGCGAACGAGCCAGGCCGGCATCCGCCAAGGGTCAAACAGAGAGCGACTGCGATGCGTCTCCAGCGTCACCGGAATGGAACAGGCATCGACCTGATCCAGAACGCTGGCAAGAAAGTGATGCTGCTCGGATTCCTCCCAACAGTCGCTGCCGGTGATCAGGCTGATCTTCAGCGGGGCCAGTGCAACAGCACGCTCCAACCCGCGCTGAATCTGATCGAGATGCTCCGATGGGGTGCAGTGGAGATCAGGGGTGTAGTCCCCCCCGGTGACGATTTCGACAATCAGATGCTGGTTCGCTTCCGATAAGGAGTGCCTGATGGCTGAAAAATCAAGCTCCTGAAGACAGGGATGATCAATGTTCAGCTCAAGACCGTCAAACCCATCGGCCGCAGCACGTGCACAGGCCTGCTCAAGAGATCCAGACCATCCCCAGAGTGTTTTGAACAGCAGCAGCCANGAGCTGCTCAATGGACCTCTGTAAACACCTGCGGCTGAATCCCGAGATANATCGCCTCCCGAAAGAGCGCCTGTTTGGCCCTGGCATCACGGTTCTGTTCAGCCAGGCGAAAACGCTCTCGCAACGATGCGATCAAAGTGATCTGGCGTGGATCGCTTGAAATCCCGGAAGGAGAACTGTTCACCGCCAGTTCGTGATTTNAAGCCCAGTATGCGTGGNAATCAACCAAAGGTGCTGCCGTTCCAGCCCCAGCAACTGGCCTGCACATCTTCAAAACCGATGTACACACGGTTGGCCGGGATTCCCGTNCGCGCCTGAATCAGTTCACAGAACGCGGCGGTCATCGCGGGCGGGCGCAGGGCGCCGATCGATTTCACCTCCACGTAGGCACAGGGCTCATGACTCCCAGCGAAGGTCATGGGCACACCCGTCTCNAGGAGCGTCATCACGTAGGCCTCCGGCTTACCCGTCTGGCTGGCCAACTCCGCAGAAAGCTCCTGCAACAAAGCCGATNCATCCTTCAGCGATGGCAACGAGGTGCGCACGTTGATGAGTGGCATAACAGCAATCAACACGACGTTGATCTTGATTCGAATGGCGCCAAACGCAACCCGTCGCAACACTGAAGGGCTAACGCACCCATCTCCGAATGACGGCCTCTCCCCCGATCTGCGGCCGTGAAGCGGAACTACGGGCCCTGATGCAGCAACAGCGCTCCGTGTGGAGTGGCCGAAGTGATCGACAGCTGGATCGTATTCGGGCTGGCTTTGCCTGCGCACTTCACATGCACCAACCAACGGTGCCCGCCGGGATCAACGGTGCCCTGATCTCACACCTGCAGTTCATGGTGGANCACCCGAACGATGGAGATAACCACAACGCCGAACCGTTTGCCCAGTGCTATCGGCGGATGGCAGATCTCATCCCAGACCTGATCGCGGAGGGATGCAGCCCGCGGATCATGCTCGATTACTCGGGGAATCTGCTCTGGGGGCTGGAGCAGATGGGGCGGAACGACGTCGTGGCAGCCCTNCGCCACCTGGCCTGCGATGCAGAGATGCAGCGCCACGTGGAGTGGCTCGGCACGTTTTGGAGCCATGCCGTCGCCCCTTCCACACCGATCCCCGATCTGAGNCTTCAAATCAGNGCCTGGCAGCACCAGTTCGCCAATCAATTCGGAATCGAAGCCCTGCAACGCGTGAAGGGATTCTCCCCACCGGAGATGGCGCTGCCAAACCATCCAGACACCCTGTTCGCCTTCATCTCTGCGCTCCGCAGCCATGGCTATGAGTGGCTGCTGGTGCAAGAACACAGCATTGAAACCCTCAACGGTCAGCCACTCAGCCGAGAGCAGTGCCTCGTGCCCAACCGGCTGACAGCACGCAACAGCTGCGGGGAACAGATCAGCATCACGGCGCTGATCAAAACCCAGGGCTCTGACACCAAGCTGGTGGGTCAAATGCAGCCCTGCTATGAGGCGTTGGGTTGCCAACGCCAACCCCTGGGCACGAGACGTGTGCCGGCATTGGTCAGCCAGATCGCCGACGGCGAAAACGGCGGCGTGATGATGAATGAATTCCCAGAGGCCTTTCGGCAAGCTCATCGCCGCATTCGCGATGAAGGCCTTGAAACCNCTGCGATCAACGGCAGCGAGTACCTCGAACTGCTNACCGAGATCGGTATCGAATCCGATCAGTTCCCTGCTGTTCAGGCTGTGCATCAGCAGCGCCTCTGGAACGCAACCGGGCCAACACTGACCCCGGCCGCCGTGGACAACGCCATGGAAAAACTGAAACAGTCAGATCCACACTTCGCGATGGAAGGCGCGTCCTGGACCAACAACCTCAGCTGGGTGGAGGGCTACAGCAATGTGCTCGAGCCGATGAAACAGCTGAGTTCCCGATTCCATGCGGTGTTCGATCAGAGGGTCCATGAGGACCCACAGCTCACGCAGTCAGGGGAATACCACGAGGCTCTGATGCAACTGCTGCTGCTCGAAACGAGCTGTTTCCGCTACTGGGGGCAGGGAAGTTGGACGGATTACGCCAAGGAGATCCATCGCCGGGGGAACGCCGCTCTCACTGAACCAGCCCTTCAGGAATGCGACAACAATGTTGCAGCGCGTACCAATCGCTAACAGAAACAGCGCCATTCTTCTTGGATGATNCAATNCCTCTGAAAGCGGATGTCCTACGAACCCGGCAGCCCTGAATGCCGCGTGCTGATCAGCAGCAAGGAGCAGCTCGAAACAATGCTGCTCAACCTTGCAAAGCTTGAGGGAACCGAGCAAGTGCTCTTGCAGCTCCGTCAAGTTCACAACCAGCTGGAGCACCTCCACGACCAACGCCGGAGNAGCGCCGCCTGAGAGACCTGCTTTACACAGTGTTACAAACGTGTAGCATGGCAACAACAGCGCTCCTTCCATGACTGATTACACAACGGCCATCATTGCGATGGTCGTCGTTGGGGTAGTGCTCACTGGCGCCACTGTTTTCGCGCTGATGCGACCCAGCGATCTCCCCAGAATCGACGAAAACAGGAATTGATCGCGATGGGACTTTTTACTGAACTTCTGATAGCTGCAGCCGATATCGGCTTGGCGCTTCTTGTGGCTGTGTCACTTCCAGCTGATTAGGCATCGCTTGGATCTGATTGTGCAAGTTGGAGCACATTCATAAAAGCTCGTTGCATTGGCTACATCGATGCTCCTCTCCATCGATACCTTTGTGCCATTGATTCGCAACTCAGATGGATGATCCAATTAGCTTCACAATCAGCCAAAAATTCGAGATTGAATCGCGTCTTCGGGATATCAACAAGATGTCGGACGTAAAAGAGCTTCAGGCCATCACCAAAGACCTCCTTCTGGCCTGGCAACAGGAAATTTCCCGCTCACGNGCCGCCATCAAGACACAGCTTTCATGAAGTTTTATTAAGATCACTCTAGAAGCTCGGCAACCGTGCAGTTATCTCTCCCGCANCAGTTCGAGGCGGAATCGATCAAGCGATCCATCAANGAAACCGACGATCTGGACGCCTTGAAAGAGATGGCACGAGAACTCGCCGATCTCTACATTCGCCANAGAGCAGCAACAGCCTGGGTCATTGCTGAACGCTGATCATTAAACGCGGCTGTCCTTTTCCCAGAGCCGCTCGAGTTGTTCGCGAAAAACCTGAGATTGCAGCTCAGCCCCTGGCTGCATGGGTTTATTCCGATACACCGCGGTCATCCTCCAGAACTTGAGAGCTGACGCAACAGCAACGACCACCCAGGCAACGAGGATCCAAGACAACGGGTTCATCAGCAACGGGATGTCGCACCATGATGGCGAGTGAATGNCCGAAATGGATCCTGAAGTTCGTCAATTCGTCATCGCCCAGTTGCTNGTCATTGTTCTTCCGGTCGGNACCCTGTTCGCGCTCTGGATNTGGATGCTGAACTGGGGGCGAAACCGCAAACGCTCGCCATGAATCTGATTGCCTCTGTGGTGGTTCCCGTTTTGTTGCTGTTTCATCTGGTTGGCCCGATGCCAACCGATCTTGGCGACCATGACGGGCGCCTNAGCCCNTGTTCCAGCCCNGCCCACTGTGCACAGGAACAGTGGAACAGCGCAGAACCAAACGCCGACTTCGAAACTCTGGCCCTGCGGGTGGCGGAGCTACCACGCACGGTTGTTGTGGAGCGNAGCTCCAACTATCTGCACGCCGAAGCAAGCAGCGCCTTCTTTGGTTTCGTCGACGATCTCGAACTGCTTGCGAATGAGCAGGAGAAGTTCATCCAGGTGCGTTCCGTCTCCCGACTGGGAGACTCCGATCTGGGTGTCAATTCCACCCGTCTCGGCGAACTGCATGCAGCCTTATCGGATTGAGCGAAACGATCACACCTTTGCCCGACGCAGATTACGAAGATCGAGGAACAGAGCTTTCAATCCTGCAAAGAAACCAATAGTGGCCATNGTCACGATNCCAACAACGATGACAGATTCCAAANTCGCATGGGGGTCTTGAGGGAATTCCATAAGAGCGAAGTTCTCCTTGATGTGGTGTTAGCAATTAACCAATAAAATGCCTTTACAAGACGAAANCAGACATCACAAATCGTCAGACATGCACGACATCATCTGCCCCCACTGCCAGACAGCCTTCAAGGTGGACGAGGCAGGCTATGCCGACATCCTCAAACAGGTGCGCGACAGGGATTTCGAACAACAACTCAACAAACGTCTTGCCCTTGCCGAGCAGGACAAACGCAATGCTATTGAGCTGGCCATGGCCAAAAAAGCCCGCGAGATTCAAGAGCTCCAAGGGCAACTCGAGGCCCGAGGCATGCAACAACAACTGGCGATCAAGGAAGCGGTGAGCAATGCTGAAAAACAGCGCGACCGAATCGCCAGTGAACTGCAACAACTCCGCGAGAACCAGGCCACCGCAGAACGACTCGCCGAAACCCGCTTTGCCAAGGAAATTCAGACACTGACCCTGCAAAAAGATGGTGAACTCCGTGATCTGCAGGCACGCCTTCAGGCGGGAGCGATCCAGAGGCAACTTGCCATCTCCGAAGCGGTGAGCGGTGTAGAGAAAGAGAGGGACGCTCTGAAGAGTGTTCTGAGCGAAACCGAGCTCAAGCATCAGCTGGAATCCCAGGCGATCCGTGATCGCTACGAAACCCAGATCAACGATCGGGATCAGGCGATCGAGCGCTTAAGGGATATGAAAGCTCGATTGTCGACAAAAATGGTGGGCGAAACTCTGGAGCAACATTGCGAAACTGAGTTCAATCGCATCCGTTCAGCAGCCTTTCCAAGAGCTTATTTCGAGAAAGACAATGATGCTCGCAGCGGCAGCAAAGGGGANTACATCTTCCGAGACCAGGATGAGAGTGGCAATGAAATCGTCTCGATTATGTTCGAGATGAAAAATGAAGCCGATACAACAACAACCAAGAAAAAAAATGAAGACTTTCTCAAGGAACTCAACAAAGATCGCATCGAGAAATGCTGTGAATATGCCGTGCTTGTTTCATTGCTCGAGCCTGAAAGTGAGCTCTACAACTCTGGAATCGTCGATGTATCCCATCGATNTTCAAAAACGTATGTGATTCGTCCGCAGTTTTTCATCCCCTTTATCACCCTGCTGCGCAACGCTGCACTGAAATCAATGGAATACAAGGCTGAATTAGCGCTCGTGAAGGCCCAAAACATNGATGTCACCANCTTCGAACACGACCTCGAAAGCTTTAAGTCGGCGTTCTCACGAAACTACGACCTGGCATCGCGACGCTTTCAAACCGCTATCGACGAGATCGACAAATCTATCGATCACTTGCAGAAGACCAAGGATGCCCTCATGGGAGCCGACCGCAATCTGCGACTNGCTAACGACAAAGCTCAGGATGTGACGGTGAAAAAGCTCACGCGCAGCAACCCCACGATGGCCGCAAAATTCGCTGATCTGCAGAACGGCTCTGACGACCAGCAGCCTTCCACCTAAAACCGAAGCCATCGGTTCATCATGGGGCTGGCGCACGCTGTCGAACCATGCCCTCAAGTCCCCGTAATCGCATCGGCGAGGTGTACGGAAAATTGACTGTGGTGCGCCCTTCCGACCGNCGAACAAAAGCAGGGAACGCTTACTGGTGGTGCCAGTGCATCTGCGGGCAGGAACGAGAGGTGCCCAGCGACAAGCTCTCTCACAACCTGACCCGCCGCAAACCAACNGTGACCGCCTGCGAAAACTGCGCNCGCGAGATGCAAGTGGAAGCGGTTTATCGAAAAAACGATCGCGAAGAAGTGGANCGTCGTGAAANAGCACGACAGGCACGGCAAAAACTTGTGGGACAAGTGCCTGAACGATGGCTATCGATGCCATTCAGCGACGCCCACGCCCGCGAACTTGGTTTAACTCAATACTTCAAAGGAACGCTTTGCTTGAGAGGGCACATCGCCCCATATCGCATTAACGGTGGTTGTCTTGCTTGTTCAGGTCAGAGTCCATCTGCGGCAAATTTGCCAACAACCAAGCCCACAACGTCATCACGGAAGCGCCAAAAGCCATAAGTGCAAGTAATTTGGTTTCCATCAAAGAAAGTCAAAATCGTCGTCTGAATCGCCAGAAAAAGCGTTCATGACCAGAGCTGAAAAGGGCACAAAAATTGCCGCGAGTACAAGAATTTCCATTTGATCCCAGCTTNCCTCAACATGATTACTTTACATGACTTTACAAAAAGTGTCTGAAGCAACCGTTTGCTTGAGCTAAGTGCAAATACTCAAAAGAACAGTGCATTAGGTAAGAAGCCTGATTGTCAGCAACAGAACACACAACAGACTGAATTCAGCCGCGATGGATGGATGACGCCACGACTTCGAGAACCTCGCCCATCGATCGGGGGATTGTTCTCAACCAGCACAGAGTGCAGCGGCAGTGAGTGTCGCCTTCGCAATGACCGGCAGAGTTACATCGCAATCACCCAGCAGCTTCAGCGGGCTCAGATGGATCTACGCGATCCGGAATTGACGGCCCGGCTCTGGCAAGAGGTGAAAGAANGACAAATGGATCTTGGCCGGCTTGTGCATCTCCTTTATGGATGCCCAGCCATCGACGAGATCGCTTTACGGCAGTCCGATGAGGTCTATCTCGATTTGGTTGATCCTTCCGATCCTTGATCGGCTGAGCTCACAGCTCAAAAACCGACCCGAGCACCATGGCTGGATGGGTTGAAACCTCCGCTCGGCCCCGTTCCAGCTGCAGCGCCATCACGAAGTGGGCCATGAACCGCACGGCTGAGAGAACGGCGAGGCCGATGCAAAGGGGGCAGTGCGTGATGCTCAAGGAATTTCCCGCCAGTGGGCTGTGCCACNCACTCCAGACCAGGATCCATGGCTCAGCACCATCTCTTCAACAAGTGTCATGACGGCGTGAGCAGCTGGTAAAGTNGTNGTTTATTGCTCTCTTNGGGGAACGGATGAGTCAGGTCACAGTCGGCGAGAACGAAGGCATCGAATCAGCGCTTCGCCGTTTCAAGCGCTCCGTTGCAAAAGCTGGCATTTTCTCTGACCTGCGTCGCATCCGGCATCACGAAACCCCCGTTGAGAAGTACAAGCGCAAACTCAAGCAGCGCTCACGCAACCGTCGTCGCTGATGAAAAGCGGGCCTTAAGGCCCGCTTTTTTTTGGTTCAGTTGTAGACCTTGCTCATCAANGGGCCTGCCTGCTCATCGGTGAACACAGGAGATACGGTCCAATCAAGGCACTCAGCCCATTCAGCGGCGTGCTCGTAACACACGCCTGCATCATCGGTTTCCACCAGGATCCAGCCCTCAACAGAGCCTGGAGCATGAAAACGCTTCCAAGACGTGCAGGCGGGGAAAGGGGCCCCGGTTGAGAGAAACTTCCGAGCAGCCTGTTCGTGGTAACCGGTTTTGAATTGCCAATGCATGAGAAAAGTCATGGCACTACAGAAAAGGGCGCTGCCTTCTAGCACAGCTCACCACGCCACGGGAACAGCGGTTTATTCGCCACAATTCATGGGCTGAAGCTAACCACAACATCCCGAATACAACGTGCTCCTGAATCCGTTCTGCCCCATCAGCGCAGCAAAAATTGCCGGATTGAAGGCAACTGTGCTGTTGCTCCTAACCCTTCTGATCAAGTCGAAATTGCTCCGGATCAAGATGTCACTCCTGGGTTCGTTCCTGGGATTCGTGATGCTGGTGGGCTTTCTGCTCACTACGGGATTGCTCACCGTTGTCGCCGGTGGCGCTGTTGCGTATGCAGCCGCTCAAAACCGGAGCAATTGAGTCATGAACAACCGAATGGGTCTTTACGGCGGTGTCGCCCTTTCCTTNACCGGTGTCGCAGGTCTGGCAGCGGGTGGGCTGCTGTGGAACTTCCAGGGGAAAAACCTCGGTTTGGGTAGCACCATCACGGCTCTGGTNCTNTTGGCCATCAGCTTCGTCTTGCTGAAGCCGGAACCAGAACCCAGATCCGAAATGGTTCCAGAAGGCGTCGATGCTGTCGCTCTGCGCGCACCACAAGCGTCGATCCTTGGCCTGGTGCTGGCAGTGATCGGCACTTTCGGCTTGGCGGCCTCGGGCGTGCTCTGGAACTTTCAGGGCCTGGCCTTTGGGCTCACTGGAACCATCACAGCCATCGTGGCTCTGCTGCTGGGATTTCTCTTCCTCTGGCCGTTGAAAACCACACGCCCAGTGCNAAGCGCCCCGGCACCACAGATGGCGGCGGAACCCACGAGCCTTGAGGCACCGCCAGCTGCGCCGACAACTGCCGATGCCATTGCCCTCGAGCTCGCCGCAGAGCAGAGTGCAGCTCCACCGATCGAATTGGTGACCTTTGCTCCACAGCACTTGCTCCCCGGGCAGGCACTGCGCCAACGCCCCCGACGTGCCGGCAGAACCCTGGGTCGCTACCGAACCATGGTCAACGATCTGTTCGGGAGCTGAAAGAGCTCCAGAGGTTTCGAATCTGTCGATGCCATGGGGTGATATCCACAGTGGAGCGATGACTCCGCTGTGGATCCATTGAGATGCCGGCAGCATCCATGTCCTGACGTAGCCGGCGAAGAACTGGGATCAGGATGAGCGAGAGTAGAAGAGCTGCGAGAAGCAAAAAGGGCAGCAATGAAATCATCCACACGGTGGCCACCGCAGTGAGGCCAAACGCGATCGTGGTTCGGAACCAGCGGGGAAGTGTGCTGCGGCCGGGCAGTTGATGCATCACACGCATTCAGCAACCTGTTTAGGCACTCTCGCGGAAGATCCGTTCCAATTCACGCCGAAAATCCGATGCACTCAGTGGTTCAGCACCACGACGACGGTGATTGCGCCGCAGCAAAGAACCGATCCACCAAATCTGCAACGCCCCGCACAAACCAGCTGTGACCAGCAGACTGATCTCAACCTCATGCCAGTTCATCGCTGATCAATACGTGGATTGGGGCAAGGTGAACCCAGACTGCATATGGCCAAAATCAAGCATCACGTAAGTGATCCAGATCAGCAGTGCCGCCACACCCGCCCCAGCAGCCACCTTGGCCAGGGAGCGGCCGATCATTTCAAGCAGACTGACCTCTTTCATCAAAACCAAATCGATATGCCGATTCTGCCGCGCTGGCGCTTTATGACGCCACAAGCAAGAGCACAAACACAGCGAATTGCCATCAGCGTGGTTGCCTTGCTGATTGGNGCCATGCTGATTCGTCAGCTGCTGCCACTGATCGGCCTGTTGGTGCTCGGCTGGTGGGTTTGGGGATGGATGCGACGTCGATAAACAAAAAAAATCCCCTGTCGTGAGCAGGGGGCAAAAGCTTGGGGCTTGAGAACAACGTTCAGCCTTGGCCAAGAACGCCAAACCAGATCTGGCTCACGATTCCATGGCCTGTAATCACCTCAGTGAGAAGACCGATNGTGAAACCGAGCATGGCGATGCGGCCGTTGAGCTTTTCAGCCTTGGTGAAACGCTCNGATTGNATCTGAGCTTTCGCTGCATCTTGAAACCAGGAATTGTCAACAGACGATTGTTCAGACACATGATCGGAGCGACGTAAACAAATGTTACGCCACTCCGATCAAGCTTGCGTGCCACGAACCGAACTAGCGAGCAACAGGGATTTCTTCAAGGGAAGGTGTGCGAGACACCGATTGCTCAAGCGATTCAACCGCTAGCTCGAGATTCGGCTCAAGCCGACGAGCAATGAGTTCATCGATCGAGAAGAGCCCCGGACCACATGCCAAAACGGCGACTGCTGCGCCGAAATACAAACCCAGGAGCTCGAGCAGATAGATATTGAAGCCGGCTGTGACGATGGCGTGATAGATCGCCACAGAAATCGTTCCAGCGATCGCCAGAGCACCCATACGGGTGAGAAGCCCTGTAATCAGGAGCCAGCTACCGATCACCTCTGAAAACGCCGCAACGTAAGAGAGCAGGATCGGGAACGGGAGGTGCAACGGACGCACGAAAGCGTCTGCGAAATTCTCGATGTTGGCGAGCTTTTCGTAACCGTGGTGGATCAGCAGAGCCCCGGTGAAGACTCGCAGAACCAGTAGGCCGAGGTCCCCAGCGATGGGACGCGAAAGAATGGCGCGGATCAACGTCTGGCAACAACTCCATACAACTTAAAGAAGTTTGATGAAGAGGTGCGACAACGACCCGCTCCGACCCGCTGAGATGAGTACTTCTACTCAGTCGTCGTAAACGAGGCATTCCGGCTCGTCCGGATTCTGTTCACAGAACAGCTCCAGAGGAGTCGGATCATGTGAATCGTTCGGGAACTGCTTCTTGTGATCAAGAAGCCACTGCAGCTCCTCCGTGAGATGTCGCACCTTGCCCTCGTTGTGGTCAGAGAGAGCCTTGAGGAACTCTTCCTGATCTTTCTGGATGTGCTCGTCGATTGTTTTCATGCTCTGGGCGCCATTTGACGACTCCCGGTTCTTAGCGACTCAATCCCCTCCTGATCAGTCAGTAGATCTACCTTTATGGCCGAAAGCACACATGCCAACAGCAACTTGGATCACGTCCTGTGACATGAAGCTGTCGAAGCCTCAGGCCTGAATAGAACGTCTGCAGGGACAAGGGATGGGTTCATGCCAGTTTTCGATCGCGTCGCACTCACGGGAGCCCTGCTGTTCGGCATCGGACTGGTGATTGGCATTGCCATCGGGTCTGCCACAGCCGTCGCCTCGTTGACCCAGGGCGCCCCGGATGTGTTGCAGAGTTGGTCTGGCGTGGTGGCACTTCCCTGACTGGTTGACGGTCAACCGTTCAACCTCTATCAAAGCTCACAAGACACAGATCGATCATGTTGTTGAGCCAGGAACGGATGATCTTTTCCCGAAGCAAGAGGGGGATTCGAGGTCTCTTCGCTCGACTTCAACGCATGATGTTTGGCTGATCAACGAGAACCAACGCTGATATTGCCAAGGCTGATGAGCTGCTCAAGCCTGGCTGTGAGTTTCCGTTCAGTGCGATCGAACTGATCTTGATTTCCAGCCACAAAGGCCAACTCCTCATTGGTGATCACCTGATGCGTCACAGCTTCGAGATAGATCTGAACCAAGGACATCCCCAGGTCTCCAANGCCTGACAATCTTGGCAACACTGGACGTCGATTGCGGGTGCTTGACAAATCGATGGATCGTCAAACCATTCAGTCTCTCGTCAAGCAATGTGGTCTTGGCCTGTTTGACCTGGCCTGTGCCGTCAGCGGACACCCGGTTTGGGACCTTTCCTTACCCGTCGGGGTCATCGATGCCCGACGTTCGAAACCGAAGCTTTTGGTCACTGCGATCGGAACCATCAACTCGACCCTCAGAGCCTCCGCAACGATTGGCCATCCTTTGATGAAGCAGTTCTTCGAAGCTTTTGAGGAACTCGGTTTCGACAAAGCCTTTGACACATTGCGCTCCGGAGAAACTGCAGAGACGTTTGCTGAAATCTGGGAGGCTTACCGAGAGGAACGGAAAGACGGGGATCCGCCGATGTGGAGCATCGAAGATGCCACCGATTTTGTGGTTCAAACCAGGGAAGCTCATTCCGATCACGAAGTTTCCCTGGTGGCCATCCTCCCGGGGAAACCCCATCGCATCGTCACCTTTTCAGTGCCGATCGCTTTTTTAACAAAGGGGTAGCCACCTTTATGTCGCCTTGTCGTCGTCTTTGCAGACCTTGAGATTGGAGAAGTTGAAAAGCTTCTTGAGTTGGTTGGTTTCTCTTTTGATGCCTTCAAGATCTGGAGCGCATCCCCTTAAGACAGAAGCGATGACCAACAATGCAGCTCCAAAACGCAACAATCGGATTTGCTTTCGGCTGAAGCTCATGCAGCATCGCCAAGCCATCACGGCATGAATCTCACCGACCTGCTGATGCAGCTGGCCCTCGGCCTGATCGCTGTCCTGGCCAACGCCCTCTCAGCTTTAGCAGGTGGCGGGGCAGGTTTGGTTCAGTTGCCGGCGCTGATCCTCCTGGGTCTCCCGTTTGCCATGGCCCTTGCCACTCACAAAGTGGCAAGTGTGGCGTTGGGCCTCGGTGCGGCAGGGCGCCATTGGCGAGCCAGCAGTCTTGATCCAGCAAGATCCGCCCTGATCCTTGCAGCAGGATTGCCGGGAGTCTGGCTCGGAGCCAGTGCCGTTCTGGCTCTTCCAGACAGAATCGCCACCACCGCGCTGGGGCTTCTGACCCTGGGCCTAGGGATCTATTCCGCCCGAAAAAAAGATCTCGGAACCGAGGATCACATCTCACCACTAACAACCAACAAGATCGGGATTGGCGCTCTCGGACTGTTTCTCATCGGAGTGCTGAATGGTTCCCTCACCTCCGGAACTGGGCTGTTCGTCACTCTCTGGCTGGTGCGTTGGTTCGGACTCAGCTACTCCCGAGCGGTCGCCCACACCCTCATCCTGGTTGGCTTGGTTTGGAACGGCACGGGAGCGCTGGTGCTCGGGTTCCGTGGAGACATTCGCTGGGACTGGCTCCCTGCCCTCATCACAGGGTCATTGGTGGGTGGCTATCTCGGAGCACACATCTCGCTTGCCCAAGGGAATCGTCTCGTGAAAAGAGCATTCGAGCTGCTGGCGCTGCTGATGGGCACATCACTCCTGATCCGAAGCCTCTGATTCGGCCGAACGGAGGAATCGACTGGAGAAACGGGTCGCCATCACAACCGTGGCAGCCCCATAGGCGATGAAGGTTGTTGCCTGGCCGGTGCTGCCCGTGTCGTACACCTCTCCAGCCAGAAGCATCCAATCCATCAGCGATGCGACCGTTCCCCAGATCACCACCCAAACCGATACGTAGGTGATGCCACGAAGCGTCTGATTCACAAGTGACCAAGCGATTAAGCAACGCTAGGAAACGATCACCAAAACGAGGGGTAGCGGCTCCCGTAATGTCGCTGACTGAACGGGTTGAGGGGATGCCGAAGAAACGCCGCAAGCTCAACAAGGAGATGGAGGCGGACATGGCAGCCGCCAAGCGCAAGATCGAGCTGGTTGGAGCTCTGATCAACGACATCCGCGATGAAGACATCCAGGCGGAGTACCTGGGAGCCTTCACGCAGATCCGCAGTGCTGTTGTGAATCTGATCGCCAAATACACGACAGACGGGTTTTGCGAGGAAACCGAAGGCCTCCTCGCGCTCTATCGGGGCTTGATTCAGGAGTTCGAAGAAGAGTACGAACTCTGATCTCAACGGCTGTAAACGACGCCGCGATAGATGAATGGCCCCTGACAGGGGGCTTCTACAGCCGTCGAGGGGGTGTAAGCACAGCCCCGATACGTGAGCTTGGGAGCAGCAAGTTCTTGCTGACGGTTGGCGTAGACGCCGCGGTCGTACCGAAGCTGTTGGGCATCGGCGGAGGCCTGCTGCTGATAGCGCTGGCCGCGATACAGAAGTGTGGTCATGGTTCAGTCCGAAGAAGGCCGACGTCCCCGTTCCATGGCGTCGATCTAACTGCGCTTCGCCGAGCAGCGAAGTGAACGTCTGTAGCAACTGCTACAGATAAATCATAAACGCGTTGTCGATAGGCGGTTGTTCGTTGGGGTACAGAACGATCAGCAGCTGGTGAATTCAGCGTTTAAGTTCATGGCCCCTTTGTCTGATGGATGCCGCTTCGCCAAAAAAACCAACAGGTTTCTCCATTGCGATTGAAGATCACGTTGCTGATCGCTGGATTCGGACCGCTGGTGGCGCTCGGTCTCTGGCTGCAGTCGAAAGGATTTTTCAGCTAGCTGGCCATGAAACACGTCTTCGCCACTGCAGGCTTGATTGCCCTCGCGTCATCCCCCAGCGCTGGCTGGGCCGAAACGGTCAAAGTGGTTCTCCGCAACGGAGACAGCCTTCAGGGAGAACTGATCAGCCGAGATGAGGAATCTGGAATCACGGTGCTGAACCACCCCCAGCTGGGACGGCTGGAGCTCACCGCTGCAGAGCTGAAACCAGTGCAACAGAAACCTGCCTGGGAGAGCTCCGTGTCAGCCGGCCTCGTCGGCAACACCAAAGATGGAGACTCCACTCTGGCCATCAACCTCAACGCCGACACCAAATATCAGGACGACACACAAAAACTCCGCCTCTACGGAAGCTTCAACACCAATAAATCAAAGGATGAAGGCAAACCCCTCGACATCAAAACGGAAAAAGGATCAGCTGGGATCCGCTACGACAAGCCCATCAGCGCAAGCACAGAACTATTCGCACTGAGCAACTACCAGTTCAACGGCACGAACGATTCCGGCGTGAACACCGTTCTGGGGAACATCGGCTTGGCCTTTCCGGTCATCAAAACCGACAAAACCTCCCTGACACTGTCCATTGGCCCATCGCTGCAGTGGAGTGGTGGCGGCGTGGATTGCCCCAGCGATAACTTTTGCGGCGGCACCTATGGCGGTGGGAGCTTGACCGCAGATCTCAGCTGGAAGCCGAGCGATGTTCTGCGATTTGCTTTGCAGAATCAATTCACCACGGTCTGGGCCAACGAATCCCGTCCGTCCAACACCTTCTCCGCGGAAGTGAAGATCTACCCATCACCCACCAGTAAGTTGTTCACAACGATCCGCTATGAGTCGATTTACCAGAGCATGTCCACCCCAGAATTTAACAACACCGTCACAGCGCAGGTTGGCGCCGACTTTTGATGATCAACACACCACTCGATGCTGAGCAGCTCCGACAACTCTTCACCAAGCCCTACGGCCAACCTGGGCCGACTCCGGAGCAGTGGAAGAAGGCGTATGCCGATGACGTTCACTTCATCGATCCCACGCAAGAAAAGCATGGTATCGACGAATACATCGTCGCCCAAGCGAACTTAATGCAGCGTTGTGACGATGTCTTTCTGGAAACGGAAGCTGTTGCCATCAGTGGCGACACAGCCTTTGTCGAGTGGAAGCTCGGCCTGAAAATCAAAGGGATCGAATTTATTTATCCAGGCGCGACACGCCTGCTTTTCGGCAAAGATGGAAAGATTGTCAAGCATCGGGACTACTTCGATTTCATTGGGCCCACCTTTGAGCCCGTTCCTGTGATCGGCAGCTTCGTTCGCTGGCTTTACAAGCGATTTGTTGCTTGACAGAGGGCTCATTTCAAGCAAAATAATTTTAAATGCATACTGTTTTTCACATCCATGGACAACGAACTTGACAAGGTTCTTGCCTGGATTGATGAGCGCGATGCTCACGCTGAACAGTGGTTAAACGATAGGGCTGCAGAGCGTTTCAACTTGCCCCGCGAATCAGACATGGCTGCCTATGTTCAGTTCATCCTGACGGATGAACTGCTCGCCGATTGAGCCCATCCAGATTCATCTCCTGATCGGCCCACCGGCCAGCGGCAAATCACAGTTGGCGACTCTTCTCGCTCCAAAGATTCCTGCTCGTGTGATCTCAACAGACTCTCTTCGGCGAAAGCTCTGGGGAGACGAATCGATTCAGGGCCCTTGGCCTGAAATACAACGTCAGCTTCATGACGCAATCCATTGTGCGAGTGCTGAGGGTGAATCACTTCTATTGGACGCCACCCATGCACGCAGGGAATGGCGACGCAACCTGATCGAAGAAAGCAGCTTTCCAAGCTCAATCACCTGGTTCGGGTGGTGGTTGCACACCCCGCTTCAGCAATGCCTCCGCTGGAACCGCACCCGGCATCGACAGGTTCCGGAGCCCTTGATTTGCACCATGCATCGCATGCTTTCTTCTGAGCATTCACCGTGTTGTGCATCAGAAGGCTTCAAGCACGTGTTCGCGATCGACCCTGTCTCGAACAGCCCCCTTGAACATCAACTCAANCAAGCCCTGGCGATTGTTCATCACGGCAATATCCATGAAGAAAGGTGAGGAGCTGCTGCAGGCAAGACAGCCCTTCTTCAGCCTGCATGGAGCAGCACAGGCCTGATGACCCTTGGACAAGTCTTCCTCAAAGCCATGTCCACCGGTGTCATCACCAATGGCGAAATAGCCTGGGTGACATGCCATCAGAACGGCTTCAACCGAACTGAGGAAGCCGTGGCCCAGCGTCTTGGACGCCTCATCGACGAAGGAACAATCCAGCTTGGTTGTCGGATGAAACGCTGACCCCACGGACCTGTCGTCATGCCTCCGCAGCGGGCAAACCAGAACAGGAGTGCATCAAATGCGATTGCATTTTGTCCCGATTCATGTGTTCCGAGAAACACCCTCGGTCACCTTCTTTGACGCAGGGGTTCCAGGGAGCAACGGAACCGATGTGGTGGCTCACCATGGAGCTGCCGTATCACCTCCGGATGAGAGTGGTGCCGAGCAGTACTACATGCACAGACATCAGGTCGACCACAACCTCGTTCTGGAAGGTGCGCGCACCTTCACCCTGTTGAATCCGGACTGGGATCAACCTCACCACATCATTCATTTGGTCCGCGCCATGGGAGCGCTCCAGATCCCCGTTGGTACGTTCCACCGTTCTGTCTCCGGCGAAGGAGGAAGCCTGGTCTTAAACCAGTCAGTCCGCGATTCCGCATTTGACTATCGAACGGAGTTCATCCCCGTTTGCCTTCGTGACCGTGATGACCTGCGTCAAGCCAAAGCCGCGGACCCTTGGAATTGGAGCTGGCGCGATGGACACATCTGCAGAGATCATGCAGCTCAGTGATGGTGTTTGCGGCGCTTGGGCCCTCGGCGTAGGCGTTTCACAAACCGTGATTCACGGGAGAACAGAGCCGACGTCTCGAGCTGATTCAAACGCCATCCCAACCAGGACAGCAGCAAGACCACAGCCAATCCGAGAAACCATGCCATGAACAACTTCAGAGGCAAAGGCTGCTCGTCCAGAGCTCTTGTTCCTCACCAAGGTGGGTCAGGACGCAGCTGGTCACGCACTCGCCATCGTCGGTCGAACAGTGCGTGATGCATTCCATGCAGGCCTCAACAGCATCCCAGCTCGGGTTCTGATGGTTGTCCATGGCGGCTGCACATCTAACTGCTTTGTAGATCCACCACCAACCACTGTCCCTGTTCTATGAAGAGGGGTAAAGAACAGGAGAGGTGCTCAGCGCTGCGCGTCTTGGTCAAGACTGAATTCCAGCAGGGCCGCCGTGAGCAGCGTCTTCATCGCCATGAGTGCCTGTTGCTCTCGAGGATCAGGGCCGCCAGGCCATTTTTCGAGATGAAACGAGACCGATCGATGCAGAAGCCGAACAGCCTCAACATCCAGATCGAACTGGAGTGTGGGGAATGGTTCCGTCATCCCTTCATTCTCCGTTGAGCAGGCGACATTGACACCGCCCGAAAGCCCGAGTAGTACATATGTATCGAAAANATGCGATGACTCGCCCGAGCCCCCAGCAAGTATCGACCTGGCCCACCATCAACACGGGCAGGCTTCGGCCNAGCCGATCACTGATGGTGTGCCTCACCTGCCAGCACTTCCAGCACACCCTCTCCGATGCTGGNGTCACGCAACCGGCCTGCGCGCACCATCAACAACTTCTCCCTCAAGGTGCTCACCTTGATCATCGATGCCATCAGTGGCTGCAACGGCTGGAACGGGACGTCGGCTGGTGCCCAGAAGTGGCCTGATTTGAACTGAAGATCCCAACANCCGCTGTGGCCATCTTTGGATTCAGAGCCGACCCAGGAAAGCTGGAATCAACACAGCATTCACCAGATCCAGAAAGAACGCCGACACCAAGGGCACGATCAGAAAGGCTCGCGTGGATGNTCCGTACTGCTGGGTTACCGCTGTCATGTTGGCCATCGCCGTTGGTGTGGAGCCCAGGGAAATGCCACCGAAACCCGCACAGATCACGGCAGCGTCGTAAGTCCGCCCCATCAATGGGAAGACCAACAACAGATTGACAACCAGGGCGAAGAAAAACTGAGCCAGAAGGATCACCAGCAACGGCAGNGCCAGGCCCACCAAGGTCCATAACTGAAGGCTCATCAACGACATCGCCANAAAGATACCCAGGGACAGTTCACCGATCAGATCCAAAGCCGGTGATTGCTGGGGCCAGTGGAACACGACCCGTTGGGATTGACGCTCAGGTAACAAGTTGGACAACAGAATTCCCACCAACAGACAAGGAACAAACAATGGCAATTTGAGACCAGCCGCCGCGATAACTAAATTCAAAAACTTGCCGCTGATAATGCACAGATTGATGGCCAGCAACGCTGACAGNAAACCGGTCATATCAATCGTGCGACCAACCGATTCCTGCTGATCTGAACCCCCGCCATCACCAGCAGGGGTGAGCTCCGGGCAGGGCACCTGGAAACGACGAATTAAAAACTGAGCGATCGGTCCTCCGCTGGCGCTGGCCAGAACCAGACCGAAGGTGGCAGCCGCAATCCCGATCTCCATCGCGTTCTCCATCTGGAAACGCTCCACAAACGTGGGAGCCCACGCGATCGTGGTTCCATGACCACCGATCAGGGAAATCGTC